>CAYMQV010000225.1:1941-7168 GCA_964392395.1 uncultured Gemmatimonadaceae bacterium
GTCCTGGATCAGCGGGCGGATTTCACCGAGCGCGCCACCCAACACACGGGCCACATGCGACTTCTTGTACGTCTCGGCCAGCTTGATCGCTTCGCCGAGGTTGTCTTCTTCGAGGAACTGCGAGAACTCGGGAGCGAACTTGAGCGTCTCGGCCTTCGCCGCGCGGAGCGTCCACCACTTCGAGAACATGACGGTGAGCGACCAGATGGACATCGCGAACAGGGTGAACACGATCCCCTTCGCGAACATACCCATCGAGTTGTACATCTCGATCATTGACAGATCCATCGGAAACTCCCAGAGCTAAGGTGTGGAGATTGGGACCGGGCGACGCCGGGAACTATCGATTGAGCGCGAACGCGAACGGCTGCTGCACGAGCATGCGGACCTTGCGGCCGCCGATTTCTGCTGGCAGGAACCGCATCCGAGGCAATGCCGAGCGTACGGACTGACCAAAGGCGTCGTGCGAGGCACGCAGCACCTTGAACGATCCGAGTTCCGCGCGGCCCGTCGTGTCGACGATGAATTGCACCAGCGCTTCACCCTCGACTCCAGAGCTCTTCAGCATTTCTGGGTACGCCGGGGAACCACTGCCGGGAATCGCAGCGGCCGCCTTCTCGACCTGGAAGTCGAAGTACGGCTGGTCGCTGATGACCGGGCCCGTTCCCCCTTCCACGCCCTTGGCGATCCCCCCCTGCACACCCTTGCCACTGAAGTCGGCTTCATCGGTGGCCTTGCGGCTCAGATCGACGTCCGGGATCACATCAGGGACTTCGATGGGCGGCGTCAGCACCTGGAAGCCCTTCGGCGGAGCAACCTGTGCTACAACCTCCTGCTGCTTCGGCTGCTCCTTCGGCTTCTCTGGCTCAGGCTCCTTCTTCGTTTCCGTGAGGACGACCTTCTCCTCTTTCGGCTTTTCGAGCGCCTCAGCCGTCTTGTTGGTCGCATAGACCGCACCAGCGACCAGAATCGTGTGCAGCACGATCGAGATGACAGTTCCGCCGGACTTCTTCTGCTTGGCGGCCTTCGTTTCCAGCAATTGATCGAACATCCACCCACTCCATTGTGCCGGATGATGGTCGAACGGGATCTCGCAATACTGTCGGAGGAGCGGTCTGGATGCGACGGCTATTGCATTACGATTTGCTTAAGCATCCGTGACGACGGCAGCACATCGATCGTCCGACGGCGCTCACGCCCCCTTGCGCACCAGCTGCACCAGCACTACGCCGTCAGCTCGAGCGCTCAGGCCACGCGTGTCGGCGCGGTGCTGTCGCGGGTCGTGTCGCTGCGACCCACGTCCCGACACACGGCGCCTGGCAGTGTGAGCGTGAAGGTGCTCCCGCGGCCGAGGCGGCTCTGCGCCGTCAGGGTGCCTCCGTGCGCCTGCGCGATGTACTGACTGATCGCGAGACCGAGTCCGGTGCCGCCACGACCGCTCTTCCGTGACCGTGCGCGGTCCGCACGCCAGAAGCGCTCGAAAATGAATGGGAGGTCGGCGGCTGCGATGCCCATCCCGCTGTCCTTCACCGTGAGCACTGCCGCCCCCTGATCCGACGACAGCGCCAACTCCACGGTGCCGCCCACGGTCGTATACTTGATCGCGTTCTCCACCAGATTCAAGAGCAGCTGACGAAGACGCGGTGCATCGCCTTCCACCGTCAAGGCTTCACACTCGGTCACCTCGACCGCAATGCCTTTTGGTTCACCGAGGATCGTCGCGGTTTCGGCGATGTCGCGCAACATGAAGTCCAGCAACACGACGTCGCGCACGAGGTCGAACCGACCCTCGTCAGCGCGCGCGAGGCTGAGCAGACTATTGACCAGGTCCGCCATTCGCGTCACCTCGTTCAACGCCTCCTCGAGATACTCCATCTGCTCGTTCGATCCCCGTTTCGCCATCATCGCGCGTTCGATGCTCGCGCGAAGAACCGTCAGCGGCGTCTTGAGCTCATGGCTGGCGTCGGCCGTAAATCGCCGCAGGCCGCCGAAGCTGTTCTCCAGGCGCCCGATCATCGCATTGAGTGTGCTCGTCAGCCGCGACAGTTCATCGCCCTTCGCATCGGCGCCGCCCAGCCGCCGGTGCAGCGACCGCCCATCGGTGATTGCCTCGAGCTCGCTGATGATGCTGCCGATCGGACGAACCGCAACGCCACCAATCAGATAGGCCGCCGTGCCACCCAGCAAAAGCACCACTGGCGCGAGCATCAGCATCGACCGCATGAGGTCGCGCCAGATTTCCTCCGTCGTACTGGTTGAACTCCCGGCGACAATCCGCTCGATCGAGGTCGCCGGGTCACGTTCGTCTCGTGCCGAGAGAAAGATCTGACCCGATCGCAGCGTGAGGAGGGTCGCCCGTGTGGCATCCGCCTCGATGTCCAGTGATCGCTCGAGGAGCGTCGAGAGATCCTCTTCCGGGAGCGCGCGCGCCTTCTCCGACACGTAGAGCGCGCGGCCGGTCGAATCGAGCACCAGCAGGTAGTCCGGGATCACCTCCATGGCACTCGCCAGCTCCGGGGTCAACTGCTCGCCGATCAACGGGTCACGCTTGATCGTCACCGGCCCACGGGTCTCAGCCTGCATGATGATGCGAACCGCCAGCTCGGCCTGCGATTGCACATACCGCTGCAGCTCGCGGTAGTACGCCGAATCCTTGCGCCCGATCCAGATGCCGCCCGCAAACACCACCACCGAAATCAGCAGTGCGAGCAAAAAGAGGAGCGTCACGCGGGCGCGGATCGACTGGATCACCTCGTCACTCCTTGATCACGTAACCCACGCCGCGAACGGTACCGATCAATTTCTGATCGTGGTTGGCATCAACCTTCTTTCGCAGGTGTGTGATCACGACATCGACGATGTTGGTGCCTGGATCGAAGTGATACCCCCAGGCATATTCCGTGATCAGCGTGCGGCTCATCACGCGACCGGGGTGACGCATCAGGTACTCGAGCACCTTGAATTCCTTCGGCGTCAGTTCGATGCGCGCGCCGGCGCGCGTCACTTCGCGGGTGTCGAGATCGACGACCAGGCCAGCGAGCTCGAGGCGCGGCGACGTGAGCTGCCGCGGACGACGCGAGAGCGCCTCGATCCGCGCCAGGAGCTCCTCGAAGGCGAAGGGTTTCGTGACATAGTCGTCGGCACCGGCGCGCAGGGTCTGCACCTTGGCATCCACCGCGTCCTGCGCCGTGAGCACGAGTACCGGCCGCTGAAAGCCGCGCGAGCGGAGCGTGCGCAGCACCGACAGTCCGTCCTTGCCAGGCAGACGCATGTCGAGGATGATCAGGTCGTAGGTATCACCCTGCGCTGCGGTCCGTTCACCCGACTCGCCATCGGCCTCGAGGTCGACCGTCCAGTTCTGCTCCTCGAGGCCACGCTTGACGAACTGCCCGACGATCGGATCGTCTTCGATCACGAGAATTCGCATCACTGGCTCCTGGCGGACGGTGAAGGAGAGGTCATGGCCGAAAGGTGTGCCACCGGAGGAGGCGTGGCGAGTGGGGGATGCCCGTCGCCAGCGCGATACTCGACCGCAGGCCAGGCCATCTGCAGCGGCAGCCGCACTTCGATGTCTCCCCGCTGGGTGACCGACGGCACCACGGTTCTGGTGCCCCCATGGACCCGTTCGAGCCAGCAGGCGAGATCTCTCGCCTGTGAGGCTCGCCGGGTCCGAAGCACCACCGGTACATCCGCATCGACTGTGGCCCGAATCAGCGTCGCGAGGACCGCTGCCACCACCGCCTCGGAGTATCGCATGAGCGGAGACTAGGGATGCTGCGCTGGGGAGGCGAGTTCGGTTCACGCACGCGGGTCCCAATCCGCGCACCCATCTGGATGCGCGGATGGGAGCACTACCTCAGGCTCAGCCGATCGCGGCCAGGATCTCTGCGTTCGTCCTGCTCTTTCCGGGCGTTTCCTCTGCGTGGGCCCAGCGAACGATTCCGTCGGTATCGATCAGGAAGTATGCACGGTTCGATAAAAACAGGTCCTCGATCAACGTGCCGTAGGCGCGACTCGCGTCCCGCTTGAAGTCGCTGAGGAGATCGACATTCAGGGAGTTCTTGGCCTTGAACTCTTTCAGCGACGGGACGCTGTCAACGCTGATCGGCAGCACGGTCACGCCGGCCTTCGCAAACGCGTCGTAGTCCTCGGTGAATGCGCACATCTCCGCGGTGCAGACACCTGTGAAGGCGAGCGGGAAGAATGCCAGCAGGACGCGTGCGTTGCCCTTGAACTGCGAGAGCGTGACGGGCTGACCGCTGGTTGAATTCAGCGTGAAATCCGGGGCGGCGGCGCCGACGGCCGGGATAGGCATGGGCAGGAAACTCCAGAAAATGCAGAAGGGTTCGGCCTCGCCGCAGTGACGCCGGCGAGCCGAATGCGAACGGAGCAAAGATGTCCACTGACGCGCGAAATGGGAGCGCCGACCGGTGCCCATATCGAGCCGGTCGGGGTACACTGCCCCGTCACATGACGAACCCGGCTCCGATTTCCACGAACGCGACGCACAGCCCCCCGACCCCGGGTCCGGGCGAAGCGGTCGGATTCATTCTTCGTCTGGCGCGGGCGCTGCACAACGCGGGGTTTTCAGCGCACCGGCTCGAGGCAACCCTGTCGGACGTCTCGCGGAAGCTCGGGCTGGAGGCACAGTTCTTCTCCACGCCGACATCGATCATGGCAGCGTTCGGGCCGCCGGACGCGCAGCGCACGCATCTGATCCGCGCCGAACCCGGCTCGACGAATCTGCGGCATTTGTCGGGGCTGGACCGGATCGCGCGGGACGTGATGTACGGGACCCTTGGCCCTGTGGATGGCTCGGTTCGCATCGAGCGCTTGCTGAGCGAGCCCGCGCGATGGGGGACACGTTCCGTGCAACTGGCCTTCGTGCTGGTGTCGGTGGCCGTGGCGAGCTTTCTCCACGTCGGCCTCTGGGACATGCTGGGCGCCGCGATCGTCGGTCTCATCTGCGGACAGATCGTCACCCGCAGCCAGAAGAACCGTGCGTGGGCCGACATCACCGAGCCGCTGAGTGCATTCGTGATCGCTGCCGTCGCGCAGTTGTTCGCCGCGCTGACCGATAGCGGCTCCGGGTACGCGATCACCGTGGCCGGGCTGGTGGTACTGCTTCCCGGCATGATGTTCACGACCGGACTGATCGAACTCTCGACGCGACACCTCGCCAGCGGCACGGCGCGGCTGAGCGGCGCCCTGGTCACGTTTCTTGGGC
>CAYMQV010000226.1:0-7048 GCA_964392395.1 uncultured Gemmatimonadaceae bacterium
GCCGTGGTCCGTGGCAGCGTTGCCGACCGTCGCGCTGGTCCTGAGCGCGTGTGGCGGGTCCCCGAAGCCGACACCGACGCCGGAACCGGCGGTCGCACGCGATTCCGCGAAGGCCACAGAGCCGCCACCCTCGCGGCTCGCCCCGCCGATCTTCGGCGAGTACAGCTCGCGCATGGTGGTGGTGTTTCCGCTGCAGAAGTTCGCGGTGGGCGATTCGGGCTGGCTGACCGCGGCCAGTGCCAGCGGACGTCCACGTGCGGCGCAGATGGATTCAGCGCTGACGGCGGCGCTCCGTGACCGCGGGCTGGAGGCCACCTGGTCGCTGACGCCGAATACGTCGCGCGTCGCGCAGCGCGAAGTGATCAATCGCACCGATCCGCGCGCACTCTCGACGGCCGGACTGACGCCGAGCCGCCGCCGGAACGATCTCGATCTCCGTGAACCGCTGGCTTCGCAGCTGCGGGCCATCATTGCGATGGTGCCGGAGTCGCGGTTGGTGCTGCTCCCGCTCGAGACGCGGGTGGCGACGACGGCCGGTGGATTGAAGCAGGCCACGCTGCGGATTGCGTTCCTCGATGGTCGCATGGCCACGGTGTTGTCGTTCCCCGATGTGGTCGGGGCGCCCGCCGCCGACGAACGTGCGGCACTGGCAGCCGTGGCGACGAAATTCGCCGATCTGGTCGTCGTCCCGTAAGGCGCAGCCGAAACGTCGTTCGCCACTCTGCCGCCTCCTCCCTTCGCCTCCGGCCTCCCCATCATGTCCACCACAGTCACACTGATCCCCGGCGACGGCATCGGCCCCGACATCACGGAGGCGACGATTCGCGTGCTGGCGGCGGTCGGCGCCGATCTGGTCTGGGATCGACAGATGGCCGGTGCATCGGCTGCCGCGCGCTACAACGATCCGATTCCCGAAGCGACGCTGGACTCGATCAAGAAGAATCGGGTTGCACTGAAGGGGCCACTGGAGACGCCGGTCGGCGACGGGTATCGCTCGGTGAACGTGGCGCTGCGCAAGACCTTCGATCTCTATGCGAACGTGCGCCCTGCGCACGTCATCCTGCATGGCGGGCGGTTCGAGAAGGTGGATATCGTGATCATCCGCGAAAATCTCGAAGGGCTCTACTACGGGGCCGAGCACTACATCCGGATCGGCGACGATCCGAAGGCTGCCGCGGAGAGCGTGGCCCTGATCACGCGCTACGGTTCGGATCGTGTGATCCGGTACGCCTTCGAGTACGCCGTCAAGCATGGACGGAAGAAAGTGACGCTGGTGCACAAGGCGAACATTCTCAAGTACACGCAGGGGCTGTTCCTCGACGTGGGCCGTGAAATCGCGAAGGAATACGCCGGTCGGGTGCAATTCGAGGACCGCATCATCGATGCGATGGCGATGCAGCTGGTGCTGAAGCCGGAGAATTTCGACGTGATCGTGACGACGAATCTCTTCGGGGACATTCTGTCGGATCTGGTGTCGGGGCTGGTGGGTGGACTGGGGCTCGCACCGGGCGCGAACATCGGGCCGACCGCCGCGATCTTCGAAGCGGTACACGGCACGGCCCCCGACATCGCGGGCAAGGGCGTCGCCAACCCCGGCGCGCTCATCCTCGCCGCCTGTCTGATGCTCGATCACCTCGGCGATACGGTGCGCGCCGAGCGGATTCGCACGGCGTTGCATTCCGTGATCGACGAGAAGCAGGTGCTGACGCGTGATCTCGGCGGTTCGGCATCGACGTCACAGTTCGCGGACGCCATCATCGCCCGATTGTGAGAGGTCGCCCGGCGTGACCCGGATTCTGCACGTTTCCGACCTGCATTTCGGTCGCCCCGCCGTGCCGCTGCAGATCGACGCGATCGAAGCGCTGATTCAGGATGAGCTCTTTGATGTGGTGGCGATCAGCGGTGACGTGAGCCAGCGGGCGCGGTCGGGTGAGTTTCAGCGGGCGGCGGCGTTCCTGCGCGACGCGCGCAAGGTGTGTGAAACGATCGTCGTCCCCGGGAACCACGATGTGGCGTGGTGGAATGCGCCGATGGGTGTCGGTGACCGCGCGGCGCTCTACGCCGACTACCGCACGTTCATCCATCCCGAGATCGAGCCGGTGCTCGATGTTCCCGGTGCGCGCGTCGTGGGACTGAACACGAGTCATGGCATCACGCGCCGGACGTTGACGTGGAACGTGCGCGACCTGAGCGTGATCGGCGACGTGACACGCTCGCAGCTCGAGCGGCTGCGCGATCGACTCGATGCGGCGCCGGCCGAGGCGGCGCGTGTGGTCGTCATGCATCACAACCCGGTGCGTGGCGAGCTGAGTCAGCGCCATGGATTGAAGCATACGAAGAAGGTGCTCGGCGCGTTCGCCGAAATGGGAGTCGATCTGGTGCTGTGCGGCCACGATCACCAGGAAGCGATCCATTTCGTGGAGCATACGAAGAAGGGGACCGTCATCTCGACGGCTGGCACGGTCAGCAGCCGATCGCGCGGCGGGCGGCCGTCGAGTGTGAACTGCATCGACATCACGGACGACGAGATTCACATCGTGACGTGGATCTGGGAGCCGGCGGCGCGTCGCTTCGGGCCGGGCCCGGTGAAGGTGTTCGCGCGGTGATTGCGTGGCTGACGCGCAAGTTCTCGCGTGATCCCGGGCAGCTCGGCTTGTTCGAGATCACGACGCAGTCCCCGGATCCGGGCCCGCTCCACGAACGGGCGATGCCGGCGAATCGGCCGCCGGCGAATCGGCCGCCGGTGGCGTCGCCGCCGACCGTTGCGGCGCCGTCCACGCCGGAGTTCCCGGAGACACACGCCGATTCGCGTACCGCTGGTGAGACGCGCCCCGACCCTGACGCCTTCCTGAACGCCTTGCGTGCGCACGGCTTGCGCGGTGTCGATCGGTTGGTGTTGACGCGGAATCGGCGCACGATGGTGAGCCTCTCCAGCGGCGTGCTGCGCGTACACGAAGGCTTTGCGGCGGCCCCGCCCAGTGTGCAGGCGGCGATTGCCAGCTTCGCGACGTCGCGCAATCGCGTGAAGCGGAGCGCGGCCCGCGACATCATCGTGGCGTATCCGGTACCGGTCACGCCCCCTGCGCGTCGACCGGCGGCGCAGCACCCGGACGACGAAGCGATGGCGGCGCGACTGACGCTGCTGCACGCGCAACTGAACCTCGAGCACTTCGGTGGCACGCTCGAACCACTCGAGATACAGGTCTCCCGCCGCCTCGCTCGGCGACTGGGTCACTACACCTTGCGCGCGCACAGCGGTGGACGCGGCGAAATCGTGATGTCCCGTCGCCACCTGCGGCGCGACGGCTGGCCCGAGGCGATTCACACCCTGCTGCACGAGATGGTGCACCAGTGGCAGGACGAAACGGGTCGGCCGGTGGATCATGGACGCGGGTTCCGGGCCAAATGCCGCGCAGTCGGCATTGCGCCGGCGGCAACGCGGACGCTGCCGCGGTAGCCGCTCCGGCATCAGTACGCAGCAAGCTGCGAACTGCGAACAGTGAACAGCTTTAACGCAAAGGTGCAAAGGCGCCAAGGCGCAAAGAGTTGCTGATGGATGCAAGGAACTCCTGACGCAGTGAGTACTCGCTTGTGAAATCCGGCCAGCTGTTCCAAGGCATTCTGCTCTTCTTTGCGCCTTGGCGCCTTTGCATCTTTGCGTTAACGCCGTTGCCGTTGCCGTTGCCGTTGTAGCTGTTGTAGTCGTCGCAGCGTTCGTAGCCGTCGTAGCCGTAGCGTTTGCAGCGGTCGTCGCTCCCAGGTGCTCGGTTGCGGACGGCTCGGCACTGGTCCATGATTCCGGGACCTGAGCGAACACTTCACTTCTGCAGCCCTTGCCGATGCGGACCATGACTCGTGCTCTCCTCGTCGGCGTGGTGATTGCCGGTGTAGCGTCCGCCGCCGCGGTTGCACAGCGACCCGCGAACACCGCGCCATTGCGGGCTGAGATCGAGCGGCGCATGGCGGCGGTGATGCCCAGGGTGGTCGGCTGGCGGCGGGACATTCATGAACACCCGGAGCTCTCGGGGGATGAGGTGCGAACGGCAGCGCTGGTGGCGGCGCACCTGACGTCACTCGGGATGGACGTCACGACCAGTGTGGGCGGACATGGTGTGGTCGGGCTGCTGCGCGGTGGGAAGCCTGGCCCGGTGGTCGCGCTGCGTGCAGACATGGACGCGCTGCCAGTGGCCGAGCTGGTCGATGTGCCGTTTCGCTCGATGGTCAGGAGCACCTATCGCGGGCAGGCGGTGGGCGTGATGCACGCCTGCGGGCACGACAATCACGTCGCGATCCTGATGGGTGCGGCAGAGGTGCTGGCCGGCATGAAGGCGATGCTGCCGGGTACGGTGAAGTTCGTGTTTCAACCGGCTGAAGAGGGCGCACCGAATGGTGAAGGCGGCGCGGCGCCGATGATTCGCGCCGGTGTGCTGGAGAATCCGCACGTCGATGCGATGTTCGGACTGCACGTCTTTCCGGGACCACTGGGGTCGATTGGCTATCGCATCGGACCGTTGCTGGCTGCGGCGAACTCGTTTTCGCTCACCGTACGTGGTCGCCAGACCCATGGTGCCGCGCCGTGGGCCGGTGTCGATCCGATCGTCGTGGGTTCACAGATCGTGATCGGGTTGCAGACGATCATCAGTCGGCAAACAGATATCACCGCAGTACCGGCAATCGTCACGGTCGGCGCGATCAATGGCGGGATCAGGAGCAACATCATTCCCGACAGCGTCGTCATGATCGGCACGATCCGAACCTTCGATCCGGTGCAACGCACGGACGTCTTCGCGCGGATGAAGCGCACGGCGGAACAGATCGCCGCCAGCAGCGGCGCCAGCGCCGTGTTTGTCGTCGATAGCGGCTATCCGGTCACGATCAATGACACGGCACTCACCAATCAGATGCTCCCGAGCCTGCGCTGGGCGTCGGGGGAGGCTGGGGCCTCGATCCGGCCGCTCGTGACCGGAGCCGAGGACTTCGCGTTCTTCCAGGAGAAGGTGCCGGGCATGTTCGTGATGCTCGGCGTCACGCCAAAGGACAAGGATCCGCGGACGGCGGCGGCGAACCACTCGCCCTACTTTTTCGCTGATGAGGCTGCCCTGCCGAATGGGGTTCGGGCGATGACGGCGCTGGCCGTGGACTTCCTGACGGCCGGGAAGGTGGCAGGGCCGACGGCAGGTGCTGGCGGCCGGTGACGTGTTCCGCGGGCCACCCATCGGAACGCTTCGCCCCGCTCGATCGTCCAGCCTACAAACCGGTCCGACAGCGTTCCCGCGCTCCGTCGGGCCGGTTAGCCTTATAGCCTCTGGACGCGCCGATCCGGCTGCGCCCGACCGACTTTTCCTGGCGGAGACCCAGCCATGGCCGTGCATATCGATTCCGAGACGTCGCTGCTGCCTTCGGGCCACCTCATGCCGCGCGAAGACGACCTGTTCAACATCGACGCCGCGCTCACCGAAGAAGAGCGCGCCATTCGCGACGCGGTCCGCCGATTCGTCGACGAACGCATTCTGCCGATCATCGGCGATTGCTACGTCGAGGGCCGCTTCCCGAAAGAGCTGATTCCCGAGATGGCAGAACTCGGCATGTTCGGCGCCAACCTGCCGGAGGAATACGGCTGTGCCGGGTTGAGCAGCGTCGCCTACGGTCTCATCATGCAGGAACTCGAGCGCGGCGACAGCGGCATTCGCAGTTTCGCCAGCGTGCAGGGCGCTCTGGTCATGTATCCGATCTTCGCGTTCGGCAGCGAGGCACAGAAGCGGCAATACCTGCCAAAGATGGCGAAGGGCGAGGTCATCGGCTGTTTCGGCCTGACGGAGCCGGATGCTGGCTCGAATCCAGGTGCCATGATCACCCGCGCTCGTCAGCAGGCCGACGGGTCATGGATCATCAACGGCGCCAAGATGTGGATCACCAATGGTTCGCAGGCGCACGTGTCGATCATCTGGGCCAAGACGGTCGATGGCGATGAGACTGGCAAGTCGGTGCGCGGCTTCATCGTGCCGACCAACACGCCTGGATTCACCGCCAAGGATCAGAAAGGGAAGCTGTCGCTGCGTGCCAGCGATACGAGTGAACTGGTGCTGGTCGATGTGCATGTCCCGGCGGATGCGATGCTGCCGGAGGTGCAGGGGCTGCGTGGTCCGCTGAGCTGCCTGACGCAGGCGCGTTACGGCATCTCGTGGGGCGCCATGGGCGCGGCGATGGCCTGCTACGAGGAGGCGCTGTCGTACAGCAAGACGCGGATGATGTTCGACAAGCCGATCGGGGCCTTCCAGATCCAGCAGGTCCGCCTGGCGAACATGATCACCGAGATCATCAAGGGGCAGCTGCTGTCGCTGCACCTCGGTCGCATGAAGGACCTTGGCACGTTCAACTCGAATCAGGTGTCGGTCGCCAAGCGCAACAACGTGAACGTGGCGACCGACATTGCGCGCGAGGCACGCCGGTTGCTCGGTGGGAACGGCATTCTGGCCGAGTATCACAGCATGCGGCACATGGCGAACCTTGAAAGCGTGTATACGTACGAAGGGACGCACGATGTGCATTCGCTGATCATCGGCAACGCCATCACGGGGCTGCAGGCGTTCAAGTAGGGCGACGCGATGGTCGATACCTCATACGGGGGTCGTACCCGGTTAGCTTTGTGGCACAGGCCGTGCACCGTCGTCTTGCCGTCGACTCGTGCCGCCCGCACCGCACCGGAGCGTCCGCTGGCTCAGCGGCGCTCCGTTTTTCTGTCTCCGATCATCGTCGTCCCCCAGGAGTTGCAGATGAGTTCGCTCGTGCAGTTCGTGTGCTTCACGACGGTCCTTCCGCAGCCAGAGTTCCTGCTGGCGTGGGAGCCGTTCGCGTCGGCTTTTCTCTCCCGCGGAATCGAACGGATCGTGCTTTCCGAGAATACGGAGCGGTCCACGGAAGCGTCGTTCGACTACGTCTCACGCAACCTGTGGGATGAGAGCCGTTTTGAGCGTGCATTTCCGCACGGTGTGCGTGGCAGCGGTGGGCTCGGCCCGATCAGCGTGCTGCAGGCGGGAGGTTTTCGCCT
>CAYMQV010000227.1:0-7033 GCA_964392395.1 uncultured Gemmatimonadaceae bacterium
AGCGCTGCTCGATCGCCACATCACCGAGGGCCGCGGTGAACGCGTCTGCCTTCGTGCTGCCGGTGTCACGTGGACCTACGCCGAATTGCAGCGACAGGCGAACCGTGTCGCCAATGTGCTGGTGCAGCAGATGGGGCTCGTGCCCGGCAATCGTGTGCTGCTGCGCGCGCCGAACAACCCGATGATGGTGGCGGCCTGGTTTGGCGTGATCAAGGCCGGGGGAATTGCCGTCGCGACGATGCCGCTGCTGCGCGCCGTCGAGCTGACGAAGGTGATCGAGAAGGCGCAGGTGCGGTTTGCGCTCTGTGATGCCTCGCTGGGCGTGGAGCTGGACCTGGCGCTGTCGGACGTCGCGCACCGCGTTGCGGTCCGGCACTTCAATGTGGACGCGGCCGAGTCTCTCGAGCACGCAATGCGGAGTGTCGCGAGCGAGTTCACCAATGTGGACACGGCGGCCGACGACACCTGCATCATCGCCTTCACGTCGGGGACGACCGGACAGCCGAAGGGCACCATGCACTTCCATCGGGACGTGATGGCGATCTGTGCCTGCTGGCCGGTGCATATCCTCAAGCCTCACGAGGACGATGTCTTCATCGGCAGTCCGCCGCTGGCCTTCACCTTCGGGCTTGGTGGGCTGGTGCTCTTTCCAATGCAGGTCGGCGCGTCGGCTGTGCTGCTGGAGAAGCCCTCGCCGCAGAACCTGCTGACGGCGATCCTCGAGTACCATGCCACGACGCTCTTCACTGCACCGACGACCTATCGTACGATGGCGCAGCACGGCGAGGCGCTGCGCGGTTCGTCGCTCAGGCAGTGTGTGTCGGCGGGCGAGGTATTGCCGGCGTCAACGCGCGAACTCTGGCGCGAGGCGACCGGCATCGAACTGATCGACGGTATCGGCGCAACCGAACTGTTGCACATCTTCATTTCGGCCGATGAGGCGCACGCACGGCCAGGTGCAACCGGCACACCGGTGCCGGGCTACGTCGCAACCGTGCTGGACGACGACGGCACGCCGGCGCCGATCGGGCAGGTTGGGCGCCTGGCAGTGAAGGGGCCGACCGGATGCCGCTACCTCGCTGACGAACGCCAGCGTGGCTATGTATACGATGGCTGGAATCTCACCGGCGATGCCTACCTGATCGATGCCGACGGGTACTTCCACTACCAGTCGCGCACCGACGACATGATCATCTCGGCCGGCTACAACATCGCCGCGCCGGAAGTGGAAGAGGCGCTGCTGAAGCATCCGGCCGTCGCAGAATGTGGTGTCATCGGTGTACCTGATGCCGAGCGTGGTCAGATCGTCAAGGCGTTCGTCGTGCTGAATGAGGGGCAGACGAGCGATGCGTCGTTGATCCGCGCGCTGCAGGACTTCGTGAAGCAGACGATCGCGCCCTACAAGTATCCCCGCGCCATCGAGGTGCGCGCGCAGCTGCCGCGCACCGAGACTGGCAAGCTGCAACGCTTCCGCCTGCGAGAGCCCGGATGATTTCGTTTCTGATCTCACAGCCGGCAGTGCCGGCGGCGCCATGACGCGGATCCTGCTGCCTCCGGGCTGGCCGCGACCGCGCGGCTACTCCAATGGCGTGGCCGTTCGCGGCGAGATGGTGTTCGTGGCCGGCATGGTCGGCTGGGACACGGAGGGTCGGTTTCCCAGCGCCACGATTGCCGGACAAGCGCGCACGGCGCTCGAGAACATCGTGGCAGTGCTCCGCGAGGCCGGCGCGAAACCCGAGCACATCGTGCGCATGACCTGGTACGTGCTGGACAAGCGGGCCTACATGGACGCCGCCGCAGAAATCGGCCGGACCTTTCGCGAGGTCATCGGCAGCTTCAATGCGGCGATGTCGGCGGTCGAAGTCAGTGCGCTGATGGAAGAACTGGCGCTGGTCGAGATCGAAGTCACCGCGGTGATTCCCGACTGAGTGAATCGGCCCGCGGTACACTCGTGAACAGTGAAGCCAGCGCGGCCGGCGCCGCGTCAGCCACCATCAGCGCGAAGGGCCTGCCGTCTTCACCACCACGCCACCCTTCATCACGAACTGCACACGCGCCAGCAGTGCAATATCCTGGAGCGGATTTCCCTGCACGGCAACCAGATCCGCCACCTTGCCGACCGTCACGCTGCCGAACTCCTTCTCCACCCCGAGCAGCGTTGCCGCGTTCATCGTGCCGATCGTGATCGCATCCATCGGCGTCGCACCGAGAATGTCGACCATGTACTTGAACTCCTCGCCGTTGCGACCATGGATATCGCTGGTGGCGTCGGTACCGAGCGCGAACTGCACACCGGCCTGATAGGCACGGCGCAGCCGCACGCGACGCTCGGCGGCGATGGCGGTAGCCTTGGAGATGGAGTAGGCCGGGACACCTTTGCGCGCGCCATCGGTCACGATCTCTTCCAGGATGATGAGCGTCGGGACGAGATAGGTGCCCCGCGCCTTCATCTCTGCAATCGCCGCGTCGTCCACCAGGCTGCCATGTTCGATGGACGCCACACCGGCACGCACGGCAGCCAGCAGCCCGGCGCCACCATGGGCGTGCGCCATGACCTTGCGCCCCAGGCGTGTGGCTTCGTCCACGATGGTCTTCATTTCATCGTCGCCGAACTGCGGCGCATTCACCGCATCACCGACCGAGAGGATGCCGCCGGTGGCGACCATCTTGATCTGGTCGGAGCCGTACTTGACGTTGAGCCGAACCTGCCGACGCACCGCGTCGGGGCCGTCGACGATCACACCCGTGCCGGGAATTGCGAGATTCGGACTCCACCCGTTCACGTCGGCATGGCCGCCCGTGCTGCCGATGGCGGGTCCGGCCGCGTGAATGCGCGGCCCGGGAATGAGACCCCGGTTGATGGCATCGCGCAGCACCACATCGACGTAGTCCGTGGTGCCGGCTTCGCGGATGGTGGTGAACCCGGCCTCGAGCGTCTTCTTCGCATTGATCACACCGTGGATCGCGCCGTGCGCGGCGGTCTCCTTGAGCACCGACAGATCGCCGCCATCGTTGTCGATCGACTCGATGTGCGTGTGCATGTCGAAGAAGCCCGGCATCAGCGTGTAGCCGGCGAGGTCGATGATGCGCGCACCAGCCGGAATCCGCACCTGCGCCGCCGGGCCCACCGCCGTGATCCGTTCACCCGAGATCACCACCACGGGCGACTCCATCTGGGTGCCATCCCCCGTGATCAGCCGCGCCGCGCGGATGGCGGTGACGACGGGCGCCTGTGCCGCCGCCGGAGGAACGGCACAACACAGTGACAGGACGACGAGAGCGAGCATCGAGCGCATACGAACTCCACAGGAGAGAGGGGGTAGCAATCTGCGAACGGTAACGCTCCCTCGCAGTCGCGGAATGCCTGACTGTTCCGCGGGTGTGAGACTTGCTTGCGTTCATCGTTCATCTCTGGAAAATTGCGCTGACCCCGAACCTTCCGAGGCGGGTCCGTCCTCGAGGTTCTCCCGACCCCCTTTTCGTGCCGTACCCTCTCACCACTCCTGCCCGTCGCGCCGCGCGGTGGCTGACCGCCGTTGCGGTCTCCGTGCTCGTTGCGGCGTGCATCGACAGCGGAGACGAGCTCAGCTATGACTCGGACGGGGTCGCGCGTGGGGTGCTCGAACTGGTGCCCCGCAACACGGAGTGGGCACGTTCCATCGAGCCCGATGCCGTGCTGTATCGCATCGAGCTGCGACCGGAGTCACCGACCGCCACGGCACCCTCCTCGGTGCTGTACAACTTCTACGCGCCCGGAGCGAATGCCTTCATGACGGCGACAAGCGACCTTAAGGTCCCGTGGGAGGGAGCGGAGCCTCAGTATTGGCCCCTCGACCAGATTCAACCGATGCCATTGCCTGCCGTCGCGCTGGACTTCCGCGAAGCGTGGGACCGGGCGAGGGACGCCGGCCTGACGAAAGTGACGACTGTCACCCTCGAGGTTCAACGGCGCTTTGGCGTCGTCCTGGTCGTCTGGTCGCTGTTGGGGAAGGTCCCGCAGGCCGGCGAGGACGGGGTGTATTTCAATGCGCTGTCGAAAGAACGAATCCGTCGCGCGACCCTGATCAACCCGCCCGCATCGCCATTGATGGTCGAGAAGGCGATGTTCGAATATCGTCGCGCGTTACGGGGGAAAGCGACCGGGAAAAGCCCCTGTCATGGGCCCGGCATTCCCATTCCGGCGCAGCTCCCGGTCGTCTGCTTCAATGTCGACTCCCGCGACTACACGCCCCCTGAAGAGTAGCCGGACGATCCGTGATCCTGGCGCGGCGTACCACGGGGCGAAGAGCGGCTGTCGATTTGCGAACCCGCCGAACGACCAGTGGATTGTAATCGAAGTTCGAATTTCACAAAGCCGGATGGGGCGCTCGGCTGGCACGGCGAAAACCGCAGCGATACCAGCGGTATTGCGAGGATTTTCAACGCCGTCAGCCGGGATGCACCGGCCGGCGACTGCTTCCCGAACTTCGTTTACGCGCCACGAGGGTGTCAGCAGCCGTTCCACACCAGAGTTCCAAGGAAGTCCACATGAAGTACCTGTGCCTGATCTACGATGCCGAAAGCACGTTGGCCGCGATGCCGAAAGACCAGATGGACGCCTTCATGGGTGAGTACTTCGCCTTCAGCAACGAGATCGCCAGCGCCGGCCAGCTGGGCATTGGCGAAGAGCTCGAGCCGGTGCACAGCGCCACGACCGTCCGGATCCGGAACGGCCAGATGACGACGACCGACGGCCCCTTCGCCGAAACGAAGGAGCAGCTCGGCGGCTTCTATCTGATCAACGCGGTGGGCCTGAACGAGGCGATTCAGCTCGCGTCCCGAATTCCGTCGGCGCGCACCGGGAGCATCGAGGTGCGACCGATCGTGGTCCGCGGTGATGAGTAGGTTCGTCCCGTGACGTCGGTCGCGCCGAGGAGGCGATGCCTGTGATCAATCTGGTGTTCAACGAGGACGACTCGGCCAGTGCCGGCGATCGGCTGACGAGACACGATCTCTCCGGCGAAGCGATCCGGCCTGAACGCCGCTTCCTGCAGCGACGGCTGGCCGAGGTGCCAGGAGCACTCGCGCGTGCATGACGTTGCGTGCATGACGTTGCGTGCATGACGTTGCGTGCATGACGTTGCGTGCATGACGTTGCGTGCATGGCTGCAACACATGTGGCACTCCTCCGAGGTATCGGCGTCGGCCAGGCAAAGTGACTCGCGATGGCAGATCTGCGCGCCATGATCGAGTCGCTCGGCGGCACCGATGTGCAGACGTTGCTCAACCGCGGGACCGCTGTCTGGTCAGCGCAGAAGACGCTGACGGGCCCTGCGCTGCCAGACTACTCCCGGAACTTCGCCCCGACCGGTGCACGATGGCGCTGGAACGGAATGCGGAGCAGACTGCCGATCCGCGAATGTTCTGCCGGATCCAGGTGTGTGTCGATCCCGAAGACGATCTGCGAGGTTTCCAGATGCGAGAACGTCCCGAACAGCCGGTCCCAGCACGAAAAGATGTTGCCGAAGTTGGTGTCGGTGTACGGCAGCGTGAAGTGATGGTGCACACGGTGCATCGCCGGCGTCACGATCACCCAGCGCAGTGCGCGATCGAGCCCCGCGGGAAAACGAATGTTGGCATGATTGTACTGCGACAGCATCGCCGACAATGACTGGTAGAGGAACACCATCCAGATCGGCGCGCCGGCCAGCACGACAGCGACCGTCGTGAAGACGAACCGGAACACGCTCTCGCCCGGATGATGCCGGTTGGCGGTGGTCGTATCGACGTGGGGATCAGTGTGATGGACCAGATGGAATCGCCACATCCAGCGGACCTTGTGTTCGGACCAGTGCACGAAATACGCGCCAATCAGGTCCAGCAGCAGCAGGCCCACGATGGCGTAGAGCCATGTCGGCATCGTCGGCAGCCAGTTGAGGATGCCGAACTCTGTCGCGGCGGTCCAGTCGCTGGCGCGGAGCAGTACGCTCGCCATCATGAAGTTCACGACCACCGTCGTGAGCGTGAAGAAGAGATTGATGGCCGCGTGCGGCCCCTTTGCATACCGACCGCGAAACAGCGGAATGCCGCTCTCGAGCAACATGAACAACGTCAGTCCACCCACCAGGATCAGGCTTCGGTGTGCGGACGGAATGGTCGCGAAGTAGTCGACGAGGTGCTGCATGCACGGCGGGGCTGGGGACGGTAGGTCGAAGTGTCGACCCGCTCCATGTTAGCATGAGGGGACCGCACCCCATCACACGGAACGCAGGTCAGGCTCGCCAGCTGCGGCCTGTGCGCCACCCGCACTGGTGGAATCGAGTGCGACCATGTTCCGTCCATGCGACCGATCCCGGTGTACGCGCCTCGGGGGTCGTGAGCCTACCGGCTCTGGCCGGGTACCGTCGGCACCGTCCGCGGCCTGTCTCGAACGCTATGTTTCCCCCCTTTCCCTGACGCATGACAACGGAAACCCTGACGCTGGACTGGCTGAACAAGCTCTCGGGCTGGAGCGGCGCAATGAATCTCGTGTTCACCGCTGCCACCGGGGATGAAGTGGCTTGTGAATTCGAGATCACCGACAAGCACCTGCAGCCGTGGGGTCTGGTGCACGGTGGTGTGCATTGTGGTGTGATCGAAACCATCGCATCGATCGGCGCCACGATTCACGTGCGCCCGAACGGTCAGGAAGCGGTCGGGCTGGAGAATCACACCTCGTTCATCCGCGCGTCACGCAACGGAAAGCTCTTCGCTGTGGCTAAGCCCCTCTCGCGTGGCCGCACGAACCAGGTCTGGGAAGCGTGGATCCGCGACGAGGCGGAACGTCTGGTGGCGAGAGGCACCGTGCGCCTGCAGAATGTGACGGCCAGCGGTCTCATGCCCGAGATTCCGGCGTCATGAGCTGAGCGAGGAGGCACGCGGCGGCCTTGGCTGGATCGACCGCAAGCCGCACAAGCTCGCTGAGGCGCGCAGCTGACTGGGCGCAACGAACGTGCAGATGAATGGTCGCGGACGTAGTGTCAGACAGTCGGAAGTGATTCGCCCGCCCTCTCGC
>CAYMQV010000228.1:0-7021 GCA_964392395.1 uncultured Gemmatimonadaceae bacterium
GGGCGGGCGGGGTCATGCGGGGCGGGGCCTCTGGTGCGGATAAGAAAACGGGCCCACCGGTACGTGGTGGGCCCGTCACACGGAGAGAGAGGGATTCGAACCCTCGGTACCAGTTTCCCAGTACGCCGGTTTAGCAAACCGGTGCCTTCAGCCTCTCGGCCATCCCTCCAACAGCAGCAGAAGCTACCCGGTCGCGACGGGTGGCACAACGTCCAGTCTGTCGCTCGTCGAAGGGGCCGTGGCGACCACGGTACAGGCTCAGTGAGATAAGTTTGCCTCTCGCTCGTCATACAGTGGGAGCCGGTCGTTCGCTCTCACTCATGGACTGGCCATTTCGGTCGGGCGTGCCCCTCGGGAGGGCGCGGCTGGCTCGCGTCTGACTGCGGTGACGCCGTCCTCCGCATCTGGGCGTTAGCCTTCCGGTGCAGGTTTCACACCACGAGCTCGTATTGAACCGATGAATCAGCAAGAGCCTGAACTGACCGGCGCCGAGATCGCGGTCATCGCCATGGCAGGACGGTTTCCCGGCGCCGCGACGCTGGAGGAATATTGGGACAATGTCCGCGATGGTCGGGAATCGGTGCATTTCTTCTCCGACGAGGAGTTGCTGGCAGCGGGGGAAGACCCGTCCTTGCTGGCCGACCCGTCGTACGTCCGCGCCTGGCCGCAGCTCGCGGGCATCGAGAACTTCGATGCCGGCTTCTTCGGCATGAGTCCGCGTGACGCGTCGGTGATGGACCCGCAGCATCGGTTCTTCCTCGAAGTCGCATGGGAAGCGATGGAGCGCGCCGGGTACTCCGGCAAGTCCGCCCCGCTGGCCACGGGCGTGTTTGCGGCCACCGGCATGAATCACTACATGCTGTACCATGTGGTACCGAACAAGGAGATCATGCGCACCGTTGGCGAGTGGCTGGCACGCCACAACGGCAACGACATGAACTTCCTCGCGACGCGTGCGGCCTATCAGATGAATCTGAAAGGACCGGCGATGAACGTGCAGACGGCCTGTTCGTCTTCCCTGACCGCCATCCACATTGCGTGTCAGAGCCTGCTGAATCGTGAGACGGATCTGGCACTTGCGGGCGCGTCGACGATGTCGCTGCCGCAGGACCGCGGGTATCTCTACAAGCAGGGCGAGATCCTGTCGGCCGATGGTCACTGCCGTCCGTTCGACGCCGGCTCAAAGGGAACGCTGTTCGGCAGTGGCACAGGGTGCGTGGTTCTGAAGCGGTTGGAGGATGCCCTCGCGGATGGCGACACGGTCCAGGCCGTGATTCGCGGTACGGCGGTCAACAATGATGGTTCGCAGAAGGTGGGCTATCTGGCGCCGAGTGTGGACGGGCAGGCGCGCGCGGTGTCGGAGGCGTTGGCGATTTCGGGCGTGCCGGCGGAATCGATCGGCATGATCGAGGCGCACGGCACGGGCACGGCGGTCGGCGACCCGATCGAGGTCGAGGCGTTGAATCAGGCGTACGCGCCGCTGACGGACAAGAAGGGATTCATCGCACTCGGCTCGGTGAAGGCCAACATCGGCCATCTCGGTGAAGCGGCCGGCATGGCGGGGTTCATCAAGACGGTGCTGGCGCTGCGGCACCAGCAGTTGCCACCGTGCGTCAACTTCACCGCGCCGAACCCACAGATAGAATTTTCCTCGAGCCCGTTCTTCGTCAACACGACACTTGCGCCCTGGCCGCGCGGCGCGTCGCCGCGTCGCGCCGGCGTCACGGCGCTCGGCGCCGGCGGTACGAATACGCATCTGATCCTCGAGGAGGCACCACCTGTCGCGCCGTCTGACGCGCCGCGGCGGACGACGCAATTGGTGACGATCAGCGCCAAGACGCGAACCGCGCTCGAGCGCGTGGCGACTCGCCTGGCCGACTGTCTCGAGCAGGACCCGTCCGTGTCGCTGGCCGACGCGGCCTGGACACTGCATGAGGGCCGCGTGTCGTTCCAGTATCGACGCACCGTGGTCGGTCGCAACATCGCGCAGGTGGCTGCGGCGCTGCGCGAGCCGCAAAAGGGGACGGTGCAGGCGACGACGGGTGATGACGCGCGCATCGTCTACATGTTCCCCGGTGGTGGGGCACAATACGCATCGATGGGACGTGAGCTGTACGAGACGGAATCCGTGTATCGGCAGGCGTTTGACGAGTGCCTGGCCGAGATGCCGGATTCGCTCGCCGGGACATTGCGGCGACTGGTTTTTCCGGCAGCGACCGATGTGGCGAGTGCCACGTCGGAACTCGAGGCACCACGTTTTGCGTTGCCGGCGCTCTTTGCGACCGAGTATGCGACTGCCCGACTGCTCAGGGCGTGGGGCCTGCAGCCGGCGGGGATGATCGGGCACAGCATGGGTGAGTACGTTGCCGCCTGCCTCGCCGACGTTTTTTCTTTGCGCGATGCGCTGGCGCTGGTGATCGAGCGTGCACGGCTGTTCGAGACGCTGCCGGCCGGTGGTATGCTGAGTGTGGAGCTATCGGAGTCGGAATTGCTGCCATTGCTCGGCCAGACGCTCTCGATTGCGGCGGTGAACGGCCCCCGGCTGTGTGTGGCGTCCGGGCCCGTGGCCGCGATCGACGCGCTGCAGGCGACATTGCAGCAGCGCGATATCGAGAGCACCCGCATTCACATTGCGGTGGCGGCTCACTCGGTCATGCTGGAGCCCATTCTGGCGGAGTTCGGCCGCGTGTGCGCACGGGTGCGATTCTCTGCGCCGCAGATCCCGTTCATCTCGAACCTGACCGGCGCATGGATTACGCCGGATGAGGCAATGGATCCGCAGTATTGGGTGCGCCATCTGCGTCAGACGGTGCGATTCAATGATGGGTTGCAGGCAGTCCTGTCGAGTGGTCGCAGCGTCCTGGTCGAGATCGGCCCGGGGCGCACGTTGTGCAGCCTTGCGCGGTCGCAGACACCGATTCCGGTGGCGGTGCCAACGCTGCGGCATCCGCGTGAGACGGCATCAGACGTCGAGTTCCTGCTTGGTACCATCGGCAAGGTCTGGGAGAGCGGCGGGGTGGTGCAGCTGTCTGCGCTGCACGCCGGTGCGCGGCGCCGTCGCATTCCGTTGCCGACCTATCCGTTCGAGCATCAACGGTTCTGGTTGCCTGCGCAGACCACGGTGATGGCCGCGGCGCGACCAGAGGGCGGGATGTCGCGACGTGATGACGTGCGCGACTGGTTCTCCATGCCGCTGTGGCGCCGGTCGGCGTTGTCCGGTGGTGAAACCGATGCGTCTGCTGGTGTCTGGCTGGTCTTCGCGGATGGCGGCGGTGTGGCGGACGCGCTGGCCGCGCGGCGGCCCGCCGGCCGCACGGTGGCGGTCCGGATCGGTGCACGCTTCCGCCGATTGAGCGAGACCGAGTTCATCGTGCGTGCCGACGCCGGCGAGGACTTTACGGCGCTGTTCGAGGCGCTGACCATCGAGGATCGGTGGCCGGAGCAGGTGGTGCATCTGTGGGGGCTCGATGCGCCAGCGAAGGGGTTCTTCGACTGGATGAAGAAGGCGGACATGGCGGAACACCTGAATCGTGCGGTGGGGAGCTTCTACGTCAGCCAGCTCTGTATCGTGCAGGCTGCCGCGGAACAGGAGCGGCCACTGGTGTTGTCGACGGTGGCGCGTGGTGTTTACTGTTGCGCAGATGACGACGTAGCGCCTGACCCGCTGAAGGCGCTGCTGGTTGGACCGAATCAGGTGGCGGCGCGTGAAGTACCGCAGATCCGCAGTCGCTGTATCGATCTGGCACTTGGTTCCGCCTCGGTCGAGACCCAGGCCGCTCGGCTGTTGCAGGAACTCCGACGCCCAGTGATCGATTCCGCGATTGCGCTGCGCCCCGATGCGCGCTGGGTGCGCGTACTCACGTCAGTGCCACTGGAACCACCGGTGGGTGGTGATGTGATGGTGCGCGAGCGCGCCACCATCCTGATTACCGGCGGTCTGAACGGAATCGGCCTCGAGATGGCTGAGCATCTGGCACGCACCGCCAAGGCGCGACTGGTGCTGATCGGCAGGACGAGCGTCCCGGATCGCCGCGAATGGGCCGCGATCGCACGGCAGCGCGGCAGCGATCGCATCGGGCGCCAGGTGACAAAGCTGCTCGCGATCGAGGCCGCAGGTGGCGAGGTGCTGCCGCTGACGGCGGATGTGACCGATCTCGAACAGATGATCGGCGTGGTGGCGATGGCCAGAGCACAATTTGGCGCAATTCATGGCGTCATTCACTCCGCCGGCCTGATCGATGATGGCCTGATCTCCCTCAAGTCGCCGTCGGCGCCAACGCCCGTGATCACGGTCAAGGCGCTTGGGGCGATGGTGCTGGATGAAGTCCTGCGCGCTGAACCTCTCGATTTCTTCATCGCGTTCTCGTCGGTGAGTTCCGTGCTCGGACTCGAAGGACAGGTGGATTACACCTCGGCGAATGCGTTCCTCGACGCGTTCATTGAACGCAAGCGTCTGACGACCGATGTGAGGGCCATTTCGATCGGCTGGAATGCCTGGCGCGAGGTCGGCATGACAGCGATGCTGGCCGATGGCGCGGTGCATCCCGCGTCGCGCCTGAATGGGCGCCCTGGCCCGCATCCGGATCTCGAACGCATCGCGACCGAGCCCGATGGAACGGTCGTGTATTCCACGCTCTTCAGCCGTGCGCGACAGTGGTTGCTGTCGGAGCACGTCGTGCGCGGCGGTGATGCGCTGATCCCCGGCACGGGCTACCTCGAACTGGCACGCGCTGCGCTGGAAGACGTGCGTTCCGATGAGACCGTCGAACTCCGAAACGTCACGTTCCTCGGGCCGTTCATGGTTGGGCGGTCAGCCCCGCGTGTGCTGCGTCTTCGTCTCGGTGCTGCGGTCAACGGGAGTGCAACTTCGCGCGACTTCGCCTTTCTGCCCGACGGGGATGAGGACCCGTGTGTGGTTGGGACGGTCGGCACGAGCGTCGCTGCGCCTGAGCCGATCGACACGCTCGCCGCCGTCCGCGCGCGCATGGGGACGCCAGTCAGCGTCGGCGGGTTCCTGGTGCAACCCTTCATGGATTTCGGGCCACGATGGGGCAACGTGATGGAGACCTCGACGAACGGCACCGAGGCGCTCGTCCGTCTGCTGTTGCCTGACGAGTTCCGTGCTGACCTCGCGACCTACAAGTTGCATCCGGCACTGCTGGACATGGCGACTGGGGGTGCACAACTCCTGATTCCCGGTTTCGAACAGGCGAGGGACTTCTATGTGCCGTTCACCTATGAGCGCGTGCGGCTCTTCTCGGGGCTGACACACGACGTCTTCAGTCACGTGCGACTCGATGCCGCGGCAAGCAGCGGTGACATGGCGAAGTTCGACGTGGATTTGTACGACTCGGACGGCGCGTTGCTGGTACAGATCCGGGGCTTTGTCATGAAGCGGCTCGGCGAAGGCGCCCGGTTGAATCGCGCGCGCCAGGACGACGCGGTACCCACCACGGCGGCGCAGGCAAATCTGCGAGGGCTGCTGCGACTGGCGATTGCACCGGCCGAAGGGCTGGACGCGTTCGACCGGATCATGGCGTCGGGGTTGTCTGGGCATGTGTTGACCAGTTCCCTCGATCTGCCGATGTGGATCACGCATCTGCAACAGAAGCAGGAGTCTGCGGCGACGGCCGGTGGCGACGTACGCGACGAGAGTGCGGGTTTCGCGCGTCCGGAACTCGTCACGTCGTTCGTCGCACCGCGGAACGACCTCGAGCGGCACCTGTGCGAACTCTGGAAGCAGCTGTTAGGGCTGAACGAGATCGGGGTGCACGATGACTTCTTCGAGATTGGTGGCCAGTCATTGGTGGCGGTGCGGCTGTTCACTCGGATTCGCAAGCACTACCGCGTCGATCTGCCGTTGTCGACACTCTTTGAAGCGCCCACGATTGCGCAGTGCGCCGAGATCATCGCGCAGGAGCTTGGCATTGATCTGAGCACCGCAGAGCACGCGCCGAACGACGCGAGCCAAGTCGACCCCGATCCGCTCATCCCGGCCGGCGTCGCCGAAGCGGAGTTGACGCCCGAGACCGGTGCGACGGCGGCCGATCGCGGCTCGCGCTGGCGGTCGCTGGTGACCATGCAAAGCAAAGGCAGTCGTCCACCGTTCGTCTGCGTTGCGGGCATGGGTGGCACGCTGAACAACCTGCGCAAGCTGGCCGTGCTGCTGGGCGACGGCCGACCATTTTATGGGCTCCAGCCCCCAGGCGCGGACAATCCGCAGCAGCTGCTCTACAGCGTTGAGGCGCTGGCAGCGCGTTACGTCGCGGAGTTGCGCCGCGAGCAGCCGCATGGGCCATACTTCCTCGGGGGTTACTCCGGCGGCGGTGTGGCGGCATTCGAGATGGCGCGACAGCTGGTGGAGAGTGGCGAATCGGTGGCGTTCCTCGGCTTCATCGATTCATTCAGCCCGGCTCTGCCGCAGCGCAGCTTCCGGGAGCGTGCGGCGTTGCACCTGCGCCGACTGCGTTCACTCGGCCCCCGATACCTGTTCGAGACCGCACAGCGCCTCTACTGGTCCACGCGCGACCACACGCGACTGCGCGTAGCACGGCAGCTCGGACGCGTCATGCCGGACACGTTCCGCTACGATGCCATCGGCGGCTCGTGGCTGGTAGCCGAAAGCAACTATCGCCCGGTGGTGCAGCCGCTGAGCGGCACCCTGTTTCGCGCCCGGGAGGAGACGGCGGTGTCGCTGTGGTCCGGCGTCAAGGTGGACAGCGAGCATGGGTGGGGCCGCCTTCTGCTCGGCGGCGTAGTGGTGCAGGTCTGCCCCGGTAATCACACGACCATGTGTGATGAGCCGAACGTGCGTGTCCTGGCGTCACGGTTGCGGGCAGCGCTCGATGCCGCCGATGCTGCGGCCACGACAGTCGGCGCACCGCTCGCTGCCCTCGAGACGGTCGCCGGCGACTGAGACGGCGATGCACGACGGGGGCCTGACATTGATAGTGTCAGGCCCCCGTTGTCATAGTTGCTGCTTCAGCGGGTCGTGGACGCCCGCGGTGCACGCCGTTGTGCG
>CAYMQV010000229.1:0-4957 GCA_964392395.1 uncultured Gemmatimonadaceae bacterium
CCCTTCTGCTGTTCGCGAATGGCCAGTTCCAGATTCCACTTGGCATCCGGATCGTCCGTCCGTGTGCGCAACGCGCGCTTGTATGCCGCAACGGCCGCCACGAAGTACGGGGCCGCTCCGCTCTCCGGCATGGCGCGTGCACGGCGCAGATTGGCCAATCCAAGATTGAAGAGCGCTCGATACCGGAGTTCCGCATCAGGGGCAATCGTCACCACCCGATCGAGCACCTCGGTCGCCGTCGCGATGGAGTCCGCCTCGAGCAGTGCAGTGCCGAGGTTGTATTGGCTCCGCAGGGTCCGATCGCCATTGCCGATCTTTTCGCGCACGAGGCGCACGGCGTCAGTGAATCGCCGCTGCTTCATCAGCCCGATCGCATCCGACCGTCCACCGGCAGTTTGCGCGGTGAGGGGCGCCGAGGTGAGCGAGAGTGCGGCAACCAGCAGGAATCCACCAGCCAGCGCCCCGCTGGCACTCCGACGCCCCCGCGCGGCGAAGGCGGCATCGAACAGCAGCAGAAAGAATGCGGGCCAGAGAAAGAACGCGTACCGCTGTATCGGCGACGTACCGGCGTTGTAGACGCGCTCGGTCTGCCGAAGCCTTCGCAACGCCGCACGCACCCGGCCCGGGCGATCGGCCGAGGCGCCGTCGACAAACACGCCATCGCCCAGTCGAGCGATGCCTTCGAGGGTGGCGGAATTCGCATGCGTGATCACGGGACGATCCTCGCCATCGCGCTTGACGCTGCCGTCCCCCATCGGAATGGTGGCACCCGCGGCGGTTCCGTACCCCACCGTCACCACTGCCAGCCGGGCATCACCGGCGGCCTTGGCGGCCGCTGCAATCTCCCCCTCGTCATCCCACGTCTCGCCATCGCTCATCACCACCAGTGCCCGGTCACTCCCATCGCGACTGACACCCAGCAACTGCGTCGCCTGTCTCACGCCGGCAGCCAGGGCGGTCCCACCCTGACTCACCATCCCCGGATCGAGCCCGTCGAGAAAGAGACCGAGTGCATCGTGATCCGGCGTCAGCGGGGTGAGTGTGTACGCGCGCCCGGCCACGACGATGAGCGCAACTCGAGCTGCCGGCATCGTCGCGAGCAACCGGCGGACATCCGCCTTCATCCGATCGAGACGGGAGGTGCCCTCGTCCACGGCCAGCATCGATGCCGACACGTCGAGCACGAGCGCGATGTCCACGCCGAGATCACGCCGCCGCTCCGCGCGGGCGCCCCATCGCGGTCCGGCGAGTGCGCACCCGAGACACAACGCGGCGAGGCCGAGCAGAATCGCACGAGACGCCGGCCTCAAACCCGCCGAGCGTCCGGGAACGAGGCGTTCGATGACCGACACGTCGCCCAGCTGTGCGAGCCTCGACCGCCGACGGGCATCAATCCGCCACCCGATCCAGCCCACCGTCAGACCCGCGAGCACGGCCAATGGCAGCATCCAGCTGCGAGCGAAGAGCGCGAGCCCCTGCAGTACCAGCGAGTTCATGGAATCGGCCCCCGGCGCAGCAGCAGCCACGCTTCGAGCAGCAACGCACCCAACGCAATCGTCGCCGGCACGACGTACCACTCCGACCGAGGCAGTGACCGACGGGCGAGCGTCGGCATGCGTTCCAGACGATCGATCTCACGTGTGACGCGCGCAAGCGACGCCGCATCCTTGGCACGGAAGTATCGTCCCCCAGTGGCATTGGCCACCTCCGTCAGCAGCGCGTCGTCGATCTCGACGCGTTGCGTCTCGTAGCGCAAGCCGAACAATCCACGGCCTACTGGCACTGGCGCCATGCCTTCGGTGCCGACGCCGATGGCGTAGATGCGGATTCCAAAGGCGGCGGCGGCGCGCGCCGCCGTGCGCGGGTCGACCTGCCCGCGATTGTTCACGCCATCGGTCAACAGGACGAGGACGCGTGAACTGCCGCTGGAGGCGCGGAGGCGATTCGACGCCGTGGCGATGGCGGTCCCGATGGCCGTCCCATCTTCGAGCTGACCAGGCTGCAGCTGATCGATGGCCGCCAGCACCAGTTGATGATCCGCCGTCAACGGCACCTGTGTCAACGCCTCACCCGAGAAGGATACGACACCAATCCGATCCGACTCGCGAAGGGTGACGAACTCCTTCACTTTCGCGCGCGCGACCTCGAGCCTGTTCTGCGGCTGGAAGTCCTCTGCCAGCATCGAGCTCGAAATATCGAACGCGAGCATGATGTCGATGCCGTCGCGCGTCTCGCGCCGTTCGCCACCGCGCGCGTACGGGTGCGCGAGCGCAAGCACACAGCCAACCAGACCGATCAGGCGCAGCCGAAACATCCAACGGCGCACGCGGCTGGGTTTCGGCGCGGCCTTCACGACGATGTCCAGCGGCGCGAACGGCATCGCGCGAATGGCCACCTTTCTCCGCACCCACCAGACCAGTGGCAGCGCGAGCAACGCGACCAGTGCCCACGGGACGCCGATGGCAATGCCCAGCCCCGTCACCCATTGCTGGAAGTTGGTCAGCATGACGCGTGCCCGGCCATCGCCGACCGCACGCGATCGATGTCGCGCACCAGCTGGCGGGCCATGCTGCTGGCGCGCTGCCCGGTCGCATCATCAACACCTGTGCCGCCAAAGCGCACGGCATCCACCTCATCCAGCAGCCGGGCCAATTGGTGGTCCGGCATGCCAGGAATCGGCGCAACGGCCTTGAGCAATTCGGCATTCGTGAGTGCCAGTGCCAGCGACGGCTCCACCATCGCGAGATACTGACGGACGATCTCCGCCGAGAGTGCAACATGCCGCCCGCCTTCGCCTGCGGCGAGCAACCGTCGGGCATCGAGCCTGGCGAACGCTACCTCGGCCACGGCCAGCGGTGCTGCCACATCACTCGCCGGTGCGCGCTCACGTCGGCGCCACCGTTCAAAGAGGTACACCGCAGTGACGGTGGCCAGCAGCAGCAGCATCCACTGCCACCAGCGCTGCCACCAGCGCACGGACACGGGAAAGAGCTCGCGCGCAGTCCGTGGCACACGCTTCGCTGTTTCGGCGGGAAGGACCGAGGCCACCACCACGCGAACATCGAGCGGCACCGAGACTTCGTTCGAATCACGGCGCATCAGCACCGGACCGAGCGGAATCGTCAGCACGCCGGGTTCCCATGCGATCAACCGGTATCGTACGATGAGCGTATCACCGCGTCGCGTGACATTGGCTGGATCCAGCGGTTCGACCAATCCGCCAGTGTCCGGCACCGCGGGCGCGACGGCCTGCCGCCCCCGTGGTGGAATGGCGCGGACCGACACCACGAAGGGTTGCCCGACGGTGACGGTGTCGGGGATCACGCGCGCCGTCACGCGCCCGAGCGTATCCATCGGCTGCTGCGCCTCGACACCGGGCACGAGTGCGGTCAGCATCACCGCCAGGGCGACTGCCCGTCGATCAGGCATGCCGGCGCGCACGGGGTCGGGCACGGCGAAAGAATTCCCGGAGCGGCTCGACGATTCCTTCGTTCGTACGCAGCACGATCGTCGTCACACCGCTGCGAGCAAACATCGCGCTGCGCTCCGCCTCGGCGGCACTCGCGGCAGCAGCGTACCGTGCCCGGAAGGCCGCATTGCCGGAATCGACTTCGATGCGTTCGCCGGTCTCGGGGTCGGACAACACCAGCACGCCCGCTGCCGGAAGGACATGTTCGGCCGGGTCGTCGATCGTGATGACCACGACTTCGTGCCGCGCGGCGAGGCGGCGCAGCGAACTTTCTGCCTGTGCATCACGAAAGTCGGAGATCACGAAAATGAGTGATCGATGTGACAGATGCCGTTGCGCCTGCTCACACGCCAGCGCGATGTCGGTCCGCCGGCCGACCGGTCGGAGCGACAACAGGTCGCGCAACAGCCGAAGGCCGTGGCGCCGTCCCTTGCGCGGTGGAACGGCGTGCTCCACCCGATCAGTGAACGCCACCACACCCACGCGATCGTTGTTGCGCAGTGCGGAGAGCGCCAGCACACCAGCCACTTCCAATGCGACATCATCCTTGAATCGGATACGCGTTCCAAAGTGCGACGATGCCGAACAATCGATCAGCAGCAGCACCGTCAACTCGCGCTCCTCGACGTACCGCTTCACATACGGCTTCTGCAGTCTCGCCGTGACGTTCCAGTCGATGCTGCGCACTTCGTCGCCAGGCTGGTACTCGCGCACTTCTGCGAACTCCATGCCCTGCCCCTTGTAGACGGACCGATAGTCGCCGGCGAAACGGGAATTGACGAGTCGGCGCATCCGCAGCTCGAGCCGACGCACCTGCTCGAGAATCTCGAGTGGCGCTGGCGCACCGAGGGCCTCGCTGGCGGTCGCAACCGGCGGTCGCACCGCCCGGGCGGCACGGCGCCACGGCAGGATCACGGCGCCGCCACCGCCGCCAGAATCCGGCGCACGATCTCGTCACTGGTGATGCTCTGCGCCTCGGCTTCGAACGTCGTCACCACCCGATGCCGCAGCACGTCAGGCGCGATCGCCTTCACGTCGTCAGGCAGCACGAAGGTGCGGCCTCGCAGGTACGCATGCGCGCGCGATGCCTGTGCCAGCGCAATGCTCGCGCGCGGCGAGGCACCGTACTCGATCAGGGGCGCCAGGGCCGCGAGTCCCGCCTCGGCGGGAACACGGGTGGCGTGCACCAGTTCGACGATGTAATCCATGATGCGTTCATCGAGATGCAAGGCCGCAATCTCCCGGCGGGCGGCAAGGATCGTCTGGGGCGTGGCTGCAACCGCGATCGGAATGTCTTCGCCAGACGACATCCGTCGCATGATCTCCTTCTCTTCCGCGCGCGTCGGGTACTCGACGCGCAGCTTCATCATGAACCGATCGACCTGCGCTTCGGGCAGCGGATACGTCCCCTCCTGCTCCACCGGATTCTGCGTCGCGAGCACGAGGAACGGATCGGCGAGCGGATACGTCGTGCCACCGATCGTCACC
>CAYMQV010000229.1:4967-6950 GCA_964392395.1 uncultured Gemmatimonadaceae bacterium
CTGCCGCTCCTGCATCGCCTCGAGCAGCGCCGACTGCACCTTGGCCGGCGCGCGATTGATCTCGTCGGCGAGCACGATGTTCGCGAAGATCGGACCACGCTTCGTACGGAACTCGCCCGAGGCCTGATCGAAGATCTGCGTGCCGACGACGTCCGCGGGAAGCAGGTCAGGCGTGAACTGAATGCGGCGGAACGTCGTGTGGATGGTCTCCGCCAGCGTGCGCACGGTGAGCGTCTTGGCCAGCCCTGGCACGCCCTCGAGCAACACGTGTCCGCCGGTCAAGAGTCCGATCAGCAGACGCTCGACCATCGCGTCCTGCCCCACGACCCGCCGCGCCACCTGCGTCAGAATCGCCTGCACCGCTGCCACGCCGGTCGGGGGCGTCGCGGGAAGTGGCACCGCCGTCATGCGCGCGTTCTCCAGCCTGAAAGTGAGGACCCGTGTCCAGTCTGCCCGCGCACCTACTTGCGCACGTCACCACGGATGGCCAACCCACGCAACTCGGTCTGCGTCAGTGCTCGCCACTTGCCACTGGCCAGATCGCCGAGCGCGACCGGACCGAACTTGACGCGCGTGAGTTTCTCGACGGACAAGCCGACCGCCTCACAGAGACGACGGACCTCCCGGTTTCGTCCCTCGTGCAGGGTCAGCGTCAGCAACCACCGGCTGCGTCCCAGCTTGTCCACGTTGGCTGCATCTACTAACACGAGGCCGTCATCGAGTTCCACGCCGGCCTGCAACTGGTCAAGCGCCGCCATGGCAGCTCCCTGCACGACGGCTTCATAGGTGCGTGACACCTCACGGCTGGGATGCGTGAGGACGTGCGCCGCCCGCCCGTCGCTCGTCATGACCAAGACCCCATCCGTCATGTAGTCGAGCCGACCGACGTAGGTGAGGCCAGGGACGTTCGGCACCAGATCAAAGACCGTGTCGCGCCCCTCAGGATCGGTGCGGGTGGTGACGACACCCGCGGGCTTGTTCAACACGAGCCAGGTGACCGTCTCCGACATCCGGACCCGCGTTCCATCGACCATGACCACGTCCTGCATCGGATCGACACTCGAGCCGAGCGTGGCCACCGTCGCATTGACCGTCACCTGCCCATTCGTGATCAGCGTCTCCGCCTGACGACGCGACGTCACACCCGCACGGGCGAGAAAGCGCTGCAGGCGCATCGTCTCGCGCGCGTCCTTCGGCGTCTTGACGACGGTCGGTACGAGAGGGGCTTCGGCGCGCGCGCCAGGGACCGGCTTCTTCCGCGGACTCCGCTTTCGCGGGTCCCGCGCTTCCGGTCCAAGCGGCGTACGGGTGCCCTTCGCCGGCGGCCGGCCCGGCGGCTGTACGCCGCGCGGCTTGGGCGGTGCCTTGCCGGTGCCGGTGCGTCGCGGCGGACGGCCGGTCACAGCGGCTGCGGCGAGGGCCGCAACGCAATCGCCAGCTCATCGGCACGTGGCAGTTCTTCCAGGTGCCGCAACGCGAACTGTTCGAGAAACAGCGACGTCGTCCCGTACAGCAACGGTCGCCCAAGTCCCTCGGCCCGGCCTACGACGTCGATCAGCGCGCGCTCCTGCAAAGATTTGAGAATCGAGCCCACGGCGACGCCGCGAATCTCTTCCACCTCGGTTCGCCCGATCGGCTGGCGGTACGCGATGATCGCGAGCGTCTCGAGGGCCGCCGCCGACAGCCGCTGCGGCCGTGCCGCGAGTTGCGCACGTTCGATCGCCTCCGTGTACTCCGCACGTGTCAGGATCTGCCAGCCACCACCAATTTCGGCCAGTTCGACGCCATGCCCGTCCACATCGTAGTGCTCGCGCAGCGTATCGAGCGCCGATGCGATCTCAGCCGGACTTACCTCCGGCGCAAGCGCACTCAGTTCGTCCGCGGGAATGGGTCGAGCGCTCGCAAAGAGCGCGGCTTCAAGCAGTTTCGCCAGTGGAATCATACTCTATCTCGACCGATGCAAAGGGGCGCGGCTGGGCGAGT
>CAYMQV010000230.1:0-6943 GCA_964392395.1 uncultured Gemmatimonadaceae bacterium
ATCCGCAGGACCTCCAGTGCATCACCGAGCTTCATGCCGGCCTTGTCGGCGTCGATCTTGAGCGACGCGCGCGCCGCCCATCGATACAGGCCGTTACCGCTGATCGAGGCGCCCACAGGCATTTCGACGCCGAGGAGTCCGGATTGCACTGGCGTGGCCGACGGCGGCTGGGCGGCGAGGAGCGCGGGCTGCAGGCAGAGGAGCGCGGCGGCGAGAATGGTCTTCATGCGCGAGGGCGAGTGCGAGGGAGAGTCGGCCATCCAATCGGCGCCGGAGACGCGATGCGGCGCCTCGTCCGGTAAATGAATACAACGCGCCACGTTGACGCCGCGTCTCATTTCGTGCGGTTGGCAGCACATCACCGGGTGGAGCCAGTGAGCCGAGCGGCGAGATCGCCATGATGGTGCTGGTATCGAGCGGCGCTCACGCCATGGCCACACCGGTCATTTCACATATACGAAGGCCAGCGCGACGCTGTCGGCGGAGCGAGGCACGCCCTCCGGCGTCAGCGCAAATCGTATCCCGCGGACACTGCCGCGCATGGTGGTCGCCACCCTGGCCGTGAAGGTCACCGGTGAATCGGTGGTGGCGCGGAAGTGCTGCGTAGTGCCGCGGTCGTCCACCAATTCCATTGAGACGCTGCCACGCTTGACGCGCAGCGAACCCTCGACCTCGATCGCCGCCGTGTATGCGCTCCGCGAGCCGAAGTCGGCATTCTCGTGGACCACGGTATAGCCGTTCGAATCGAGCGGCGAGATGGTGAACGTGCATGACGTCCGCTGATTGAAGAGGCTGCCTGGCCGCTTCGAGCAGCTCTCGACGCCAGCGCCAGGCGGCGGCTCGCAGGCAGCGAGCGCCGCGCAGACGAGCACCGCCGCGGGTTGCCATTTGTGGCGCCGGCCATGGACGGCGGAGTCGCGGAGTGTCGTCATGATGCACGATATGCTGAGAGTACGCAGGTTGCCACGATCTGCGTGGCAGGCCACGGGAGTCCACGCCAACAGTGACGGCGGCGCGGCCATTTTTTCTCACGCCGACGGCCGGAGCGTGTGTGCCGATCGAGCGGAACGCCTCACGTGCCGTTCCAGCTGACGAGCGGTCGTCGGACTGCGCCGGCGCTTCGATTTCATCCGCTCACAAGTGGACATGGCGTTGAGAGTGCGAATCATCGTTCTGCCTGCGTGGAGAGAGAACACAATGACACCGAACGTCCCGCGATCTCGATCGGGCACCCTTACGCCTTCGCAGTCGTCAAGCGGGGCAGGTCAATTGCGAAGACATGCAGGCTCGTGGACGTCGTTACCACACGCGACGCACAGGCGGTTCCGGGGTGAGTGAACCGGTCATCCGCGTGACGGAGCTGACGCGTCGCTTCGGTGCCACGACGGCCCTGGCGGCGGTGAGCTTCTCCCTGCCACGCGGGGCGGTCTACGGCCTCGTGGGCGCGAACGGAGCGGGCAAGACGACGCTCATCAAGCACATGCTGGGTCTGCTGCGGGCGGAGAGCGGATCGTGCGCATCTTTGGCCTCGATCCCGTCGCCGACCCGGTCGGGGTGTTGTCACGGATCGGCTATCTCTCCGAGGAAAACGACCTGCGCTGACGTCCCCCCGAAATAGTTGGGCAGGTTGCAAGTGGGGGACTGAGCGGTAGCATTGACGGTCCAGCGCCCCCGGTCGGAGGAAGGCGTTGGATCGATGAAGAAGTCGAAGTTCACTGAAGAGCAGATCGCCTACGCCCTAACCCAGGCCGAGAGTGGGACGGCCGTGGCGGACGTGTGCCGGCAGCTCGGGCTCAGCGACGCGACCTTATACGACTGGAAGAAGCGCTTTGCGCACCTAGGCGTCAGCGAGCCGCGGAAACTGCGGTCGCTCGAGGAGGAGAATCGACGCCTCAAGCAGGTGGTGGCTGACCTGACGCTCGACAAGCACATGCTGAGCGAGGCGCTCCGAAATAACGTGTGATGCCGGCACGGCGGCGCCGGCTGGCGCGGTGGTTCCATACCACATTCGGCGCCAGCATCGTGCACGCGCGTCGGCTGGCGGGCTTCCGTCGCACGGCCTGGTACCGAGCCAGTCGTGCGGTCGACCAGACGGCGTTGCGGCTGCGCATCCGCGAGCTGGTCATTCACGCGCCCACGGTTCGGGGCGCATCGGATCTGCGTGCTCCTCCGACGGGAGGGGTGGCACGTCAATCGCAAGCGGGTGCGCCGGCTCTATCGGCTGGAAGGGCTGCAGGTGCGGATGCGGGTGAAGTGGCGGAAGCACATGGCGCTGCATCGCGGGTAAGCGCCGGTGCCCACCGGGCGCGGCGAGCGGTGGAGCATGGACTTCGTGCACGATGCGCTGATCGACGGCCGGGCGTTTCGGGTGCTCACCGTCGTCGATCAGTGGAGTCGCGAGAGTCCATTACTGGACGTCGGTTTTTCCCTCACGGGGTAGCATGTCGTCGGGGCGTTTGAAGACCAGATCGGCGAGCACGGACTGCCGAAGTCCCTGACCGTCGATCACGGCACGGAGTTCACCTCGAAGGCAGTTGAAGCGTGGGCGTTCTATCGCGGCGTGGAACTCGATTTCACGCGGCCAGGCAAGCCCACGGACAACAGGCCCATCGAATCCTTCAACGGCCGCTTGCGCGACGAATACCTGAACGTCCATCAGTTCCTCTCACTCGACCACGCGAAGCGGCTCATCGAAGCGTGGCGGCAAGACGACAATGACCACCGGCCTCACAGTGCCCTCGGTGACCTGACGCCGACGGCCTTTGCGCACCGCCCTCAGGATCATGTGACCGCAACGAAACGCTGAGTTTCCAGCTTCGATCTGTGTCATTTCGGGGCCAACGTCAGAAACGCTGAGTTTCCAGCTTCGACCTGTGTCATTTCGGGGCCAACGTCAATTCGCCCGAAGTCGAACCTTCAATTGTTCCCTCGAGGGGGAAGCTTACGGTGGTCCGGCTGGACTCTTTGCGTGAGGAGCCGGAAGCTAAAAATTGAACCCAAAATGCAATCCCGGCTGCCCGTAAAAGAATCGCGGCCATTTGTCGTCAACCTGTTTGAACGAATCAGGCATTCTTGACTGATAGGGACGATGAGTAATCGCGATCGAAGGTTGAAAGAAAACCCGATCCTTGAAGAGTTTCACGTGATAACCAACAGAATACGTGTTGAAGAATTGAAAGCCCTTGTCGATCTTCACACCGCGATCGTTTACGAACGATTGCCACGCAGGCATCACGTCAACTTGAGCAAAAAGACGCTTCCGGAAAAACCGTTGATAATTCAGTGAAATTCCGTGTTCACGAATATAACCCGGAAACCCTTCTCCTTCCTTTTCAAATGACTTGCCAAAGGGAATGCCAATTGGCCAGCCATATCTCCACGTTTTCAGTTCAACCGAGATTACATCCTTTCCTGTAATGCGATAACCCAGGTTCAGATACACCATTTCAGGCGGATTATTGTCAGGTACAAGATTCGCCAGCATAAACAAGGTACTGCCTACGAAGTACCTCTTATACGTACTGTCCTGTTTGGCGTATTGTGCCGTAACCTGGCGTGGGCTTGCCATCATCAAGGTCAAGCCGAACAACAGACGTTTCATTTGCATATGCTTTTTAATGCGTAGTGGATTGGTCACCGCAGTGCTGTCCGCCGTGTGCGGTGTGAGCTGCCCGGAGGCGGGGGGCCGCGAACGAAACGAGCCCGGCGAGGGCGGCTCGGGAATGTCACATGGGGAGTGCGTGCGAGGAGGGAAACCCGCGCACGTACAGTGTATGTTGAAACGTACAGCGTAAGTCGATATCGGTCAAGCGTGGCCGACTGCTTGCCGTCCCTTGGCAGTACCTGTCGTGTGACCCGCATGCCCTCCTCCAGACGCGCGCCACTCAGCCGCGATCGCATCGTGCGCGCCAACCTCGCCACCGAGGATCTGTTCATTCACCGTTCACCATTCACCATCACCACCACACTCCCCCGTTTCCTCCCGCTTTCGACGCGGGCATGCGCCGCCACGATCTCGCTGAGCGGGTAGGAGCAATCAATCAGCGGCGTGAAACGTCCCGCAGCCGCCATGGCGACGATGGTGCGGAGGTCGTCCACCCGTTCGGCGGCCGGCCCAGCCACAATGCGATGCTGCGTGGTGAGGCCCACCCATGGCGCCCGCAGCATGGCGGGGAGTGTGGCGAGCACCGCGAGCAGCGTGCCGCGTGGCGCGAGTGCGTGGCGGGCGCGCGGGTACGGCGCGTTGCCGACGGTGTCTGCAATCAGGTCGTAGCGCATGCCCTCGGTCGCGAAGTCGGTGGTGGTGTAGTCCACCACGCGCGTGGCGCCGAGGTCGCGCATCAGCGCAGCGTTGGTGCCGCTGCAGACCGCGGTGACCTCCGCACCAGCGGCCACGGCCACCTGCAGCATCGCCGAGCCGACGGCCCCGGAGGCGCCGTTGATGAGCACCCGCTGGCCGCTGCGCAGTGCACCGCGGCGAAAGAAGTCGAGTGCGGTGGTGCCGCTGAAGGCGAGTGTGGCGGCCGACTGATAGCCCAGGTGCTTCGGCTTGTGCACCACCACCCCGTCGGCCGCGATGCGGCAGTACTCGGCGTGCGCGCCGAACCTGGTCCCGGTGAAGGCGATCACCGCATCGCCGACGGCGAAGTCCGTCACGGCGGCACCAATGGCCACGACGTCACCGGCGAGTTCGCTGCCGAGGATCGGCTTGCGCGGGCCCTTGATGCCAAAGGCGAGCCGCCCGATGCGGCCGAAACCGCGCGGCATCGAGAAGCTCCGCAGCCGCCAGTCGGCGGACGAGACCGTGGTGGCGCGCACGCGGATCAGGAGGTCGTTGGGGCCGGGACGTGGTGTGAGGACGTCCTCGACGGCCACCACCTCCGGTGGTCCATACCGTCGGTAGACCGCCGCCCGCATGTAGACCGGTATCGTCACGACTTCGGCTTGCGTGTGCCCCACCCGAGCGAGGTGGTGAAGCCGAGTCGGAGGGCGAAGAGGTTGGCGGTGGAACGCTTGACGTCGAACGACAACGAGCCGTCGGCGTTGTCGGTGATGCCGCCCTTGGTGAGGTACTCGCGTTCACCATGCCCCTGATAGGCGACGCCGAGGTCCAGCGCGGCTCGCCGACTGATGGCGAGTTGGAGTCCGGCGCCGGCGCTCCAGGCGAAGCCGCTGTCGCCGAAGTTTTCGTCACCGGCGACGATGTCGGGCATGATCCCGCCACCGATGCCGGAGAGGGTGCTGAATCGGCTGATCCCCACGAGGCCGTGACCATAGGCCCGCAGCCTCCCGAGCGGGTAGGCGAACTCGGGGCCGATGCCGAAGGAGAGGATCCCGTTGGCGGTGTTCACGTTCACCGCGACGCGGCAGCCGGGGGTGGCCGCGAGACAGCTGCGCTGGCTTTCGTGCCCGTAGTTGAGCCAGCCGCCCTGCATACGGAGGGAGACGAGGCCGTACTGGTCGAGGCGGACGCGCAGGTGCGCCTGCAGCCCGCCGGCGTTGGAGACCTGCTGCTCGAATGCGCCGGTGGGGCGAGCGAGGTCGGCCGCGAGGCCGAGGTGCCAGCGCGGGATGGTCGGCGTGACGGCGTCGGCTGGCAGGGCCGCGTCCTGCGCGGTGAGCGGGGCGGTAAGGGTGAGTACGGCGGCAAGGGCGGCAACAAGCGGGCGCATCGCGATTCCTGACGAAGAAAAGTTGTGGGACTTACTCTGTAAGTAGCAACGTACAGCGTAAGGTTATTCCGGGGCAAGGGCGGCCGACGGTTGCCGTACACTGTACGTCGGGTATATCTCCCTCCCATGCCCACATCACGACGGTCCCCGCTCACCCGGGAGCGCGTCCTGCGCGCGGCGGTGCGCGTCGCCGACAAGCAGGGCCTCGATGCCCTGTCGATGCGCCGGCTCGCGACGACGCTCAAGGTCGAGGCGATGTCGCTCTACAATCACGTCGCCAGCAAGGACGATGTCCTCGACGGGATGGTGGATCTGATCATCGGCGAGATCACGTTGCCGACGCCCGGCGGCGACTGGAAGGCGGCCATGCGGGCGCGTGCCACCTCCGCCCACGCGGTGATGCTGGCACATCCCTGGGCGCCGATGCTGGTGGTGTCGCGGACGAACGTCAGGCCGAACATGCTGCGCTATATCGACGCCACGCTCGGCACGCTACGCAAGGCCGGGCTGTCGTTGGTCGAGACCGATCGCGCGTGGAATGCGATGGACAGCCACATCTACGGCTTCACGCTGCAACTGCAGAACTTTCCGGTTGACCCCGAGGAATACGCCTCGGCCGCGGCGAGCTACCTGCCGATGCTGCCGGCTGACCAGTATCCGTACATGCACGAGATCACCGCACGCGTGGCCGATGGCTCGCATGACGGGACGCACGATTTTTCGTTCGGGTTGGAGTTGATCCTTGACGGGTTGGATCGACTGCGGGCGCGGTGATGTCGGGCCGGGCGCGTGGGCATCGCAATGACGGGGAGCCGGGCGCGGCAAGCCGCTCCCCTACACCGGGGGGTCCCGGGTGGACGGCGTTCATCGGTCGGTCGGTGGGGGATGCACCTCGCTCACCGTTCACCCGTCCAAGATTCCATCGTCTCGGGATAGGAATTTCAATCGGGATCGACAGAGAATAGGCCCCGATCCCCCTGCCTCGCGAGGAGCGACCGCCACGACCGCGACCTGAGGGGGGCGCGCGGCACTCGAGCGGCGGAACACTTTGTGCGCTCGATGCTGCGCCTTCCACGCGTGTGCAACGAGCCTGAAACAGTCCATGAATTCCCGCGCCGACCCAACGCGCCGCCAATCGGCCAGCTCGGTCGCGAGCACCATCGCGCGGTGCATATCGAGTCCGCGGAAGCACTGGAGACGCGCGACCTTGGGCGCGAGCGCCGGCGTCAGCGCCGGCGTCAGCGCCAGCGCCGCGATCTGCCGATCGAGTT
>CAYMQV010000231.1:0-6821 GCA_964392395.1 uncultured Gemmatimonadaceae bacterium
ACGCCAACCAGCGCGACGTATGTCAGTGCGAGTTCTGCATGAGACTCGCTGTTGCCGTCAGGACAGCCATCGTGTGAGGCCCCAGGTGGCCTGCGGTTCGTCACCTGGTCGCGGGTGAGCAGGTCTGTCGTGGGTTGGCTCGCGATTCGAAGGTCCCACGATACGTTCGTGGCGACCGTAGTTTCACCGCCCGCCTCCGTCTGGAGTCTGCCATGCTTCGCCGAATCGCCCTGCTGCTCACCTGCCCCGCACTGGTCTGCGCGCAAGCTCAGCCCGCACCGGTGAAACCAGGCTGGCAATGGACGATGGACTCAGTCCGCACTGTCGTGAATGCCGTACGCGCCGGTCGCTCGCTGGCCCCCGCCACCTGGCCCGGCGGCGCCCGCGTTGCCGTCCTGCTTTCCTTCGACGTCGACAACGAGACGATCCCGCTCCGCTTCGGTGAGCCCACCGTGGGCACCCTTGCCTCGGCGCAGTACGGTGCGCGCCGCGGCCTGGGACGGCTGGTACGCCTGCTCGATGCGCAGCGCATTCCGGCGTCGTTCTTCATTCCGTCGGTCAGCCTCGCGCTCACCCCGTCGATGGCCGACACGATCAAGCGCAGTGGACGACATGAGTTCGCCGTGCATGGCTGGATTCACGAACTGAATGCCACGCTCCCCGATTCCGCCGAGCGCGCGTTGCTGAAGAAGGCGGTGGCCGAGCTGACGACGCTGACCGGGACCAAACCGACAGGATACCGCGCGCCGAGCTGGAACTTCAGTCCGAACACGTTGAGCATCCTGCGTGACATGGGCTTTCGCTATGAAAGCTCGCTGATGGCGGATGACAGTCCGTACGAGCTTCTGCAGAACGGCCGGCCAACCGGAATCGTCGAACTGCCGGTGGAATGGATTCTCGATGATGCGCCGCTCTTTGATCCACGCGGGAACGCCTACATGAATCCGCGGGACGTGGCAAAGGTCTGGATGGACGAGTTCGACAAGGCGTTCGAGGAAGGCGGGATGTTTCTGCTGACGATGCATCCGCACGTCTCGGGACATCGGTCGCGGATCGTCGCACTCGAGCTGCTCCTGGCGCATATCAAGGCGAAGGGCGCCGGGCGCGTCTGGTATGCCACACATGCCTCCGCAGCGGAATACGTACGCACCGCGGCAGGGCTCGGTGAACCAGTCGCGCCAGGCAGGAACTGAACGGGAATACTGCGCTGGCGTGCCATCGCTGAGCAAATGTTGGCTGGCGAGAACGCCACACCGCAGCGCACGTTGCATCACGTGTGGAGTGCGTGTTCCTCCATGGCACGCAGCAGCGTTCGGCCACCTGCGCTGCTGCCGCACCAGACAGGTCGGCGGAGAAGAGCACCCGATGGCATTCATCCCGCAATCCCTGAACTGGCCCGGCACTCGGGCCATCCTGATGGTCCACGGCATCGGCGACGCGAGCGCAGGAAAGGCCGGCTCGTTTCCGGATGATGCACTTCGTGGAATCCTCGGAGCGGATACGGCGGCGACGGCGATCTACAGGCTGAATTACGATTTCATCAATGACTGGCTTGCCACGAAGGTGAATTTCACTGCTGGCGTGAACGCGCTGAAGACCGCGCTCAGCGTCAAGCTTGGCGGCGCTGCGACCGACGCGGTGATTGCGGAGTACGCTGGTGACGTGCTGTGGCCAGTGTTGAGCGCTGATTTGCGCTTCGCGATCCGCGACGCGTATCTGGCGCAACTGCAGCAGATCCAACTCGACCGTGACCGGGCCGCCGACGCCCGCGGTGACAATCCGCTCAAGTACAGTGTGTCGATTCTCGCACACAGCCTTGGCTGCTTTCACACCTACGAAGTGCTCACCGCGGCAGCCGCCGAGCCCGCGCACCAGCTCCGGCCCGCCAGCGACCTGGTGACGTACGATTCGGTCATTCTGATGGCGTCGCCGGTACAGATCATCCGAACGATCGGTGCAGCGATCGCGGGGCTGATCCCCGACATCGGCAGCCTGACCACACTCTCGCAACCGCTGGCGATTCCGGCAGAGATGCGCCGCGGACGGAACGTGCGCTGCACGAAGCAGTTCGTCTCGGTCACTGGAACGCACGACCCGGTTGGTGGACATGTGCTCGGCAGGCGGCTCTCATGGGCGTACATGACCATGCCGGGTCAGAAGAGCATCGTCGTGCCGCAAACCGGATTGTGCATCACCAGCGCTCAGGGCACCGCGCAGGCGCTCGCTGCCGCATTCGGACCAGGCGGACCGGTCGCCAACGATCCTCATTCGTGGACGGCGTATGTCTCGAGCCAGGAAACGTTGCTGCGGACGGGGGTCGTGGTATGAGCGGTCTTCACGTTGCCCGAGTGTCTGGGTGTGTCGGCGCCCTGCTGCTCTGCACCGTCCCGCACAGCGCCGGAGCTCAGGCAGGCCGTGCGGCGCCCGACTCGGCGCTGATCGCCCGCGCCGATTCGTTCACGGTCGGCGACTATTGCCGCGCCACGCGTTCCGTGATCGCGTCGCGAGCGATCATGACCGCACTCGCTGCCGACAGCGTGATCGTCCGGGTGAGCGGCGCCACGATCTGCGATCCACTCCTCTCGAGCTTCTCGCTGCGAGCCCTCTTCGGCGGTACACATGCGCCCCTGGCCGCCGTTGCGCGGTTGCACACACAGGGCACCGCCGAAGCTCGCACACGCATCTTCGACGCCATGTCGGAGTTCCGCGCGACTGTTCAGAGTCCGGAGATGATCGAGACCGTCGAGCGTGGGCTCGACTCGGCATCGAATCGATCGCTGGTGCGCGTCACGAGTACCGTGCAGAGCCTGCTGACCTCCGCGGCCCGGGATCGCGCGCTCGACCGCCTCGCGCGATACGAGCGGAAGCTCGGCCCTACGTCAGCTCGACTGAATGGACCCGAGGTGCTGTTGAACTACGCCGCGCAACGCTGGATTCCGAAGTTCCGCGCCGACCCGCTGCAGGGGCCCAGCCCATGGGAGATCATCGCGTCGTACACGCCGGGATACGTTACCCGCAGCGCGAATCGCGTTGAGGCCGTCTCGGCCTCGGAGTTCGGCCTGCGCCGGTACCTGTTCGGCGATCGCTTTGGACAGTCCGGCGCCCACGGGCTGCGCTATCCGAGCTACTGGGCGGCCGGCGTCCTCACCGCCAGCGATCGGAACGGCGCGCTGGTGTGGCCGTGGGAAGGACGCAACCGCGTTGGCGGATTCGTAAGCTGGGGATCGCTCAAAGTCGCCTACATCCCGGATCGCGCGGGCGCCTTCCTGGTCACGAAACAGTTTCAGGCGATTCCTTTCGTCTTCTGAAAACCTGCACCACGTCGTGCATCAACCAATCGTCACCGTCGGGTCACCAAGCAGCACCATCGATTCCAGATCCGCTGCAATCAGGCGCAGCCGGCGCAGTTCGTCTGCCGCGCCGGACTTGAAGGTGTTCATGTCGTCGCGTGAACTGGCAACGTCACGCCACAGCCCGCCGACGCCGCGATAGTAGACCTGCATCGCGAGGCCCAGTGGCGGCCTGCTGGCCCGGTGCAGCTGGCCGTAGAAGGCGTCGATGATGTGGGCGGTGGTGGTCTGACCATTCCGTGTGTCGCGCAGCGTCCAGTCGAAGGTCGGCTCGACATGTCCAATGAACGCACGCGCCGGTGACGGCCTGCCGAGCAGCAACTTTGGCAGCGGAGCGGACCGCGCCCCCAATGCGCCGAGCGCGCTGAGCGTCTGCCCCAGTGTGGATGTCGGCGCGGCAACGCCCGCGAAGCTCGACGCCGCATCACAGCCGGCCGAGCAGCAGGCGTGCGCATACCAGATCGTTCCATGCGGCGACCAGGTGTCAGTCAGCGTTGCCAGGGGCAGCGCCGTGTGGTCACGATCAACGGGCACGCCAAGCTGCGCGGCCATGTTCACTGCATCATCGAGGGGGCCCGTTGCGCCGTGGCTCGACGTCGCGACGAATGCGGGAGTGCGCTGCGTCAGCGCGTCGATCAGTGCCGTACCGGTGGAGGTATCGTCCGACAGCACACCGCCCGGCATCGCGAATTCCTGCCCCGCGTCAGTTGCGAAGGCCTTCGTCAGCCGATCGGCAATCGTCCGGCGCATCAGGCGCGTGATATCCTGCGGGCCATGATCCACCGCCCAGACGACCGGCGTGGCGCGCGTCACCTTCGCGCCATTCCATTCGCCGAGCAATGCGTCGATGTAGTGCTCCAGCCCCGCCGGATCCAGGTCGAGCCGCCCCACGGCGGCATCCAGTTGCAGGCGATACTGAAACGACCAGGGAATCTCCGCTGGCGATCCAATGATCAGCAGAAACTTCGGGATTGCGTTGGCATCCATTCCGCGCAACCCGGCGATACCAGGATCGGTGTACGAGCCGTCTGGCGCATAGCGACGTAGCACGCCAGCTGGCAGCGTACTGACATACCGAAAGACGGGCGCGTTGGAGCGCGCGGCGATCAGCGTGCGGACACACTCCGGCGCGTCGAGCGCCCGCGCCTTGTCGGGCCCGGGGGCGCCGGAATCAGGGAGGATCACCCCCCAGCCGATGGCTGGGTTGCGCCAGTTCCCAGGATCCACCTCGGCTGGCGCCAACAGTTTTTTCGGTGGCTCGCGCTTTCCAGCCATCCCCCACGCATCGAATGCTGCGTCACGTGGCGCGACGACTGCGGCGCCGCACCAGGCGTTGGCACGCAGCTGGCCATCATCGCGCAGAATTGCGTCGTCGTCAGCCACCCGCGCCCGCGCCGTCGAATGTGCCATCCACGTCAGGCCAGAACCGCTCAGGGACGCCGGCCAGCGTGAGCGCCGTGGCCATCGCGGCACGACGGCGATCTTCCGAGAGCGAATCCCCGACGGAGCGGAGCCAGGCGACCATCGTGTCGAGTGCGGCCTTCTGTGCCCCGATCACGACATCCGTGACCGCATCCGGCGCCAGCCGGAACTCCATCGCATCGACACCACGCACGTAGAGTGCGGGGAGCGCCCATTCGTGCCGCGTGGCCGCGTTGCCCTGATGCAGTGCGTTGATTGCATCGCGTGCATCGTGCGTGATCGACGCCCACTCGAAGCGGACGGTCTGTCCGGCATCGAGCCGTGCCTTGACGGTGGCGAGCTCCGAGAGCATCGACCCGTAGATCGCGCGTGTGAACTCGTGCGCATCGCTCGCATCCACCGGCTCGAGCATCGCAAACGCTGCCGGAAATGCCGAGGATACCACACGATGTGCCATCGACAATGCGTCATGACTGGCCTGTGCTCCTTCGCAGGCGTTGAGCACGAGCAACCAGGGATTGTCGAGCGACTCGCCAAAGGCTTCGAGCTGATCACCATCGATCGTGACCGATCCGCGGGTCACGGCCGGATCTGCGACGTCGGCAGCGGTGGCGAGTTCGAGCCGATGATCACCGTTGTCAGCACGTCCATGACAGAAGAAATGAATGATGTTCGGCCGCCAGCGGCGGATGGCACCGAGCACCCTCGCGCTGGATGCCTCGATGCCCGCCACCGAGGCCCACGGACGCCCGCCCAGTCTGTCGGCCGAGACTTGCGCGTGGACCGCCGGATCCCCGGTCAGCACGTGAACGTCCACGGGCATGCCCGCCGCACGGGCATCCTCGGCGGCGTCACGCAGCACGACCCACTCCCGCTCCTGGCCGGCGATACCATGCGCGGAGATGACCGCCAGCAGCTTCACCGGAAGACGAAAGAGCGGCGTCGGTCGAGCGATCGTGCTGGCCGGGTCGGTGATCCGCCCGATGGGCCAGCGCCGATCGAGCGCGACGAACTTGTCCGTCACATCGCACAGTGTTTCCCATGCGATCAACTCCGCATCGCCCTCGCTCAGCTTGACGTAAAGCGGCGCTTGCGACCCGGCACTCGTGGTGCCCAGTGAGTCGAGCACGGCGGCAATCCCCGCGTGCTTGCGGAGCGCATCACGCAGCAACCGACCGCGCGCAACGACCGCATCGGGCGTACCCCAGGCGGGAAGTGGTGCCAGCTCCAATGGCCGGACGTGGCCCATGCCAGGAATGTTGGCGCTGTGGCGCTCGATCTTCATCACGAACTGTTCGACGTTCGTCACGGGATCGACCGATCCGCTCGAGTCAATGGTGATCACGGTTCTCATGCGGTACCGCCTTCAGCCGCTGAAGCTGCTTCGTCTGTGAGTCGCGATTTCGAGGCGGCCGTCTCGGCCGTCCGCTCTGCTGCTGCGTCTTCGTCCGCGAACGCCGCCACCGATTCCCGAAGCGAATCGAGCATCGCGATGGAGGCATTCCGCCGGGCATTCTGCACTGGATCATCCTCGTCGTCATCGCGCGCATTCTTCTGGAGCCTGAGCTGCACCTGCTCGGCGACGCGCTCCGTCGCGGCAACCCACGGCTTCACCGGGCCAGCGCGCTGAATGATCGCGTCCAATGCCGAAGTACTCTGGCTCGCCTCCTCGGCCGACGCACTTTGTGCATCGTTGCGTGCCACCGGCGACTCGAGGGTGATGTCGTTCCGGGTGAAACCTTGCGTGCCGACCTCGAACGGATCACTGGCCGTTGTTCCGACGCGGTACGGCTGACAGTAGACGAACAGAGCATCCGAGACCGGCATGCTCGACGGCGCAGTGTCGAACAGCAACCGATACGCCGGTGCCAGCAGTGCCTGACGCGGATCACGATCCAGGCTGTGCATCAGGACCGGGCCGGGTCGCGATTGTCCGATTTCGTCGGTAAGGGCACGGTGCCCCGTTGGCGAGAAGTTGTCTCGGACTCCTGTCAGCACCGTGCCCCAGGCACCGACCTGCGTCATGAAGTTGGCCAGCTCGATCGCACT
>CAYMQV010000232.1:0-4489 GCA_964392395.1 uncultured Gemmatimonadaceae bacterium
CGGTGAATCCAGTGTGGCCCGGATCGGGCTGGGGCGAAGATAGCACGGTCATCGGTGGCACCCCGCACTCACCGCGATGGAGTCGGACCGCCTGAGACGTGCTTCATCAGGGCTTCATCCGCCTCTCATAGCATTTGGACCAGGATATCGCCATCATGCGCCTGATAGCCGCCGCCCTTGCCGGCCGACCCATCTCACCCTCTCACACTGCCCAGGGGAATGCGCCGACCATGAAGTTGATTACCGCAATTATTCGACCCGAATGCCTTGCCGACGTGAAGGCCGCGCTTTTCCGCGCGGGCGTCACCGGCGTCACGTTCTCGCGCGTGTCAGGGCATGGCGGGGAGCGTGAAGTTGTCCAGCAGTACCGGGCCGAAACGGTAATCCTCGAGTTTCACGAAAAGGTGAAAGTCGAGATGGCGGTGTCCGAGCACTACGTCGAAGCGACCATTGCCGCGATCCTTTCCTCCGCGCGCACTGGCAACGTGGGCGACGGCAAGATTTTCGTGCAGCACCTCGATCGCGTCGTGCGCATTCGCACTGGTGAGGAAGACACAGCCGCGCTGACGCCGGTGACGGCAGACGCGGTCCAGCGGCAGGCGCAGCGCCAGGCCTCTTCATGACGCCGGTCTCGACGCTCGTTGCGGGCGACACCGCCTGGGTCCTGATGTCGACGGCGCTGGTGCTGGTGATGGTGCCGGGTCTCGCCTGTTTTTACGGTGGCCTGTCGCGCAATCGTGCGGTGCTCAACACGATGCTGATGAGTTTCGGCGCGCTCGCGGTCATGTCAGTGTTCTGGGTCGTGGCCGGATACTCGCTCGCCTTCTCCGCGGGAACCTCGTGGCTTGGCGGTCTGTCGTGGGCCGGTATGCAGGGCGTCGGCGTGACGCCGAACCCCACCTACAGCGGGGGAATTCCGCACGTATTGTTTTCCGCCTTCCAGATGATGTTCGCCGGTATCACGGTGGCCCTGATCAGCGGCGCGGTCGTCGAACGGATGCGGTTCACGGCATTTCTGCTGTTCGCGTTGCTGTGGGGCGCGCTGGTCTATGTGCCGCTGGCGCATTGGGTGTGGGCCGACGGCGGTTGGCTGCGCTCCCTCGGTGCGCTCGACTTCGCCGGTGGAACCGTCGTGCACATCAGCGCTGGCGTCGCCGCGGTGGTGCTCGCGCGCATGCTCGGCCGGCGTCATGATGCCGGTCGCACGGCGATTCTTCCGCACAATGTCCCACTCACTCTGCTCGGCGCTGGTATTCTCTGGTTCGGATGGTTCGGCTTCAACGCCGGATCGGCACTTGCGGCCGATGGCATCGCAGCCAACGCCCTGATCACGACGCACACAGCCGCGGCGGCGGGTTTGCTCTCGTGGATCGCGGTCGAACTGATACGAACACGTCACGCGACGGCGGTCGGTGCAGCCACCGGTGCGGTGGCGGGGCTGGTTTCCATCACGCCGGCGGCGGGTTTCGTGTCGCCCCTCTCCGCGATCGTCATCGGTGCCGTCGGGGCAGGCTGCGCGTACGCTGCGATTCAACTTCGTGCGAAGACCGCGATCGATGATGCCCTCGATGTCTTCGCATGTCACGGCGTGGCCGGCATCGTCGGCGCACTGGCGACGGGGGTCTTTGCGACGAAGGTGATCAACGGCGCCGGCGCTGACGGCTTGATCGCCGGCAATGGCAGGCTGTTGGGCATTCAGGGGATTGCGGTGCTGGCTACGATTGCCTTCGTGGCCGTCATGACGCCGGTGGTGGTTCTGGCCGTGAACGCCGTCACGAAGATCCGGATCTCACTTGCGGACGAACTCGCGGGAGTCGATACGAAGGAGCACCGCGAAGAGGGGTATCACGGCGGCGGACTGGCCGAGTTTGCCGGTCAGTCGATCACGCTCGGGCAGCGCGTGGTGTTGCCTGCGCATGAGGTCTACGGGCAGGCGCTCTCAGGCGGCGACTGAGCGTCACACGCTGGGGCACATGCCGAGGCGGGGCGCTCCTCATCAGAGGAGCGCCCCGCGGTCTCAACCAATTACGTGTGTCGGGATTTCACGCCGCTACGGTCAGGCACAAGGGCCGGCGCAGCGAGCTTGCGGCCCAGCAACCACACGCAGAATGGGCAATCCTAGCTGCGCTGGTTCGGCTTGGCGACGATCTTATCCTGCAGCCACGTCATCGGCACGATGAAGAGCGGGGTCAGGAACGATGCGAGCAGCACGTTGATCCAGGTGAGAGCCAGGAAGTAGGCGCCGAGGCCGATTCCCATCCAGAGAGTCCCAAGAATGCCGTTCGTTTCCACGCCAACTCCACCGTTGAGGGTCAAGGGGGAATGTTAATGACTGCCGGGCGGCCGCGCGAGAGGGGGCTGGAAGCCACCTTCCAATGCCGAGCCGTGCTTGCTGTCTCCGGTGGTGCTGACTCGATGGCACTGGCGTCGCAGTTGTACGACAGCCGGCCAGAGCTCCTGGTCGCGATTGCCACGTTCGATCACGGAACGGGGCCCGCCGCCCGCGACGCCGTCGACTTGGTGCGAGAGTGGGCGACGTTTCGCGGCGTAAAGGTGCACGTCGGCCGGGGGGCGGGGCTGCCGCGCCGCGAGTCGGCGTGGCGCCAGGCGAGATGGGCATTTCTGAATTCGGTGGCGGCAGGGTACGGCGTTCCGATTGCGACGGCTCACACCGAGGACGATCAGGTGGAGACGGTGTTCATGCGCCTGCTGCGGCACTCAGGCGTCCGTGGTCTGGCCGGGCTGCTGGCCGTGGGACCGATTCTGCGGCCGCTGATCGGCGTGCGCCGCGAAGCGGTCCGTGCCTTCGTCGCCGAGCACGCCGTGCCGCATCTGGACGACCCCTCGAACCTGGATCGCCGACACCTGCGGAATCGTGTGCGACTCGATCTCCTGCCGGTGCTCGAACGGCATTCGCCGGGTTTCAGGGCGTGGCTGTTGGAACTTGGTCGGGCGGCAGCGACTTGGCGGTCGGGTGTTGCGCAGGCAGCGGATCACTTCTGGGCACCCATCGTGCAGGCCGATGGTTCCATTCTTGTGCGCCGGGAGCAGGGACGGACGCCGTCGGCGGAGGAGGCTGCGCTGTTCTGGCCTGAAGTGGCCGGACGGGTGGGCGTCGCTCTCGATCGGAGAGGAACTGCCCGGCTCGCAACGTTTACAACAAAGCGTGAGGGAGGGTTGTGGATGCCACTTTCGGGTGGCGCGCTCGTGGCAAGCAGTCGCACCGGATGGCGTCTGGAACCGGCGGGGGTGCAGCAGGCTGGGCGGAAGAGCCCCCCCAAACGGCCGGCACCACACCACCATTGATTGAGCCTTAGCTTAAGGGGACATCGGCCACCGGGGCCTGCGGGAGAGCGGGGATGGTTGTCGCACAATCAGCGAAGTGATCGTCTGGGTACGAGGGGGGTGCCGTAACGACGCGCAACACGATGACCCCTGTGTCATCGGGAGACGACTGGAGCGGTGAGCGACGTGTCGATGGCAGACCCACGGTTGGAGGGACGCGCGGTCAAGCGCGTGGTTTTTGATGAGGCGGCATTGGCGTCGAAGTGCAAGGAACTCGGTGATCAGATCACCGCGGCTTATCCGGATGGCGATCTCCTTGTGCTTGGGCTGTTGAAGGGCAGCTTCATCTTTGTGAGCGATCTTGTGCGTCAGGTGCACCGGCCGCTGGCAGTCGATTTCCTGGTTGCCTCGAGCTATGGCGATGCCATGGTGTCGAGTGGTGTCGTGCGCTTGCTGTATGACCCGGAGACAACGCTGGAAGGCAAGCACATCCTGCTGGTCGAGGATATCGTGGACTCGGGACGCACGCTGGAGCGCCTCGTCAAGCTGTTGAGTGAGCGGAAACCGGCGTCGCTCGAGATTTGCGCGTTGTTGCACAAGCACATCGCGACTGAGTTGTCGCACCCAGTGCGGTTCGTTGGTTTTGATGCGCCACACGAGTTCCTGGTCGGGTACGGTCTGGATCATGCTGAGCGCTTCCGTCACGTTCCTTACATTGCGAGTCTGCTGTAATGCCCGTCATGCCAAACAACCCGAGCCCGAACAAGGGCGGCGGATTCAACTGGGGCAAGTTCTCCAAGACGCTTGCCTTCTGGGTACTGATCATCCTCATCCCGGTGACGTTCGTCACGCTGTCATCGCGTGGCAATGCCGACATGCCGGTGCTGACCTGGACGCAGTACGACCGTGAACTGACGAAAGGGAACCTGAAGAAGGTTGTCGTCGTCGAAGGGCGCGAGGTCCACGTCGAGACCAAGATGCCGATCATGGTCGACGACAAGAGCGTCTCGCGCTTCTCGGCGGCGCTGGTTGGTGACATCACCGAGGAGGACAAGAAGGCACTGCGCAACGCAGGCGTCGATGTGAGTGCCAAGCAAGCGCGGACCTCGATTGCTTCCGTGCTGATCAACATCCTGCCGTACCTCCTGCTCTTCGGTTTCTGGCTCTTCCTCTTCCGGCAGATGCAGGCGGGTGGCGCCAAGGC
>CAYMQV010000232.1:4499-6800 GCA_964392395.1 uncultured Gemmatimonadaceae bacterium
GCTCACCGGAGACACGCCCAAGGTGACGTTCGCTGACGTGGCGGGTGCCGATGAAGCGAAAGTCGAGCTGCAGGAAATCATCGAGTTTCTGAAGGACCCGCAAAAGTTCACCAAGCTTGGTGGTCGTCTGCCGAAGGGCGCGTTGCTCGTCGGCCCGCCCGGTACGGGCAAGACGCTGCTGGCACGTGCGGTTGCTGGCGAAGCGGCGCGTCCCTTCTTCAGCATGTCGGGGTCGGACTTCGTCGAAATGTTCGTCGGTGTCGGCGCCAGCCGTGTCCGTGATCTGTTCGAGCAGGGCAAGGCCAGCGCTCCCTGCATCATCTTCATCGACGAAATCGATGCGGTCGGGCGTCATCGCGGGTCCGGCATGGGCGGCGGGCACGATGAGCGCGAGCAGACGCTCAACCAGTTGCTGGTCGAGATGGACGGGTTCGAGTCGAATGAAGGCGTGATCCTGATCGCCGCCACGAACCGGCCCGACGTGCTTGATCCGGCGCTCCTGCGCCCGGGGCGCTTCGATCGCCAGATCGTGGTCGATGCGCCGGACCTTCGCGGTCGTGAGGGCATCCTGCGCGTGCACGTGCGGAACAAGCCGATCGCCGATGATGTCGACCTGCGTGTGCTGGCCAAGGGTACGCCGGGCATGGCTGGTGCCGATCTGGCGAATCTGGTCAACGAGGGCGCACTGCTGGCTGCGCGTCGCGGGCACGACAAGATCTACATGGTCGATCTCGAGGAAGCGAAGGACAAGGTGCAGCTTGGCGCCGAGCGGAAGTCGCTGGTGATGCGGGAAGAAGAGCGCCGGCTGACCGCCTACCATGAGGCCGGTCACGCCGTGTGCGCGATCAAGATCAAGGGCAACGATCCGTTGCATAAGGTCACGATCGTCCCGCGCGGCCGCGCCCTCGGCGTGGCGTTCACGCTGCCGGAAGATGATCGCGTCAGCGTCACACGCGAGCAGATCGAAGCACGCCTCGTGATGGCATACGGCGGGCGCACTGCCGAAGAGCTGATCTTCGGTCGCGACCATGTGACGACGGGAGCCTCCAGCGACATCCAGCAAGCCACCGGGATCGCCCGTCGCTATGTGTCGCAGTGGGGGCTGAGTGACGCCGTGGGGCCGATCCTGGTGGGGGACAATGAGCAGGAGATGTTTCTTGGCCGCGAGTTGACCAGCCGACGCGAAGTCAGCGAGAAGACCGCACAGCTGGTCGATGCGGAAGTCAGCCGCGTGATCAAGGATGCCTACCAGCGCGCGAAGACGGCACTCGAGGAGAACGTCGATCTGTTGCACACCTTGGCGAAGAATCTGCTCGAGCGTGAGACGCTGACTCGAGAGGATATCGGGTTGTTGGTCGCCGGCCAGATCCTGCCGCCGCGGATTGATCCGCCGTCGAGCCTGACCCCGCCAGTGGTGACACCGCAGGTTGTCGCTGCCGTGCCGGAACCGAAGCGCGTCGCTCCTCCACTGCTCGGCGGCCCTGGTATCCAGCCGGCGTGATCGCGCGGGCACGACGCATCGCAGACCAGCATGGACCGCGATGACGAAACGATGACTCAGACGCCACCGGCCGCCATCGCGGCGCGGTGGCGTCTGCGCGACAGAACCCTCGACCTGTCGCAGCCGCGGATCATGGCGATCTGCAATGTGACGCCGGACTCCTTCAGCGATGGTGGCAAGCACGACTCGGTGAACCGTGCGCTGCATTACGCTGAGGAATCATTGCGCGATGGTGCCGTGCTGCTCGACGTCGGTGGTGAATCGACGCGACCAGGAGCGACGCCGGTGCCGGCGGACGTGGAACTCGCACGGGTGATCCCGGTGATCGAGGCCGTGCGTGATCGACTCCCTGAATTGCTGGTGACGGTCGATACGGTGAAGGCCATCGTCGCACGGCATGCCCTCGAGGCTGGGGCGCATGGCGTGAACGATGTGTCGGCGGGACGTCTCGATGCCGCGATGTTCCGCGTGGTCGCCGAGAGCGACGCTGGCATGGTCCTGATGCACTCACGCGGCTCTGTCGCCGAGATGGCGTCCTATGACCTGGCGGCGTACGGCGACGATGTGATGCAGGAGGTCTGCGATGCATTGATCGCACAGGTCACGCTCGCGCGCGCCGCCGGAGTTGCCGCCGATACGCTGGTGCTCGATCCTGGTGCTGGATTTTCGAAGACGTCCACGCATTCGCTGACGGTGCTGCGAGAACTGCGCCGGTTGGTGTCGCTTGGCTACCCGGTGCTCGTTGGCGCTTCGCGGAAGCGATTCATCGGTGAAGTCACCGGCGTGTCGATGCCAGAGCA
>CAYMQV010000233.1:0-4964 GCA_964392395.1 uncultured Gemmatimonadaceae bacterium
CCTCGTTCCAGACGCGCAGCAGGTCGCGCCCGATGATGAGTTGCTGGACTTCGGACGCCCCTTCGTAGATCCGCAGTGACCGGACTTCCCGGTACAGCTGCTCCACCGGATTCCCACGCATCACGCCCAGTCCGCCGAGCAGTTGTACCGCCGCATCGATCACCTCCTGCGCACCTTCGGTCGCCGCCAGCTTGGCCATCGCGGCTTCACGTGTCACCGTCTCGCCGCGGTCGCGCATCCAGGCGGCACGATAGGTGAGCAGTGCGGCGCTGTCGATGGTGGTGGCCATCCGGGCCAGCCTGGCCTGCGTGAGTTGCAGATCGCTCAGCACACCACCGAACATCTGTCGCGTCGTGGCGCGTGCCAGTGCCTCGTCCAGCGCCCGACGTGCGAAGCCGAGCGCGGCGGCCGCCACCGATGTGCGGAAGATGTCCAGTGTACGCATGGCCACCTTGAATCCTTCGCCTGCCGCGCCCAGGCGTGCCGAGAGTGGAATCCGGCACGCTGCAAAGCGCAACCGCGCCAGCGGATGCGGCGCGATGACGTCGATGCGTTCCGCGATCTCCAGTCCGGGCGCGTCAGCGTCGACGATGAACGCCGAGATACCCTGTGAACCCGGCGCCTCACCGGTCCGGGCGAAGACCACGTAGAAATCGGCGATGCCACCATTGCTGATCCACGTCTTCTCGCCGTTCAGCAGCACGCTGTCACCATCGATGGTCGCGGTGCATCCCATCGCGGCCACGTCCGAGCCGGCATCGGGCTCCGACAACGCAAATGCGGCGATTGCGTCGCCGCTGGCGACACGGGGCAGGTATCGCGCCTTCTGTTCCGGACTTCCATGCAGAGTGATTGCGCCAGAGCCGAGTCCCTGCATGGCGAAGGCAAAGTCCGCCAGACCGTCATGGCGTGCGAGTGTTTCCCGTATCAGGCAGATCGCGCGGGTGTCGATGGTGTCGGCCGTTCCACCGTATGCGGTGCCACCCACGGCGTGCCGAAGCCAACCCGCCGCTCCGAGTTGCGCCACGAGCTTCCGGCACGCTGCATCCACATCGGCGTGCGCGACGTGTGCCAGCTGTGCCGCGCACCAGGCATCGAGCTCCGACGCCAGCGTCCGATGGCGCGGCTCGAAGAAGGGCCAGTCGAGGTATCGGGTGTCACTCATGGGTAGCGCTCCTGGATGGCATCGCGGTCAGTTGCCCTCGAACGTGGGCCGCTGCTTCGCGACGAATGCGTGATAGGCACGCCCGAAATCCTCAGTCAGCATGCAGAGTGCCTGGACCTGCGCCTCGGCATCGATCGCGTCGTCCACACTCATCGCCCATTCCTGATGCAGCATCGACTTCGTCAGGCCATTGGCGAAGGTCGGGCCGTGGCCAATCTCGTGCGCCATCTCGTACGCATCGTCACGCAGGGTCTCTGGTGCGCAGAGGCGATTGAAGAAACCCCACTGTATCGCTTCGTCGCCAGACATGCTGCGCCCGGTGAAGAGCAGTTCGCTCGCACGCCCCTGTCCGATGATCCGCGGCAGCAGCGCGCAGGCCCCCATGTCGCACCCCGCCAGCCCCACCCGGTTGAAGAGGAAGGCGGTCTTGCTGCGCGCCGTGCCGAATCGCATGTCGGACGCCATCGCCAGAATGGCGCCGGCGCCGGCGCAAACACCATCCACCGCGGCCACGATCGGTTGCGGGCAGTGTCGCATCGCCTTCACCAGTGCGCCGGTCATCCGTGTGAACCGCAGCAGATCGGGCGCGCTCAGCCCAACCAGCGGGCCGATGATCTCGTGGACATCGCCGCCCGAGCTGAAATTGCCGCCAGCGCCGGTCAGCACGATCGCGGTCACATCGCTGGCGTAGCGCAGCTGCTCGAACAGGTCGCGCAGTTCGGCGTACGACGCGAAGGTCAACGGGTTCTTCCGCTCGGGTCGATCGAGTGTGATGACGCCGACCCGATCGGTCAATTCCCATCCGAAATGCGTGGCAGTGAATCCGGCAATCGGACGCGACGTTCCGTCGCGGAGTGATGCGTCGATCGGCGTGCTCATGTCTTCGCTCCCGACCGTCGCGTGTGTCGCGCAGTCGTGGGGGGTGCAAGGTAGGCGGGTTGTGACGTCAGCTGCACCCGCAGCGTGCCAAGGAGCTCGTACAGCTGGCGCATGTCGGTGCCACTCATGCCGCCGAACATTCCGGCAATCCACGCCTCGTGCGCGGCCGCCGCGCGATCGAACAGCTTGCGCCCCTTCTTCGTCAGCGCGACGCGTGAGAGTCGGCGGTCCTGCGGCTCGGCGATCCGCTCGACGAGCTTCTCCTTCTCCAGTTCATCGGCCAGCCCGGTCACGTTGCCACCGGTGACCATCAGGTACCGCGACAACACACTCATCGTCAATCCCTCCGGGTGCCGGTGCAGCTGCGCCATGAAGTCGAAGCGCGCCAGCGTGATCCCCGCCTCCTGTCGCAACCGCTTCCGGATCGTGGTTTCGATCTGCGTGCTGCACGACAGCAAGCGCAGCCACACCTTGAGCGACTGATGATCGTCGGACACCACACGACCCTCGAGCCCGATCGATTCCGGTTCGAGCAGTGGTGCGCCGCGTGGCCTGCTCCGCACGGTACTCACATCACCTCGCCACCCGACACCGAAATGCACTGCCCGGTCACCGATCGTGCCCCCTCGGATACCAGCCAGCGCACGGCGGCCGCGATCTCATCCGGCTGGATCAGGCGCCCCTGCGGATTGGTCTTCGTCAGCTCACCGCGCGCTGCCGCCTCCGTACGCCCGGTCTTGGCCACGATTGCCGCCAGACTCTGTTGCAGCATCTCCGTTTCGGTGAAGCCCGGGCAGATTGCGTTCACCGTGATCGCGGTCGGCGCCAGCTCGAGCGCCAGTGAACGGGTCAGTCCCACCACGCCATGTTTGGCAGCGCTATATGCCGCGACGTACGCGTAGCCACGTTGGCCGGCCGTGCTGGCGATGTTGATGATGCGACCGACGCGCGCCTGCAACAGGTCGGGCAGCGCCTGCTGCGTGCAGAGAAAGGTGCCGGTGAGGTTCACGGCCAGCATGCGGTCCCACAATTCCTGTGTGGTGCGGCGGAACGGCGCACTCTCCGCCTGGCCGGCATTGTTCACCAGGATCGTGATCGGACCGCGTGCGGCGCGTGCGGCAGCGAAGGCCAGCGCCAGCGCCGCCGGGTCAGCCACGTCGGCCGTGACGACCGTCACCGCCACCTCGAGCGAGCTGGCCAGCGCATCGAGTGTTTCGCGACGACGGCCAAGCAGCGTGAGTGACGCGCCGTCAGCGGCCAATGCCCGTGCGATCGAGGCACCGATCCCCTGACCGGCGCCGGTGATCAGGGCGTGCTGCCCCTCGAGCGGCAATCGCGACGTCACGCGGGCTCCCTGGCGGTGCTGACCGCGAGTGCCGCCTGCGCTGCCTTTTCTCTCGCAAAGATGGACTCGAGCTGTGGCTTGGCAGACCGATACTGCTTTGGCCAGGTCACCATCGGATAGCCGATGCGTGCCGCTTCAGTGAGCGTCCAGGCGGGGTTGGCGAGATGCGGACGCGCCACGGCGCAGAGATCCGCGCGGCCAGCGGCAATGATGGAGTTCACATGATCCGCTTCCGAAATCGCACCGACCGCAATCGTTGCGATACCCGCTTCGTTCCGGATCCGATCGGAGAACGGCGTCTGAAACATCCGTCCGTAGACTGGCTTCTCGCGCTTGCTCACCTGCCCCGACGAACAGTCGATCATGTCGGCCCCCGCCTCCTTGAACGCACGGGCGATCAGGATCGCGTCGTCTGGTGTGATGCCACCTGACACCCAGTCGTGCGCCGAAATGCGGACCGACATCGGCAGATGCTCTGGCCACACCGCCCGCACGGCGCCGAAGACTTCCAGCGGATACCGCAGCCGGTTCTCGAGCGATCCGCCATAGGCGTCGTCGCGGTGATTGGTGAGCGGCGAGATGAACGACGAGAGCAGATATCCGTGCGCACAGTGCAGCTCCAGCCAGTCCACGCCGGCGTCGGCAGCCCAGCGTGCGCTGTGAACGAATTGCGCCGTCACCTCGTCCATGTCCTCACGCGACATGGCGCGCGCGAGCTCGCTCACACCTTCGACGTACTGCTGCGGTGAAGCTGAGATCAGCGGCCAGTTTCCACTGTGCAGCGGCTGGTCAATGCCATCCCAGGCCAATTGCGTGGAACCCTTGGCGCCGGAGTGTCCGAGCTGGATGCCGAACTTCGCGTTGCTGTTGGTGTGGATCCACGTCGCAATGCGCGCCCAGGCGTTGCGTTGCACTTCGGTGTAGAGGCCTGGGCACCCAGGGGTAATCCGCCCCTCCGGGCTGACGCAGGTCATCTCCGCGAACACCAGCGCCGCACCACCCATTGCGCGCGCACCAAGGTGCACCAGGTGATAGTCGCCGGGCACGCCGTCCGTCGCCGAATACTGTGCCATCGGCGAGACCACAATCCGATTCTTCAGTGTGACGCCGCGCACGGTGTAAGGCGTGAACATCGGCGGCGGCACCGGCGTCGATGCGTCCAGCTGCACGCCGGAGTGTTCGGCAAACCACCGCTCGAAATCTTCCAGCCACCGCTTGTCGCGCAGCCGCAGATTCTCGTGGCTGATCCGCTGCGACCGCGTCAGAAGGGAGTACATGAACTGTTCCGGCGGCAGGGAGTCGGCGTAGCGCTCTCCCACCGCCTCAAACCACTCCATTGCGTTCCAGGCGGCATTCTGCAACCGCAACACATCCACGGCGCGGATCTTCTGATACTCGGCCAGCACGGCGGGAATCGCCGATGACGTGGCACCCAGCACCGAGAACTGTTTCGCCAGCTCGATCGCATCCTCGATCGCCAGCTTGGTGCCCGACCCGATGGCGAAGTGCGCCGTATGCACCGAATCGCCCATCAGCACGACATGATTGCGCCCGTTGAAGTGCGACCATTCCGCG
>CAYMQV010000233.1:4974-6750 GCA_964392395.1 uncultured Gemmatimonadaceae bacterium
AGTTGAGCCACGCCGAGCCGCGCAGATGGCGGGCGTTGGTCATCAGGGCGTGACCCTGCAGCGTCCGGGCGAACAGCTGCTCACAGAACGCCACCGACTGATCGGCGTCGGCCGCGTCGAGTCCGTGCGCCTTCCAGACGTGCTCTGGCGTTTCGACGATGAAGGTGCTGGTGCTGTCGTCGAACTTGTAGATGTGCGCCTGGAACCAGCCGTGTTCGGTCTTCTCGAAGGTGAAGTTGAAGGCGTCCCAGGTGCGCTTTGTCCCCAACCAGATGAAACGATTGGGACGGGTGACGATATCGGGCTGAAAGACGTGGGCGTACTTCGTGCGGATCTTCGAATTGATGCCGTCGGAGGCGATGATCAGGTCCGCGTCGGGGAAGTCCTCGTCCGAATCCACCTCGACTTCGAAGCGCAGCGTTACGCCGAGCTGCTCGCAGCGCGTCTGGAGAATATTCAGCAGGTGCTTGCGTCCGATGCCGATGAAGCCATGGCCGCCGCTGCGAATCGTGCGCCCTTTGAAATCGAGTTCGATGTCGTCCCAGTGGACGAAGGACGACTCGATCGACTGGGCAGTCGGCACATCGCAGCGCCGCATGTTCTCGAGCGTCTGGTCGGAGAACACGACGCCCCAGCCGAAGGTGTCGTACGGCTTGTTGCGCTCGACCACGGTGATGTCGTGTGTCGGGTCCTGCTTCTTCATCAGCAGGGCGAAGTACAATCCGGCCGGCCCGCCACCGATACACACGATCTTCATCCAGACTCCTGAGGAGGTGCGGGGTGGAGTGTGGAGCCAGATCCTTTAGTTGTCAAGTGTTGTGGTGCTGGCCGGCGGCCGGCGCCGATCCGTCCCGCGGACTACCCTGCGGCGAACCCCACCATCGCCACACTCAGCTCCGCCCCATGCGTGATGGCAAGCCCGTGCGGCCCACCCTCGATCAGCGCCAGCGTGCTCCCCGGCAACATGGCGGCCAGCCGCAGGCTGGAGGTCGACGCCGGTACCATCTGATCCTGCGTGCCGTGCACGATCAGCACCGGCACAGTGATGTTGGCGATTTCGGCGCGGAAGTCCGTCATGCCGAACGCGCGCACGCAGCCGATGATGGCGTGTGGAGCTGCGCGCTCCGCCAGCGCCAGCACCTCCTCGAACGGTGCCGTGAGCCGATCCGCCTGATTGCCGGTCCACCCGACGAACGAACGACTGATTCCGCCGATGAAACTCTCGGCGTCCATCTGAATGGAACTGATCAGCCCTTCGTAGACTTCGCGCGGCACGCCGTCCGGATTGTCGGCCGCGCGCATCGGAAAGGGCAGGACGGTCGAGATCAGCATCACCTTCGCGATCCGGTCGGTACCGTAACGCGTCAGGTAGCGCACCACCTCACCGCCGCCCATCGAATAACCAGCCAGAATCACGTCGCGCAGATCGAGCGCGACGATCAATGCATGCAGGTCGGTCGCAAAGCTGTCGTAGTCATAGCCCCAATCGGGCTTGGCCGAGTCGCCAAAGCCGCGGCGATCGTAAGCGATGCACCGGAAGCCCGCCGATGTCAGCGCGGTGATCTGCTGCGTCCAGACCTGATGGCTCAAGGGCCAGCAGTGAATGAGTACGATTGGCTGGCCGGCGCCGGCGTCGGTGTAGAAGAGCTCGACAGCGGGTTGGGACTCGGTGGTGATGTATGGCATTGGGGGCTGTCGCGGTCAGATGGCGAATGGCATGCGCCCCCTGTGTCAGGATAGTTGTCGCATCGCCGATGGGGTGATGTCGGCGATCTG
>CAYMQV010000234.1:0-6722 GCA_964392395.1 uncultured Gemmatimonadaceae bacterium
CTCCTTTGCCGTCACCGGCGGCGTCAACTACTCAGTCGAGTTCACCGGTGGGACGCTTGTCCAGCTGAAGTTCAAGCAGGCGGGCGATGCCGGGAAGATTCGTGCCACCCTCGACGGTGCCGGGATCAAGAACGCCGAGGTGCAGCAGTTCGGCGGGCCGGACGAGTTCATCATCCGTGCGCAGGAGAAATCACTGGTGCAGCAACAGGCGGCTGGCGCTGAGAAAGTCGCGGATCGCATTCGCACCGCGCTGATCGCATCCTTCGGTGAGTCTGCGTTCACGATCGAGCGCAAGGAGTCGATCAGTCCCAAGGTCGGTGAAGAGCTGAGTCGCAATGCCGTGATCGCGATGGTCCTCGTCTCGCTGGCAACGCTGATCTACCTCGCCTTCCGGTTTGAGTGGCGTTTCGGTGTGGCCGCTGTCGTCGCCACACTGCACGACACGCTGATCACGATCGCATTCATCAAGCTCCTGCATCTGGAAGTGTCGCTGACGGTGGTGGCCGGGATCCTGACTCTCCTCGGTTACTCGATGAATGACACGATCATCATTTTTGATCGTGTCCGCGAGAACCTGAGGACGGCCGGAAAGGAGTCGCTGTACAACGTGCTCAATCGCTCGATCAATGACACGCTGCCGCGATCGATCATGACGCACGCGACCACCTTCGCGGCCTCGCTGGCCCTGCTGATCTTCGCCGGCGAAGTGATCCGCCCGTTCGCGTGGGTGATGACCTTCGGTATCTTCGTGGCGACCTTCAGCTCGATCTACGTCGCTGGCCCGGTATTGCTCTGGATCGAGGCGAAGTTCCCGCGGAAGGCCACCTCCGGCGCTGCGCGACTGGCAGAATCCGCTGCGAAGCGCCCCGGCGCCGTCGCGTCGCGTTGAGCCTGGACGACGGCAGGATGCTCCGACGGACCGCCGCCATGTGCGGCGGTTTTGTCGTTCGGGGCGCCGCGCAATGCTGATCGACAGTCACGCACACCTCGCGGCCGAGAAATTCGACACCGACCGGGCGCCGATGCTGCAGCGTGCCTGGGATGCCGGCGTGTCGCACGTCGTGGTCATCGGTGACAGCACGTCCACCGCTCGTGACGTGGCACGCCTCGATCCCCGGCGTCTCTCGTTCACCGCCGGCGTACATCCGCACGAAGCGCACGCCTTCGATGCAGACCGCGACATCCCGCGACTTCATGCACTTGTCGTCGACGGCGCAGTTGCGGTCGGGGAATGTGGACTCGACTACTACTACGATCACAGCCCACGCGCGCTGCAGCTCCGGGCGTTCGAGAGCCAGCTCGACCTGGCGCACGAGGTTGGCCTGCCGGTCGTCGTGCATACGCGGCAGGCCGAGGATGATACGGCGCGGCTCATGCAGGCGGCCGCACTCCGCGGCGTCTGCGGCGTCCTCCATTGCTTCACTGGCTCACCGGCGCTGGCGCAAGCGGCGATTGACGTCGGCTGGTACATCTCGATCAGCGGAATTGCGACGTTCAGCACGTGGGAGCGAGACGATGTCGTGGCGATGATTCCGGATCCGCAACTCCTCGTCGAGACCGACGCGCCGTACCTTGCGCCTGTCCCGCACCGGGGCAAGCGCAACGAATCCGCATTTCTGCGGAGTACCGTCGAACGCCTGGCCGTCGTGCGTGCGACGACGCCGGAGCGGCTCGGCCTGCTCACCGCATCCAATGCGATTCGCCTGTTCAAGCTTCCGCTTTCTCCTTCGACCTGATCGATGCCAACAGATCTCGAAATCGCACAGAGTGTCACACTTCGTCCGATCCGGGATGTGGCCGCCGAGCTCGGGCTCGATGAAGATCAGATCGACCTGTACGGCAAGTACAAGGCGAAACTCCCGCTGTCGATTGCCGAGCGGCCCATTCGCGGGAAGCTGGTGCTGGTGACCGCAATCCATCCGACCGCAGCCGGTGAAGGGAAGACGACGACGTCCGTCGGTCTTGCACAGGCGTTGCGGCGGCTCGGCACCAGCGTCGTGCTCTGCCTTCGGGAGCCGAGTCTCGGTCCCGTGTTCGGGGTCAAGGGCGGCGCCGCCGGTGGTGGCTTCGCGCAGGTCGTGCCGATGGAAGACATCAACCTGCATTTCACCGGCGATTTTCATGCGATTTCCAGCGCGCATTCGCTGCTCTCGGCGATGCTCGACAATCATCTCCAGCAGGGAAATGCGCTGAACATCGATCCGCGCCGGATCACCTGGCCGCGCACGATCGACATGAATGACAGAGCGCTGCGGAAGTGTATTGTCGGTCTTGGCGGCGCGACGAACGGCGTCCCGCGCGAAGAACGATTCGTCATCGTGCCCGCAAGCGAGATCATGGCGATTCTGGCGCTCTCCACCAGTCTCGACGATCTTCAGCTGCGCTTGACGAAGATCATCGTCGGCAGCGCATATGACGGGCGGTTCGTGACCGCCGGCGAACTCGATGCTGCCGGGGCCATGGCGCTGCTGCTGCGGGAGGCCCTGCGGCCGAATCTCGTGCAGACGGCGGAGGGAGGACCGGCGCTGATCCACTGCGGTCCTTTCGCGCACATTGCGCACGGCTGCAATTCACTGATTGCCACCCGCTCGGCCCTCGCACTCGGTGACGTCGTCGTGACCGAGGCGGGCTTTGGCTCTGATCTGGGCGCCGAGAAGTTCTTCGACATCAAGGCGCGCGCCGGTGGCCTGACGCCCGCCGTCGCGGTCATCGTTGCGACGGTGCGCGCCCTGAAACTCCATGGTGGCGCGCCCAGGAGCGCACTCGCGACTCCGGATGTCCAAGCGGTCGTCCGGGGGCTGGCAAACCTCGAACGCCATATTGCGAATGTCAGGCAGTTCGGTGTTCCGGTGGTGGTCTCCGTGAACCGGTTCACCTCCGATAGTGATGAGGAGCTGGAGGCCGTTCTGAGTGCGGTTCAGCGGTCGAGAGCCAGGGGAGCGCTGTGCGAGGTCTGGGCGCATGGCGGTGCGGGTGGCGAAGCGCTCGCGACGGCAGTGCTCGATGTGCTGGAAACCGAGCCTCCATCCTTCACGCCGCTGTACGACGTCACGCTCGGCATCCGGGAGAAGATCGGAACGATCGTGACGCGGGTGTACGGTGGAGACGGCGTGGACTTTTCCCCAAGAGCAGAGCGCTCCATTCGAGAGCTCGAGCGTCAGGGCCTCGGCGCGACGCCTGTCTGCATCGCGAAGACGCAGTCATCGTTCAGCGACAATCCCGCGCTGCTTGGCGCACCGCATGGCTTCCGTGTACAGATTTCGGATGTCTATCCGGCCGCCGGGGCAGGGTTTGTGGTGGCTCAGGCCGGTGATATCATGACCATGCCGGGGCTGCCTGCGGTGCCGGCGGCGGCTCGGATCGGCGTCGATGGCGCGGGTCGTGCCATTGGTTTGTTCTAGGGTTCCATTCATCGAGGAGTCGTCGTGACCAAGCGTGTGATCAGCACCCCCAGCGCCCCCGCCGCAATCGGCCCGTACTCGCAGGCCGTCGCCGTCGACAACCTCTTGTTCACGGCGGGCCAGATTGCCCTGGATCCGACCACGATGACTGTGGTGCCCGGTGATGTTGCCGCACAGACGGAACAGGTCATGAAGAATCTTGCGGCCGTGTGTGCTGCAGCGGGCGCGTCGTTGCAGGACGTCGTCAAGACGACGGTGTTTCTGCAGGAGATGATCGATTTTCAGGCAATGAACGAAGTCTACGCACGTCACTTCGGCGACAACCGGCCAGCCCGCAGCACCGTTGCGGTACGGGGCCTGCCGCGCGACGTTCGCGTCGAGATCGAAGCGATCGTTCGTCTGCCCAACGCCTGAGTGTCTGCGAGCGCTGCGGTGCCGGGACGACCTGTCCTGCGTCTGCTGCGGCGCATCGTCTGCGTGGGCGCCACGCTCGCGGCGGCGGTACCTGCGGTCGAGGCGCAGCGAGTTCCAGTGCCACCGCCTCTTGATACTGTCAGGCGGGACACGGTTGTGCCGCGACCGGCGCGGCGGATACCCAACAGCATTCCAGACTCGCTCTTGCGCCCGCCGATCTCGCCGAAGGCCGCGTTTCTGCATTCGCTGCTCGTGCCAGGGTGGGGACAGAGTGCGCTCCGGCGTTCGACGGCCGCCACGATTTTCGCGTCCGCCGAGTTGGGCATGATCTACATGGTCGGAAAATCGCGGGCCGACCTTCGGAGTGCGAAAGCGTTGCAGCGTCTCGACTCAATCACCGTCGGTGATCCCTCGCTCGGCGAGTCGGTGACCAGGACTCCATCGGTGGATCCCCGGCTGATCAATGCCCGGCGACTCCACCTCGAGGATTGGCTCGCTGCCTGGATCTTCAATCACCTGCTCGCTGGAGCGGATGCGTACGTTGCGGCGAATCTGTGGGACCTGCCGGCGCGCGTGGCGATCCAGCAGACCCCGGTCGGACCAGGTATCGGCGCGCAGTTCCGTTGGTGAACGACGCTCCGGTCGGTGTCTTCGACTCCGGTATCGGTGGTCTCACCGTTGCCGCAGCCATCATGCGCGACCTGCCGAATGAGCGCGTCCTCTACCTCGGCGATACGGCGCGCGTTCCCTACGGACCGAAGAGCCCGGAAACGGTCGTGCGCTACAGTCGACAGATCTCGGCGTTCCTGCTCGAGCAGCACGTCAAGGCAATCGTCATCGCCTGCAACACCGCGACGGCGCACGCACTCGAGACGCTGCAGCGTGAGTGCAGCGTGCCGGTGATCGGCGTCGTGCAACCTGGTGCGCGCGCCGCAGTGAGTGCCACGCGAAACCGACGGATCGGTGTGATCGGGACGTCGGGGACAATCAATTCCGGCGCCTATCGTCGGGCGATCGCGGCGCTTTCGGCGCAAGCCACGGTCATCAGTTCGGCGTGCCCTCTGTTTGTACCGCTGGTGGAAGAGGGATGGGTTGATCACCCCGCGACCCGGCTGATCGCCGAGGCCTACCTCGCCCCGATGCGCGACGCGGGAATTGACACGCTGGTGCTTGGATGCACCCACTATCCGCTCCTCGCAGCTGTCATTGGCGACGTAGTCGGTCGCGACGTCGCGCTGGTCGATTCCGCCGCCGAGACGGCCATCACGCTCCGTGCTGTGCTCCAGCAGCAATCGCTCGAGTCGTCAGGCCCGATCGGTCCCGACCGGCATCGTTTCGTCGCCACCGACGCGCCTGAAACGTTCCGTCGTGTCGGGCAGCGATTCATCGGACCCATGCTCGACGTAATCGAGACAACGGTCTTCGCCTGATTCCATCGGTTCGAGCAGCTCGACCCGGTGGCTGGTCAGCTTCAGATACCGTGGGACGTCGCCCCATCCGCCCGGATTCGCGTAGACGCCGCCGTTCGGCGCTCGAGTCAACCCCGCCACGTGCGAATGCCCGAACACCACCAGATTGGGGCCTCCCGGTCGAGCGATTCGTTGAAGCGCCACATCGCGCAGGCCCACACCATTGTCTTCCGCACGATGTACGCGGCTGGCTTCCGATGTACCCAGCGCCAGTCGCGTCCCGAAGTCGGGGTGTATCAGCTTGAAGGCCCACACCGAAAGGGGGTGCCGGAGAATCGGTTTCACAAACAGATACCGACGGTCCGCATCAGCACGAAGCCCGTCACCGTGTTCCACTTCCAGGTCCCAGCTGCCAGCCCGGACGCGCAGCGGCGTGGTCTGGTACTCCACGCCGACCACGTCGCGCAGCACGGCACCACCCCAGCAGTCGTGGTTCCCGGCGATCCAATTGATTGCCATGCCCGCGGCGCGAAGTTCCGTCATCGCGCCGAGAACCGGGAGCGCAAACGAGGGAATCGAGCGGCGCCATTCGAACCAGAAATCGAGAATGTCGCCATTCAGGATCAGTGAGCCTGGCCGACCGCGAAGGCGTCGGAAGAAGTGCACCAGCGCCGCCGTCGTGGCGGCGGGAGCCGCGCCGACGTGGGCATCCGACAGGAGATAGATGGGAAACTGGTGCACCAGTGGAGATTAGTTGCTTCCTCGCGCTTTGACAAAACGGACCGCGATGGACCAACTTCGCCATCGCATTGAAATCCTCGTTGCCCCTGCTCTCGTGCCCCTGCTCGATCCACAGCCTGCCTGCGTCCTCGATCTCCGTGTCCGCTATGCGGAAACAGATCAGATGGGCGTCGTCTATCACTCGAATTATCTGATCTGGTGCGAGGTCGGTCGGACCGAACTGATTCGCCAGTTCGGCCGCTCGTACGCCGAGATTGAGCGGCTTGGGGTCGGGCTTGCGGTCTCGGACGCGTCGCTGCGCTTTCTGGCGCCCGCGCGTTACGACGACTTGATCCGCGTCACGACGACGCTGACGGAGATACGTTCGCGTACCATGACCTTCGGGTATGTGATCTCGCATGCAGAGCGGTCAGTGACACTTGTCACCGCAACGACGACGCTCATCGGACTCGATCGCGCCGGCAAGGTCGCGCGGCTGCCCACCGCCCTGCGTCGCGCGCTTGGACTTGCCGATGTCTAAGTCCTGGCCGCAAACCCTGTCGCCCGGGATCTCGCGACGCGGTACCCCCGGATGATAGCGCCTCCGAACCTCGCCGAGTGTTATGGTCCGGTGTATGCACCAGCCCTGAACCTCGGGGATCGGTTCGGGGCACACATCGTCGGAAACCGCACAGGAACCACCAGTGAGCATGCGCGCAACTCTCGCTTTCATCGCCTGTTCGACGGCGCTCGGCAGTTGTACCCCAAAGCTATTAGC
>CAYMQV010000235.1:0-6717 GCA_964392395.1 uncultured Gemmatimonadaceae bacterium
TCGGAAGTGCATGCGACTGCAGGTCAGCGGCGCATTCCACTCGCCGTTGATGGAGGGCGCGCGAACCGGATGGGAAGCAGCGCTGGCCGACGTGGGAATGCACGATGCGCGCATTCCCGTCTATGCCAACATCACCGGCATGCCGGTGACCGGTGCGGAAGCGTCGCGGCAACTCCTGGGCGATCAGATCATGGCTCCCGTGCGGTGGACCGAGACGATTCGCCACATCGCAGCCGACTTTCCGGGTATCACCTTCATTGAGCTCGGGCCGGGGCACGTGCTCGGCGGACTCATCCGGAAGATCATTCCTCAGGCCAACGTGCTGCCGGCCGGTACTGCAGCGCAACTCGACACGCTCCTCGCACTCCAACCAGCATGATGCAGATCGATCTGACGGGCAAGGTGGCGCTCGTCACCGGGAGTACTCGTGGCATCGGCCGGGCGATCGCCGAGACACTCGCCGGTTCCGGCGCGCGCGTGGCGGTGGTCGGTCGTGACCTGTCGCGCGCGGAAGCGGCCGCCGTGGAGATCGGCCATGGCGCCAAGGGGTTTGCCTGCGACGTGAGCGACACCGCACAGGTCAGCGCACTCGTCGCCGATGTCGAACTGGCCTTCGGGACGCTGGACATTCTGGTCAACAATGCAGGGCTGACGAAGGACAACGTCATCGTGCGATTGAAGGACGATGACTGGGACGCCGTCATCGACGCGAATCTGCGAGGCGCGTTCGCCAGCATTCGCGCGGCGTCGCGCGGCATGATGAAGCGACGCAGCGGGCGGATCATCAACATCAGCAGCGTCGTTGGCGTCATCGGCAATCGCGGGCAGGCCAACTATGCGGCGAGCAAAGCGGGGCTGATCGGCCTCACCAAGTCGGTCGCGAAGGAACTGGCGTCACGCAATATCCTCTGCAACGCGGTGGCGCCGGGTTTCATCGCCACCGACATGACCGCCGCCCTCGGCGAGGACCAGCGGAAGGCCCTCGAAGGCCAGATTCCACTGGAGCGGCTTGGGAGTCCCGCCGATATCGCATCGGCGGTGGCTTTCCTCGCCTCGGACCACGCGTCGTACATCACGGGGCAGGTACTCGTGGTGGATGGCGGCATGGTGATGTAATGTTCGCCCCAGAGGGCAGCACACCGTCCTCGAGAGACCACCCACGCCTCACCCAGTGCACGGAGCGGAAATGGCAGACCATACGGAGAAGGTGAAGACGATCATCGAGCGCGAACTCGGTGTCGAGCGCGATAAGCTGACCCATGAAGCGAGCTTCATCGAAGATCTCGGGGCCGACAGCCTCGACATCGTGGAGCTTGTGATGGAATTCGAGAAGGAGTTCGACATCGACATCCCCGATGAGGATGCTGAGAAGCTCCGCACGGTCGGAGACGCGCTCGGCTATCTGAATTCCAAGGTGCAGGGCTGATGAGAGAACGGAGGGTCGTCGTCACCGGCCTCGGATGCCTTACGGCCGTCGGGAACGATGTGGCGACGACCTGGGCCGCACTTCGCGCCGGTGTGAGCGGAGCAGGGGCGATCACGAAATTCGACGCGGAGAAGTTCGCGACGCGGTTCGCGTGCGAGCTGAAGGGCTTCGATGTCACGCAATACATGGAACGCAAGGAAGCGAAGCGCGCTGACCTGTACACGCAGTACGCGGTCGCGGCCTCGGTGCAGGCAATGCGTGACGCTGGGCTGGCCGACGGGGGCTTCGACCCGGATCGCTGCGGCGTGATCATCGGCAGCGGCATCGGCGGCTTGAAGACGATGGAGGATCAGCACACCAATTACATGACCGGTGGGCCGAAGCGGATCTCGCCGTTCTTTGTGCCGATGTACATCGTCGATATCGCCGCCGGCGTCGTCTCGATGCAGTTCAACTGCCGTGGACCGAATTTCGCGACCGTCTCGGCGTGTGCCACCAGTGCCCACGCGATCGGGATGGGCATGCGGACGATCATGTACGGTGACGCCGACGTGATCATCGCCGGTGGGTCGGAGGCGGCCATCACGCCGATGTCCGTGGGCGGCTTTGCCAGCATGGGTGCCATGTCGAGTCGCAACGACGACCCCACGCACGCCTCCCGCCCCTTCGACCAGACGCGCGATGGCTTCGTGCTGGGTGAGGGAGCAGGCATTGTCGTCCTGGAGGAACTGGAACATGCACGCCGTCGTGGGGCGTACATCCATGGAGAGGTCATCGGCTACGGGGCGACGGGTGACGCGCACAGCCTCACCGGCCAGCCTGATGCCCACGAAGGGCTGCAGCGTTCAATGCGTCTGGCCCTCAAGGACGCGGGAGTGGAGCCATCGGCAGTGGACTACATCAATGCGCACGGGACGTCGACTCCATTGAACGACTCCAACGAGTGTCTGGCGATTCGTGCCGTGTTCGGCTCGCATGCGGATGCGCTGTCGGTCAGTTCCACCAAGTCGATGACTGGGCACATGCTCGGCGCGGCTGGCTCAGTGGAATTCATCGCCTGCACGCTGGCCATGCGCGACAGCATCATCCCACCGACCATCAACTACACCACGCCCGATCCACTGTGCGACCTGGACATCACGCCGAACACCGCGACGGAACGCCGCGTGACGGTGGCGCTCAGCAACAGCTCTGGATTCGGCGGTCACAACGTGTCGATCGCCGTCCGACGATATCAGGAGTAGTCATCGCATGACCGTCGTGCCAACCATTCTTCTCGACCGTCTGCGCGATGCTGCGCTCCACCCGATCGCTGAAACGGTGCGTCGCGGCGAACGGCTCAGCGCGGCGGATGCGGTCACGCTCTACCGCTCTGCCGACCTGCTCGGCGTCGGGCATCTCGCCGATGCGGTGAATCGCGCCAGGCACGGCGATGTCGTCACGTTCGCGTCGAACCAGCACATCAATCCGACCAACGTCTGCGTGCTGCGCAAGACCTGCGTCTTCTGCGGCTATGCCCGTTTGCCGAAGGAGGCCGGTGCCTATCGCTACACGCTCGAGCAGGTGCTGGCCGAAGCGGCGCAGGCCACCGACAGCATGACGCGCGAGTTCCACATCGTGGGTGGCCTCGACATGGCAGCCGGACTGGAGTACTACACCACGATGTTCCGGGCGCTCAAGGCGGCCCATCCGCAGGTCCACATCAAGGCGCTCACAGCCGTCGAGATCGCGCACATCGCGCGCATCGAGAAAATGTCGTGGACCGATGTGCTGATCGCGCTGCGGGACGCTGGGCTCGATACCATGCCTGGTGGCGGCGCCGAGACGTTCAGCGCGGCGGTGCGTGACGTGATCGCCGACAAAAAACTCGGTGGCGCAGACTACATCAATGTGCATCGTGCGGCACATGCCCTCGGCATTCGCAGCAACTGCACGATGCTCTATGGCCACGTGGAGACCATCGAGGACCGCGTCGAGCACATGTCGATGCTGCGCGACCTGCAGGATGACACCGGAGGGTTCCTGGCGTTCATCCCGCTGGCGTATCACCCGGACGACAACGAACTCGGAAAACAGCTTGGCCGGCAGGGCACCAGCACCACCGGTTTCGACGACTTGCGTAACCTGGCGGTCGGTCGCCTGTTCCTCGACAACTTCGAGCATATCAAGTCGCACTGGATCATGGTATCACCGTCGTTGACCCAGATTGCGCTGGCGTTCGGCGTGAACGATATCGAGGGCACCGTGGTGCGCGAGAAGATCTATCATGCGGTCGGCGCCACCACGCAGCAGGGCATGACACTCGACGAGTTGCTCAGGCTGATCCGCGGCGCCGGCAAGGAACCCGCCGAGCGCGACTCGTTCTACCGCGTGATTCGCCGGTTTGATCGCGCCGCAACCGACGCCATTGGCGTGGCGGCCTGACATGCTCCGCGTCGGACGGATTCCGTACATCAACACCTACCCGGTGTACGGGGCGGTGGACCGCGGGATCGTGCCGCTCGACGCGACGATGTACGATGGCATTCCGAGTGCGCTGAATGCAAAAATGGCCGCTGGCACACTCGACGTGAGCGTCATCAGTGCCGTCGAGTATGCACTGCATGCCGACCGCTATCTGCTGCTCCCCGATCTGGCCATCACCTGCGACGGCCCGGTGCGCAGCGTGATGCTCTTCAGCAAGCGCCCGGTGGCGGATCTGGATGGGGCCACCGTCCTCGTCTCGCGCAGCAGCATGACGTCCGTGGAATTGCTCGGACTGCTGTTCCGGGAACGATGGGGAGTGACGCCACGTCTGGTGCCGGCGGACGCCGAGAGCGCGGATATCGCGCACTTCGGGGATGCTCCCCATGACGCCCGCCTCGTGATCGGCGATGCCGCGCTGTTGCTGTCATCAGGGACACACCAGGCAAGCCTGCTGTACCCGCAGCACATCGATCTCGGACTCGAATGGAAGGCCTGGACGGGATTGCCCTTCGTCTTTGCCGTGTGGGTGGCCCAGCGCACCACGCCGGTGGCCGATGCCCTGCGGGTGCACGCGGGACTGATCGCATCGCGCGACTGGGGCGTGACACATCTGCCGATACTGGCGGAGCAGGCGGCCGCCGTCACCGGTGTGCCGAGCAGTATCTGTGAATCGTACTTCAGTGGGCTGGACTATCGTCTTTCGCTTCCGCACCTGCGGGGGCTCACCGAGTTCTATCGTCGGCTTGACGCAGTGGGTCGCATTGCAGCGCGTCCACTCGTGTTTCTGTCGGCAGCCTGAGGCAACATGCGCGACATCCTCGATTTCTATACGCAGGCTTCACTCCTCGAGTTGGGGCTGGAAGCCGACCGTGTGCGCGAAGCGTTGCATCCGGACGGCGTGGTGACGTACATCGTCGACCGCAACATCAACTACACCAATGTCTGTGTGGCCGACTGCGGGTTCTGCGCGTTCTACCGTCGGCCAAAGCACAAGGAGGGCTACACGCTCTCCTTCGAAGAGATCGGGCTGAAGATCGAGGAGACGAAGCAACTCGGCGGCATCCAGATCCTCATTCAGGGTGGGCACAATCCGTACATCCCGTTCGAATGGTATCTCGACCTGTTGCGCTACATCAAGCGGAATCATCCGATTCACATTCACGGATTCAGCCCGAGCGAGATTGACTTCTTCGCCACGCTCTTCCGCATGGATCCCCGCGAGGTGATCCGCGAATTGAAGGTGGCCGGACTCGATTCGATTCCCGGCGGTGGTGGAGAAATCCTGGTGCAGCGGGTCCGCGATTATGCCGCACCCAAGAAGGCGGGGGCAGACCGCTGGCTTGAAATGATGGAAATCGCACACCAGGAAGGAATGAAGACGTCGGTCACGATGATGTACGGCCTGGGCGAGACGCTGGCCGAGCGCATCGAACACCTCGATCGGGTGCGAGCCCTGCAGGCTCGCACCGGCGGCTTCACCGCGTTCATCACCTGGCCGTTGCAGCCCGAGAATACACCGGAGTTCTCGCACATGCAGAAGACCGACGCGACCGAATATCTGCGCACGGTCGCGATCAGCCGCATCGTGCTCGACAACGTTCCGAATCTGCAGAGCAGCTGGGTCACGATGGGGATGAAGGTTGGCCAGATGGCGCTCCGATACGGCTGCAACGATTTCGGGTCGCTGATGATCGAGGAGAACGTGGTGTCGGCGGCGAACACCACCTATCGGACCACCACCGACGAACTGGAACGACTCATCCACGACGCCGGTTTCACCGCCGCGCGGCGTCGGCAGGACTATTCGATTCTTCCGCTCGCGTCCGCCGTCGCCGCGTGAACACCCGTCGTACCGGCTGTCACTGATCCGTTCCCCCGAACCTTCCGCACATGCCTGTCCGGTTCCAGCCTGCCGCCCGCAAGGCCATCGATTTCGCAATGGTCGAGATGGAGCGTACCGGCGACCCATCCCTGTCGTCCCTGCATCTGCTGCTGGGCCTCCTCGAACCGGCTGCGGAAGGAACACAGACGGCGCTGCGATTGCTCGGCGTCAATCCGGCGGCACTGCAGCTCGATGCACGCCGCGACATCCACCTCGCGCGCACCGGGGCATTGCCGGCCGAGGTCGATGACGCGCCAGAACTCCTGCTCGAGCGTGCCGGACGAATCTCCGAGCAGTGTGGCGCAACGGAGATTTCCGATGCCGACATGCTGATGGCCGCGGCGCAGGATCAGCGCACCTGGGCCGGGAAACTCCTGGCATCGTCCGGCGTGACCGCGCCACTGCTCTGGGGCGTGTTTCCGGAGGCGCGAGGTGTGCTGCGTCAGCCCGGTGCGCCTGATCCGCTGGCCGGCATCGAGATGCTCGACGTCTCGTTTCCACCCACCTTCGCGCCGGCGTTGCCGGTTCGAACCGGCATTGGCTACGACTCGCACCGTTTTGGCGTTGGCGGGCCGATGATCCTCGGCGGGATCGAGATCCCCGGCGAGGTCAAGCTCGTGGGACACTCTGATGCGGATGCCGTGTGCCACGCGCTGACCGACGCCGTGCTCGGCGGGGCGGGCGCGGGCGATATCGGTGAACTCTTCCCGGATACGGATCCGGCGAACCGCGGCCGCAACTCGATTGAGATGCTTCGCCTCGCATGTCAGGCCGCGGAGGCACGTGGCTGGCGCGTCGCGCAGGTCGATGTCACCGTCATCGTCGAGCGGCCGAAGCTGCTGCCGTATCGTGACGCGATGCGCAGCGCGCTGGCCACGGCGCTCGGCCTGCCTGCTGAGGGAGTGAGCGTCAAGGCGAAAACCAATGAAGGGATGGGCTGGGT
>CAYMQV010000236.1:0-6712 GCA_964392395.1 uncultured Gemmatimonadaceae bacterium
AGCCCGGATCGTGTCGTCGGCGTCGATCAGTCGTTGCGTGTCGTGGCCATGAACGAGGGCGCAAGGGATGATTTCGCCACGCTCTGGGGTGTACCGATCGCCGTTGGTGACTCGCTGCGCGAGAAGCTGCTGGTGCTGCCAGCCGAGCAACGGGATGCGGCGATCGCCATGTGGGAACGAGCGATCGGGGGGAACGCCCCGACGCAGTTTTCCGTCTTCGGGAAAACGCCTGAGGCGATGCGGGCCTACGAAATCAGCTTCGGCGCCCTCCGCAATTCAAAAGATGGTCCTGCGGGCGCCGTGATGCTGGCGAAGGACGTCACGGATCGCGAACGCGCCCTGACCGCGTTACGCGAGAGCGAAGGCAGGTTCCGCACACTCGGTGAAGCCGCACCGATCGGTATTTTCCTCGCGGACGCCCAGGGGCACTGTACGTACGCCAATCCGTGCCTGCAGCGCATCTGGGACCAGCGTGAGGCGACGCTGCTCACTCTCGGCTTCGCCTCCCGCGTGCACGTGGACGACGAGCGGATTGCCGAGTCGTGGCTCGGCTTCGGCGGCGGCGGCCACGATTTCCGCGGGGAGTTCCGCCTCGTGCTGGGCGATGGTGTCGAGCGCTGGGTCCTCGCGCACAGTGCCGCCATCAGGGACGATGCGGGCGCGGTAGTCGGTCGAGTCGGCACGATCGACGATATCACGGATGCCCGTCGCGACGTTGCGGAACGCCTGCAACTCGAGCAGAAGCTGCTGCACGCGCAGAAGCTCGAGTCGCTGGAGGTGCTCGCAGGCGGTATCGCGCACGACTTCAACAACCTTCTCGTCGGGGTACTCGGCAACGCCGGGTTGGCCCTCCTCGACCTGCCACCGGAATCGCCGGCGTATGCCCCGGTCGTCGACATCGAGAGGGCCGGACAGCGCGCATCCGATCTCACGCGACAGATGCTCGCCTACTCGGGACGCGGACGCTTCGTGGTCGAGCCCGTCGACATCTCCGAGCTGGTGTCGGAAATGGGCGCGCTCCTGCGCACCGTGCTCTCGAAACAGGCTGTGCTGGCGTTCGAACTGCAACCGTCGCTGCCGCTGATCGAGGCCGATGCGACACAACTCCGCCAGGTGGTGATGAACCTGATCACGAATGCGTCCGACGCGGTGGGCGAGACCGGTGGCATGATCCACGTGCGCACCGGCGATCAGCGACTCACCGCGGATACCGACGAGTTGACGTACCTCGGCGACCGTCTCCCAGCCGGCGAGTATGTCTTCGTCGAAGTGTCCGACACCGGTGAAGGCATGAGTGAGGCGACGGTGGCGCGAGTCTTCGATCCATTCTTCACCACGAAGTTCACGGGGCGGGGGCTTGGTCTGGCCGCCACGCTCGGGATTGTGCGCGGCCACCGCGGTGGCATCAGCATCCAGAGTGCCCCAGGTCATGGGTCGACGTTTCGGATCCTGCTTCCGGTCGGCGACGTGTTGATGCCACCGGCACCGTTGAGTGCGCCGCCAGCGCACGGGTCCGGCGTCGGGACCGTCCTCATCATCGACGATGATGAGACGGTGCGCGTCGTGGCGCGCCGCTTGCTCGAGCGCCGCGGCTTTCAGGTCGTTGTTGCCGTGGATGGTTTCGATGGCCTCGACCGGTTCCGCGAGGCGCCGGCAGGCTTTGACCTCGTCATCCTCGACCTCACGATGCCTCGGATGGGGGGCGTGGAGACCTTGGCGGCGCTGCGACGTCTCGAACCCGACGTCCTCGTGCTCCTCACGAGTGGCTATCGGGAGCGCGAAGTTGCAGCGCAATTCGTCGGTAGAGAGCCTGCAGGCTTCGTGCAGAAACCCTTTCGTGCCGAGGAGCTCTACTCGGCCGTCTCGCACGCGCTGCAACTGGCGTGATGCCGGCCGGCCGCGTGAGCCACAGCCTGCTTTGCGGCGAAGGCCGTGCAGGCGCGCGTCGTCATGCTTGCGCCACTTTTGTGCGGATGTCCGGTTCGACCGGCACGACGCGCGCTCCGTACAGCGCAACCAGCGAGTCGAGGCTTGAGCGGTGACGGGCGGCGGAGAAGTCACGGCTCGCGCTGCCGGCGATCAGGGCATCGCCGATTCCGGTGTCGCTTTACGAAGGGGCAACGGCACAAGCCTCACTGGGCCGTCGGCGCGGGGTGATGGTGAACGCGCGGTGGGCGGTTGGGCGGTTGTTGCCCGGTCAGTGAGCCGGAGCGGTCGACCTCACGGGCGACGGGAGTCACGGGCGCAGCCGAATGCGCCTACTGCTTCGCGGTTGACCAACAAGGCTGTCCCCCCTAGTTTACCGCGTCTGTTCCGTGCCGCCCCCGCCCCGGGGAGCGATCCACGTAGATGTCGGGGTCCGAACACTCAGAGGCAATGCCTACTATCAATCAGCTCGTCCGCCGGTCCCGCAGGGACGTGGTGGAGAACAGCAAGTCGCCGGCACTCAAGTCGAACCCGTTCAAGCGGGGTGTTTGCACCCGCGTGTACACCACGACGCCGAAGAAGCCGAACTCCGCGCTCCGCAAGGTCGCCAAAGTTCGCTTGACCAACCAGATCGAAGTCATCGCCTACATCCCGGGTGAAGGCCACAACCTGCAGGAGCACAGCATCGTGCTCGTGCGCGGCGGCCGCGTGAAGGACCTGCCGGGTGTGCGCTACCATATCGTACGCGGTTCGCTCGACGCCTCGGGCGTGAACGGCCGTAACCAGAGCCGTTCCAAGTACGGCACCAAGAAGCCGAAGGCGGGCCAGCCGGCGAAGACCGCCGCCAAGGGAGGCAAGAAGAAGTGAGCCGCCGCAAAAAGTCCGTCAAGCGCATCATTCTGCCTGATGCCCGTTACGACAGCCAGACTGTCAGCAAGTTCATCAACAACCTGATGCTGCAGGGCCGCAAGGCCACATCAGAGAAGATCTTCTACGCCGCGATGGACCTGGTGGAAGCACGCACCAGCCAGCCCGGCGTGAACATCTTCAAGCAGGCGCTCACCAACCTGAAGCCTGTGGTCGAAGTGAAGAGCCGCCGTGTTGGCGGTGCCACGTATCAGGTGCCGGTCGAAGTCCGTCCAGACCGCCGCACCGCGCTGGCGATGCGCTGGCTGATCAGCTACTCGCGCGACCGCAACGAGAAGTCGATGCCGGAGCGCCTGGCCGCCGAAGTCATCGCCGCCAGCAAGGGCGAAGGCAACGCGATCAAGAAGAAGGAAGACACGCACCGTATGGCCGAGGCCAACAAGGCCTTCGCACACTACCGCTGGTAGCCGTTCGCGGTTCCTGCGATCAGTCAGAACGCCTCCCGGTATTCCCGGGGGGCGTTCTGCGTTGCGGGGCTGCGTCGCCGCGCGCGCTGAGCGCCCCACGGTGCGCGCCCGAGCAGCGGTTTTCACGCTGCGCTCTTGCGCCTGCCGCCGTCTCCATCGACGATTCCCCATGACTCGTCTCAGACACTTCCTGCGTCGGCGTACCGTCCTCGGTATGGCCGCACTCTTCGCCAGCACCGGCCACGCGCAGTCCGCACCGCCAGAGTGGCCCGACCGCGCCATCCGCCGCGACATCCCGATGACGGATGCCATCCGTGCCGCGTTCGCGCGGGGAACACGAGACTCGACCGGACGGCCCGGGCCGAAGTATTGGCAACTGCGCACCGACTACGTGATCCGGGCCCGACTCGATGTGCCCGCGCAGCGCCTCACCGGCACCGAGACGATCACACTGCATAACGACAGTCCGGATTCCCTGACGCAGATCGCGCTGCGCCTCGATGCCAATCATTTCATCGGCAGCAATCCGCGCGCATTGCCCTGGGTGCCGGCACAGCTCACCGATGGCATGGTCGTCAACGCCATTCGCATCAATGGCACGGTTGTCGCGCTCGACCCATCGACGCCACGCGGCATGTCCGTCACCGCGCCCATCGCGCTCAGTCTTCGCTCGACGCTCGCGCGCGTGATGCTGGCGCGAGCGATCCAGCCCAGGACCACCGCGACCATCGAAATCGAATGGAATCACGCCCTTCCCGGCGGGCCGGGCTCAGGGCATCGCATGACACAGCGCTGGGCTGATTCGCTCTTTCAGCCCACACAGTGGTTTCCGCGCGTTGCGGTCTACGACGACCTGCGCGGATGGGACCCGGAGCAGTATCTCGGCCCCTCCGAGTTCTACAACAACTTCGGCCGTTTCGATGTCAGGATCGACGTGCCGGGTGGCTGGATCGTCAGTGGCACCGGCGTGCTGCAGAATCCGGAGCAGGTGCTCACCGTCACCGCGCGCGAACGGCTTGCCCGTGTGCTCTCGAGCGACAGCACGACCACGATCGTCGGGCCGGAGGAGATCGGCCCCGGACAGGCCACGGCGGTCGGCGACCGCCTGGTCTGGCATTTTGTCGCAGACAGCGTCAACGACTTCGCGTGGGCCACCGCGAAGAAGTTCGTCTGGCAGGCGACACGTGCGATGATTCCAGGCAAGGGTGCCATTCCGGTCCATCAGTACTTCCTTCCCGGCCGCGCCCCGCTCTTTGCGAATGCGCTCGGCATCACGCGTCACGCGCTCGAGTTTTATTCGGCGCTCTGGTTCCCGTATCAGTTTCCGCAGATGACGCTCCAGGACGGACCGAGTGCCGGCATGGAGTACCCGATGGTCATCAACTCGAACTCGGGCGCGGCCGATCACGAGACAGGACATCAGTGGTGGCCGATGGTGGTCAGCAACAACGAAACCTGGTACGGCTGGATGGACGAAGGGTTCAACCAGTACATGAACATCCTCTCGGGCGCAGACAACATGAAGCGTCCCCCCAACCTCGATCGGCTGGGTCAATCGTACGGCGCAACCAGCGGCAACGAATCAGAGCCGCCCATGATGTGGAATGCCAACTTCGCCGGTTCGTTGTATGGCTTCACCACGTACAGCAAGACGCCGCTGATGCTGTCGATGCTGGGCGGGGTCGTCGGTGATTCGGCGGTGCAGCGCGCGCAACGCCAGTGGGCGCAAGCCTGGATGTTCCGGCATCCGTCGCCGTGGGACTACATGTTCTTCATGAACAAGGCGCTCAATCGTGACCTCGGCTGGTTCTGGTACGCCTGGCTGTTCACGACCGAGCGTGTGGACGGATCGATCGCCGACATGCAGACACGTGGTTCACGCACCACCGTGACCGTCAGACAGGATGGTCAGATGCCGTCACCGGTCGTGCTGAGAGTGCGCTTCGACTCCATAGGCCCCGCGATCACGTCGATGCCAAACGCCGTCATGCAGGATAGTGTGACGGCGATCGTGACCTGGCCGGCCGATGTGTGGTTTTCCGGACGGAGGAGCTTCGATGCGGTGCTGACCTTCGGCAAGCGACGCATCGCGCAGGTGCTCTTCGATCCGGCGTGCCGATTCCCGGACCGCGATCCGGCGGACAATGTCTGGCCACGGGAGAACGCTCCCGCTGGCGCGACGCCGACCGCCTCACGTCCCTCACTGTGCAGCCGATGACGCAAACACTCCGCCGCACCATCGCGTGCGTACTGCAACTCGTGGCCTGCGGTGCGAGTCTGCCGCTCGCTCCCCGCGTGGCCAGCGCGCAGACATCGGTGCTGCTGCGGCCAGCGCGCGTCTTCGACGGCACGGGCCAGGCGGCGCAAGCTGGTCTGGTCGTGCTGGTGCAGAACGGCCGGATCGCCGCCATCGGTGCCCCCGGCGCGGTGAAGGCGCCATCCGATGCAACGGTGATCGACCTGCCCGGGATGACGCTGATGCCGGGCCTGATCGACCTGCATTCGCATGTGCTGCTGCATCCCTACGACGAAGCGACCTGGAACGATCAGGTCCTGAAGGAGCCGCTGGGACTTCGTGTGGCGCGGGCCACGGTGCACATGCAGCGCACGCTGCGCGCCGGCTTCACCACGCTGCGCGACCTCGGCACCGAGGGCGCGGCCGACGCTGACGTTGGACTGAAGAAGGCAGTGGAGCAGGGGATCATCGAAGGGCCGCGGATGATCGTCACGACGCGCGCCATCGTGATGCGTGGGAGCTATGGGCCCGGCGGTTTTGCGCCGGAAGTCGACGTGCCACAGGGCGCCGAAGAAGCCGCCGGTCCTGAAGAGCTCTCACGGGTCGTGCGCGATCAGATCCGTCGCGGTGCCGACTGGATCAAGATCTACGCCGACTACCGATGGGGCGCGGGCGGCACGGCGCGTCCGGCGTTCACACAATCGGAAATGAATCTGGTGGTGGAGATTGCCGAGTCGAGCGGTCGACATGTGGTGGCTCATGCGACGACGCCGGAAGGGATGCGCCGCGCAATCCTCGCCGGCGTCAGGACGATCGATCACGGCGACGACGGCACGCCCGAGATCTTTCGGCTCATGAAAGAACGCGGCGTTGCGCTCGTGCCGACCGTCGCTGCCGGAGACGCCGTGTCGCAATACGGCGGCTGGAAGAAAGGCGCAGGGCTGGAGCCCGCGCGGATCGCGAGCAAACGCACCAGCGTCAAAGCCGCCATCGAGGCCGGCGTGACCATCGCCAACGGCAGCGATGTCGGCGTCTTCACCCATGGAACGAATGCGCGCGAACTGGTTCTGATGGTCGAGTATGGGTTGACGCCCGTCCAGGCGCTGGTATCGGCCACGTCGACCGCCGCCAGGGTGCTCGAGATGTCCGATCGGATCGGGACGGTCGCACCGGGCATGCTGGCCGATCTGGTGGCCGTCGAGGGCGATCCGACGCG
>CAYMQV010000237.1:0-6648 GCA_964392395.1 uncultured Gemmatimonadaceae bacterium
GGGAACGCAGGCGCAACTGGGAGCAGGCCCACGCATTCCATGAGGGGGGATGGCTGTGGCGTGGCGAACGGCCCGCGCGCACACCTCGCCTCTGTGGGGAGATGTGCGCTCACGACCGAGACGCTTCGTCGCGCCGTGCACCCTTAACCGGTGCGCCTCGACCTCTTCCTACCGATGACGCCGAAGCCCAACCCCGAGCTGGATGGTACGGTTCTTCGCATCGGTGCCCGACTGATCCGAGATCGACGTCACGCTCTGCGCGAATCGCGCCGCCGGCACGATGAAGAGGCGCGGACCGGCGGGAATTGCCACTTCTCCGCCGAGCGTGACACCAACGTCGAAGCCCTTCAACTGCACGTCGAGATCGGGGTCGTCGCAATCGACGCTCACGCTGCGGGCTACCGCCTTGCCCCCCGTCCGCAGCGCAAGGCTGGTGCCGACGAAGAACGCCGGCACCACACCACCAGCCTTCGTGACCGGTGCGATGCGCAGCATCACCGGCAGCTCTACGTAGCTCAGCTTCAATGACACAGTGATATCCGGATCGATATCCGGATCATTCACCTTCGCCCCGCGTGATACGTAGAACAATCCGGTCTGCAGCCCAAGGACGCTGCCCGGCCGCTGGACGATCGCGCTCAGGCCATAGTACGGGCCGACCTTGGTCTTCGCACCCACGATCTCGTTGCCCGTGACGGTGGCCAGTGATGCGCCGACGTCGATCCCGAATTGTGGACGAACACGCTGCGCTCCCGCAGGCTGGGTGAGCAGAAGCACGGTCACGACGCCGATGATTGTGACACGAAGCGTTGGGGACTCCAGAGTGAGGTACGGAACGCGACCTGAGCGGGTGCGCGGAGTGCGACACGTCGCTCGTCGTTCAAGGATCTTGTTCAAACGAAAAGACAGGCGATTGCAGGTTGCGAGAAGTCACGAGGGATTGTTTCGCGATGAAGTGACGTGATTCCGCAGTCGGGCGCATCACTTCATGGCGGGGGTCTCGGACGCCCAGCGGCGTGCGCGCTGAGCGATGTGCATGGCGGCATGTGCTTCACGATCGGCTGAGGGACACGAGAAGCATGCGTTCGTGGTTCGCGCCGGTGAGCACGAGGGTGTCGGCCAAGTACCCGATCCTGTTGGTGGCACGGAGCTGGCCGGTCACCGCGGGGCCCTCGAACTGCATACCGCTGATCGTGAGTGTGGCGCGCGGCTGATTGTACGAGCCCGTGACGGTGACGGGGAGTGTTTTGGATCGGCCCTTCTCCTGCATGACGCCGGAGCCGGTGACAGTCGTGCCGCTCTGCGCGATGGAGAGCTGGAACGTGAGCAGTTCGTCATTCGGGGGCTCGCTGAATCCGCGCCAGCTGCCGGCCAGCGTAGCGGTCGCCGCGCGGAAATAGTCATCGAGGTCGGCGTCGAAGCCTCCTGTGACAGGAACGCACGCGGCGAGTGTGAGCATCGCCACGAGGCATGCAGTCCGAACGGCGTGGCAGATGATTCTCGTGAGCATGATCAGGGTCCGGTGAGTGAAGAGTGCGTTGGGAACGTCGGGTGTCGTCCCTGCGACCAGCGACCTGGTGAACTGTCGCCTCGGGGCCGCGAGGTACACGTCTCGATCGCACCTCCGCCTGCTGCCAGTGCACGATCCATTTCTCCACCGCGTCGGTCGGGCAAGCGCAGCCAGCAGCGCGGCGCGGATCAGCGGGTCGCGATGAGTCGATGGAGGGTGAGGCATCGGAATCACCTCGGGGGAGTGCAGGCGGTGACGCCCTGCCATCAACCTTGACTCTCGGTTCGGCGACCCCAATACGTCAGATGACGTAGGCAGTGAGGACACAGGCCGACGACAGACGCCGCCGACACCCGTGGGTGCGGACGACTCGCGACCATCCAATCACCGGCGCCTGCCTACGTCACATGACGTATGGCCCATTCGTGTGCCGCCACCCACTCTTGCGCATCCCCACCTCAGGAGTTGCTGCGTGCATCCTCCCCGTCTGCACCGCCGCCGCACCGCGCTCGTCGGCCTGCTGCTCGGCTCGTCGGTGATCGCCGGCTGCATCAACACGTTCTACCGGACGGACGTCTGGCGCGTCGAGCGGCCGGCCGCCGGAGACGCCTCGCGCTCCATGATCCGCTCGCCGCTCAGGGCACACCTGCGCGACGGCAGTACGATCGTCTTCGAGCGCGGCGCGACCGTCACGCACGACAGCCTGTCCGGTGATGGGCAGCGATACGCGCTCTCCGGTACGGTCCAGTTTCATATCACCGCAGTGCCGATGGACAGCGTCGTGGGCGTCGAGACTTTCGAGACCAGGCTCCTCGCGGGTCCGACGGTTGCCATCTCGCTCGCCGCGACGGCGGCAGGCGTGTTTGGTTCGGCGTTTTTGGCAGCGGCGATCTTCGGCTCCTGCCCAACCGTTTACGCCGATTCCGGCGCTGCGGCGCCGCTGCAAGCCGAGGGATTCTCGTATGCCATTGCACCGCTGATGGAACAGCGCGACGTCGATCCGCTGCGTATGCGTGCGGATTCCAGCGGTCGTGTGCGCCTCGAGCTGCGCAACGAGGCGCTCGAGACGCACTACATCAACCACGTCGAACTGCTGGCGGTGCGGCACGGCACCGGCGAGGTAGTCGTGCCTGATCAGTCGGGGAAGCCGGTGGTGCTGGATGCGATCGTCCCGCTCACACGGGCAGTGGATCGTGCCGGACGCGACGTCGCCCGGACGCTGTCTGCGCGCGACGGTCGGCTCTTCGCTTCCGATCCGAACACTGTGCGCCAGGCGCACGACGGCGACGTGGATGACTGGATCGACATCGACGTCGGGGCATTACCGCCGGGCGATTCACTGGCGATCGTCCTGCGCCTGCGCAACTCGCTCCTCAACACGATTCTGATGTACGAGGGCATGCTCGGCGGTCGCGATGCCGCCGACTGGCTGCATAACGGCCTGCAGCACATTTCATCGGCCGTGGACATGGCGCGCTGGTATTCGCGCAGCATGGGCATGCGCGCAACGGTGGAGGGTGTTGGCGTGCCCGACGGCGACGCGCAACGTGGCATCGCGCGGCTGGGCGATGTGGGACCGATCGCGTTCCGCGACGTCGCCATCGTGCTGCCGCGCGCCGCGCGAAATGCGAAGACGACGCGAGTGAGGCTGCGCTTCGTGGCCGACAACTGGCGCATCGACGAGGTGCGCGCGGCGGGCGTGATCTCGCGTCCGGTGACCACGATTCTCGCCGTCGAACGCGTGGTCGTGCCGGAGCCGGCGGTGAAACGCGGCCCAGTGCTGGACACGGCGGCGGTACGCGCACTGGCCGACGCTGACGATCGCTATCTCGAAACGCGGCCTGGGCAGCGCATGCTGCTGGAGTTTGTCCCCGACAGCGCACCGCGCGCGGTGCGCGACACCGCCACCACCTACCTCATCGCCTGGCAGGGTTGGTATCGCGAGTGGATCCGCGGTGCCTGGCTCGCCGAGCCCACGCGAACGACGCCGTTCGTGCCGGGCGACGCGGCACTGGTGACTGCGCTGCGTCGGTGGACCAGCAGGCAGGAGCAGTTCGAGCGCGACTTCTATTCCTCCAAGCTCCCGGTCCGATGAGCGCCCGCATCCTCCTTCGCGCCAGACTCGCACTCCGCCTTACGTTGGCGCCTCGTACACGCATGCTGATCGCCTCACTCGCCTGCACTGCCTGCTCGTGGGGCGTGAAGGCATCGGACATTCCTTGGACGCTCGGCCCGGAAGGCGCACCTGCCACGGTGCGGCTGATGAACGGTGGTGTGCCCTTGCAGGGTGAGCTGCTGACGGTCGACACCGCGGGCGTTCTGCTTCGGACCTCGGTCATCAGCCAGATCCGATGGAACGCGGTGCGGTCGCTCGGCGTGCGCAAGCTCGGCCGCGACTACGCGGTGAGCGCCGGAGCCAGACCATCGATCGCCACGATTGGGCGTCTTGCGCTCATCAGCCACTTTCCGCAGGGAGTATCACCGGAGCTGCTGGCGAAGCTCCTCGAGGCCACCAAGCAGAGTGCCCTCGAGGAGATCCGGTGACGACACACCTGCTTCTGCTGCGATGCGTGACCATCGCCGCCATGTGCGCGTGCGGCGCGGCGCGTGCACTGGCGCAGCCACCCGACACGCTTCTCGATCGCTTCACCATGCGTGCCGAGTCGCTCAGTGCGCGATTCGCCGATCGTCGTGCCGCCATGGCCGATGGTTACCGGCGGCTCGGCACCGACTTTCCCGGCATGGGCGAACACTGGTTGCATGGGCCGTCGCTCATCTCGGGCCAGCTCGATCCGGCGCACCCGACACTGCTCAGCTATGCCACCGTCGGCGGTCGGCCAACGCTCATCGGGATCGGATTCGTCGTGACGACGCGCGACAGTGAGGCGGCCACCGGCGTTCCCGGGTGGCCCGCGGCTTGGCACGAGCACAGCGGACTGTTCGCCGACGAGAGCGGCGCGCGCGCTGGTCATCATGATGCACGCGTCGATGCAACGCACGTGTGGGTGCTGCACGCGTGGACGCGACTGCCCAATCCCGGCGGACGATACCAGCCGGACAACTGGGCGCTGCCATTCGCGCGAGTCGGACTGGTCGTACCGGTGGATCGAGCCGTGGATGCCGATGCGGGTCGCACGCTCTCGCTGGCCTCAGGTGGCGACCGGTATCTGCTTGGCGCGCTATGGGACGCCGGCGTGGTCGGTGCGTCGAAGCAGGCTGGCGTCGAGCAGATCGTGGCCACCGTGCGCCAGCGCGTGGACGCGGACATCGCGGCGGCTCGCGGCGCTGGTGGAGCGATCGACGTGGATCGATTGCGTGCGCGGTGGCAGGTGATGGCCGGCGAGTTGCGCGCGCTGCTCGGCGCCGGTGTCGATGCGGTGCTGGCGACGCCGCATGCAGCACACGTGGCGGGCCGGCCGCACCTGACGCCGTGAGCAATTCGGTGTGCGCGCGAGGCTGCTCAGACCACGCGCACAATCCGCTGCGATACCCGCGCGCGCTGATCCCGAGAACGGATGAACGCCGCTCCATGACTCTCACGCGTCGCGCGGCACCACCGTATGCCTGACTGCGCGGCGCAATACGCTACTAAGTGGTTCTTCCGTTCAGGCGTAACCACTACTCAAAGCCGGAGCTGTCATGCGTCTGATTCCTGTTGTGCTGCTGCTGTCGCTGCTTGCGGGTTCCGGAACAGCCGGTGCCCAGAATCCCCAGGTCCGGAAGGGCTTCACTGCCGCCGTCGGCCTCGGCGTCGGTAGCGCTGGCCTCTCCTGTGATGGGTGCGCTTCCGATCGCGCGAGCGGCGGCGGCCTTCGCTTCATGTTCGGCGGTGCGCTCAAGCCAAACCTCGTCCTGGCGGGGGAGGGGGAGGGCTGGAGCAAGACGGATCTCGACGGCTCGGAGTCGACCATTACCTGGACGAGCTTCGTGACGCAGTGGTACCCGAAGCAGGCGAGTGGTTTCTTCGTCAAGGCTGGCCTCGGCATCTCGGCCATTTCGATCGCGACCCGGAGTGCCGGGCGGACCGACAGGCTCGAGACGTTCGCTCCCGGCCTCGTCGCGGGCGCGGGCTACGACATCCGGGTCGGTCGCAATTTCTCGCTGACGCCTTACGCCACGTTGCTCTACGCGGCCAGGGCGGGTTCGTTCTACGGGCAGAGCGCCGGTGGCAACCTGCTGCACATCGGCCTCGCGACGACGTGGCATTAGCGGGGTGTACGGGTCGTGACGAAATTTCCGTGACGATCGCGCTGGGCGTTCAGGTCAATTCTCATCGCGTCGCGTGATCCGGTCACACGATGGGAGCCAGTCATCGTCTGGACGCCACCCCCACACATTCGTTGAAAATTCAGCTCTCCAAAGCAAGAACGCTGTACGGTATTGAAGTTCAGCGTCGTGAAGTACCCGCGGATTCCCCGAGTTACAACGAGCGCTTCTTCCGATCGGCTCGGAACCCGGACAGGGTGGCGAGGATTCCCTCTGCAGGTCCCACGCGAGCCTACCTCTGACCGACTCAGGCATCATGCTTCTCCGCCCGACAACGTGGCGTCTACCACGCGCAACACGGCGGCTCCTGCCCTCCCTGCTCCTCGTGCTCGGCGTGGGCGGATGGTCCACGCCGATTTCTCCGACGGTACCAGTGGCGGCAACGCTCTTCGACTTCGCCGGCGCCGATGAAGCGTCATGGGACGTCGTCAACGACGGCGTCATGGGCGGTCGTTCCGCGGGATACGTGGCGGTGGAGGCGGGCACCCTCCGCTTCACTGGCACGCTCGTGACCCAAGGCGGTGGCTTCACCTCGGTGCGAGCTCGACGTGCTCTCGACCTCACGGGCCACGTAGGGCTCGAGCTCCGGGTGCGCGGCAGTGGTCGGCAGTTCGAGGTCGAGGTCGATGATGGCCTGAGGAGCTACGGGCGCAGCGTCTCCCGTCGGGCCGCGTTCCCGTCGTCGACGGAGTGGACGCTGATCCGCGTGCCATTTGCCACACTTCGGAGCACCATCTTCGGGCAGGCGGTGAATGCCGCGCCGATTGACCTGGCGCGCACCCGTGGTGTGGGGCTGTACATGGCGGACGACCAGGACGGGCCGTTCCGTTTGGAAGTGGACTACATCCGGGCGTACGGCGCCGGCGAGTAGG
>CAYMQV010000238.1:0-6635 GCA_964392395.1 uncultured Gemmatimonadaceae bacterium
ATGATGAAGATGATGATCAGCACCAGCAGCGGATTGATCTGGACCTCTGGAGCGCTCTGGGCACGCCGCCGCGGCACCAGCGTCGTGTCCAGCGCGAAGCCGAACTCCTGCGCAAAACGCTGTGCCACCAGCGTGGTCACCACCGTCAGCCCGCGGGCATAGTCCCCCTCGCGAAAGAACGGGGTGGCCTCGCGGCAGATCTCGCCCGACATGCCATCGGTGATGAAGCCTTCGCTGCCCTGACCGACTTCGATCCGGCACGAGCCCTTGCCGCTGCTGTTGGTTTCCTTCGGCACCAACAGGATCACCACACCCGCGTTTCTCGACCGATTTCCGATCGCCGCCGTCTGCCCGACCTTCCAGAGCCGTCCGATCTGGAGCGCGATCTCCGACGATTGACGGTCGCCGATGTCGGCCAACGTCACGATGGCGATTTCGCCGCCACTCTTGGCCTTCACGTCCTCCGCGATCCGCGTCATCAGGGTGACGCGATCAACTGGCAGGATGTTGGCGAAGTCGCTGACGTACCCCACGGGGGCCGCCGGAATGGTCGCGCCCTGAAAAAGGGCAAAAACACCGGCGACGAGCGCCGAGAGGAAGTTCATCGAGTGAGCTTGAGGTGACGGTCAATTATACGCCGCGCCGCGCCGGAAGTGTCACCCTGCGACACGCGCACGACAGACCGTGACAGCCAGGTCGTGTTCGGGCAGCGACTTCGGCGGCATCGGCAGGAAGTGCCATGACCGTTGGCGCTGGCGCCAGAGTGCCGAAACGGTCGCTCGACGGAGTAGTTTTCTTCCTTCATCCTGACCCACTGACCATGCCCGTCCGTCTCGTTCTTGGCGCCCTCGGGGCTTCGCTGTTCATCGGCTGTACGCAGACCGCCGAAAGCGCGACACCTGCCGCCGCTGCCGCCGTGTCTGGCACCGCCACCTACGGCCCTGACAAACTCCCGGTGGCGCTCGATACCGCCTTGCTGCGCAAGGCTGACGCCGGCCGAATCGCCGGCGACTCGAGTGCGAAGGTGATGGTCCTCGAGATCAGCGACTTCCAGTGTCCATACTGCAAGAATTTCCATGACTCGACCTACGGCACGCTGCGCGCGGCGTACATCGACAACGGCAAGGCGCGCATGGCGTACGTGAACCTCCCCCTCGGCAGCCACCAGAACGCCTGGCCGGCGGCCGAAGCTGCGATGTGTTCATCCGTGCAAGGGCAGTTCTGGTCGATGCACGATTCGCTGTTCGACGCACAGGATCGCTGGGCCGCGATCGCGAAGGCCGATACGATGTTCACCCGGTTCGCAGGCACCCTGCGGCTCGACATGAAGGCGTATGGTGCCTGCATCTCGACACACGCCACGCGTCCGCTGATTGCGAGTGATGCGGAGCGTTCCTCAGGCGCGGGCATCAACGGTACGCCGGCGTTCATCATCGGCGACAGTGTGCTCGCCGGCGCATATCCGTTCCCGTACTTCAAGCGCGCGATCGACGCGGCGTTGGCCGCCCCACGCCGCTGATCGACGCACCGTCGCGCGCGGAATGAATCCCCTGCTCCGCGCGCTGTACGCCGGCGCCGGCGCAGTGGCTCGTGCCGCGATCCGGACCGGGCTTCCCGGCGACGGAAAACTCTCGCGGAGTCTGGCTGGACGGCGTGGGTTGATCGAGCGCTATCGAGCCTTCGGCCGCGCCGGACGTGACCAGAGCCGGCCTCTGGTGTGGTTCCACGCCCCGAGTGTGGGGGAAGGGCTGCAGGCGACACCCGTCATGCAGCGGCTCCGCGGGCAGCGCCCAGAGGTGCAGCTGGCCTATACGCATTTCTCACCGAGTGCGGCGGCGTTCGCAGAGCGCACCGGCGCCGACTTTCACGACTACCTGCCGCTGGATGCGGCAGCAGAGATGTCGGCGGCACTCGACGCGTTGCAGCCCGGCGTGCTGATCTTCAGCAAGCTCGATGTCTGGCCCATCCTCGTCGAGCAGGCGGTGAAACGCGGCGTGCGGCTCGGCATGATCAGCGCCACACTCGCCGAAGGGTCGGGCCGGCGCGGCGGGCTTGCCGCGGCTCTGGCTCGCGATGCCTATGCGGCGTTGGAAGCGGTTGGCGCAATCGATGACGCCGATGCCAGTCGGCTGATCGAAATCGGCGTGCGTGAATCAGTGATTCGAGTCACCGGCGACACACGGTACGATCAGGTGTGGGCGCGGGCGGCAGCCGTCGGCACATCTGCCCCGTGGCTCGAGCGCTTTCGCGGTGCGCGCCGCATGACTCTGGTGGCCGGCTCCACCTGGCCGGCCGATGAAGCGGTGCTGCTGCCCGCGTGGCGCGATCTCGCGGGCGCGCATCCGGGCGCGTTGCGATTGATCATTGCACCGCACGAGCCGACGGCAGGGCACTTGGTGCCGATCGAGGCGTGGGCAGCACAGGCCGGACTTCGCTGCGCACGACTCGACGCACCGGCTGACGCCACCGCCGACGTGATGCTCGTCGATCGCGTTGGCGTACTCGGCGACCTGTACGCAGTGGCGGATGCGGCGTTCGTCGGTGGCGGTTTTCACGCGGCGGGCCTGCACTCGGTACTCGAGCCGGCGGCGTTCGGCGCGCCGGTGGTGTTCGGGCCGCGATTCGCCAACAGCCGGGACGCCGAACTGCTGATCAGAAATGGCGGCGGGTTCGCAGTGCGCGATGCCCGTGAACTCGCGTCGCTCCTGACGACCATGCTGGCGACCGCCGACTCAGGCGACCGCCGAAACGCCGGCGATGCCGCGCGGAAGCGCGTCGAAGTGGGCCTCGGGGCCGCGGATCGCGCGACAGATCTCGTGTGCTCGTTGCTGCGCTGATTGCGTCGCTGACCTACGGACGCTTGGTATTGCAGGTGTATGTCGCATCATCATCGACCGCAAACTCAAGGACCGGGTGCAACAGTGTCGGCGACCTGTTCATCCCACCGCACTCGACGAACACACCCGCTTATCCAATGCGGATAGCTCGCCGCGACGCGGAGGAAGCGGTCGAACGCCGCCAGGACCGTCCTGTGCCACCGGATCGGCGACGAACCTCGCACGGGCGCTTCCAGAGCCCGAGACAGGCCCCTCATCACCGTTCCGCATGATGGCGATGACGCCTGCGTGACTCTGGATGGGAGATTCAGGCTCTTTTACAGACCGTGACGGCACACCTTTTCACGTCACGGAGGAATTATGTCCCACCCACGCGCCATGAGTTGCATCGCCCTCGTCACAACACTCGGGATCGCCGCCTGCACCGATGCTTCGACCGCACCGAAGCGGGGGGATGTCGCAGCAGACTACACGGAAAGACCGCCGATTTTCAACAGCGGGTGCAATGGCAACAACGCGTCGCAGTTGCGCGCATTTCGCGCCACCTTCCGACAGCCCCAGCTGCAACGCGTGATCGTCTACGGATCACCCGTTCAGCGCCCCTACCGCGGCTATGGCGATCTGGATTCGTACGGCGGTGTCACCAACACGTACGTATACGATCGCGACATGCTCGACGAGTGCTCCTTCGGAACGGAGCGTACCTTTGCGGTTGTCGGGCCTGTCGCCGATGATACACTCGACGTGCCCGCAGAGGCGCCAGAAGGCATTTCGCAGGAGATCTGGGATGCACTCACGCCCCGTGTCAAGAAGCAGCTGCGCGAGGCGGCATGGTACCTCGCAGACCACTGGGTTCCGAATGACATCCCGGGGATTGGCCTGATCACGCTTTCAGCGCGGCGTGCCCTGATTTTCGAGGCACTGGCGCAGGGCTACCAGCGATCGCAGGGACGCACGCCGGATCGGCGACGCGAAACGGTGATGTGGCATGAGGCGTCATTCCGTCGAGGGACCGCGCTCAATGGCAACGAAAGTCTACGCATTGATGCAATCCTGATCGGATGCAGCGCCGCGTTGCAGTTTCGCGAGTTGAACAGCTGGTTGCCATCACAGGCGGAAGCCTACGCGTCGCGCGTCACCGCGGCGTGGGCGGCAGATCGCACACAAGGCTACGCCAATCGGTATCTCGAGTCGCAGCTGTCACATCTCGGGGCAATTGGCGCCGCGCTCGGCCGCGAAGGGACCACCTGCGGGCAGGCGGCGCGGTACCATTTTGAGAATCGCCCGAGCGACCTGTACGACCCCACGCAGCCCGGTAGCCCTGATGAATTCCTGTTCTGAGGTATCCGTGTGATCAGCTCAATCACTCATCCGATTGTGCGTACCTGCCTGGTCAGCGCTGCGCTGGCCATGCAGGTGTCCGGGCAGACTCCACGCACCACCGATTCTCTGGGACTCGTCGCACTGAACGACGGTCTCAGGATTCTGCCGATACCGCCGTCCATCGACCTCACGCGTGGACAGCTGCGGACCATCGCGCCAAACATGAAGAAAGTCGGACTTGGCGTGCAGCATGCAATCTGGGGTATCCCGCCGTTTCGCACCGGACTGTCTTACGGTTTTGCGTTCGCGGCCGACTCCGGTGGGCTCTTCTCACGTGCGATCTCTACGCGATCGAAGCTGGTCACATTCGAAGTCACCGACAGGAGCGACAGCGTCGATTCACTCCTCGTCAGATCGGCGGTCTACGAGTCGATGAAAGCACAGCTCGGTCCGCCGGATTTCTGTGAACGCGATACGCTCGTGCATGATCGGGCGCAAACGCTGAGTGTTCGCTCAACGGCGGGGTGGGTGCGAGGCGATGCACGCGTGTTCTTTCAGACAGGCTTCGATCTTCGCGACAATCCCGGTCAGGCCAAGGATCTGATGGCCCGTTTCGCTGTGTCAATCAAGGTCTTCCGAAACACAGACCATCTCATGCGACGGAACCTTCCCGAGCGACACGACTCACCCTGCTACTTCACCACAGCAGAGATTCGTTCGCACACCGTTCCGATGGACTCATCGACATACGTTGCGCTTCGGGCCAGACTTTTGCTTCGCCCGGAACGTCCGTTCAGGTCACCGGAGTGACTGCCGCAGCGCGATCCGGCTGTTGGCCCGGATGCGTGGCCACGAGATCCGGACGATACGGGTCCCCACCCCCCAACGCCAGAACGACGCCGCGGAGTGAGTTCCGGCGTTCGCTCACCGCGTCCACACCACGATGGCACCACAATCAGTCTGACCATTCGCCAGTTCAGCCGGCACCTGCGGCCCGGTCGCGTACACCTCGATTGCACGCACATCCTGCACATTCACGATCCGATCGACCGTCAGGCCATCCGCCAGCCTGATGTACACGCCGTCGAGAATGAGCGGCAGTGGACACACCCCTGGCCCCTGCCCGCCGGCCATGCGAAATCCGCGACCCGCGATCGTGTTGCCATTGGCACCACCGCCATACACCGTCACGCCATTGCGCCCGCGCAGCACGTCGCTGAGCTGTGACGCATTGCGCCGCAGCAACTCGTCGCGCTCGATGAAGATGCCCGTGCCCTTCGCCGCACGCTCATAGAATCCGCGCAGCTTGCTGTCACCCGACATCGCCTTGTCGCGCACCGTCACCGCCGCCAGACGCTGTCCGGCCGGCCGCAGCTTGATCGTCGCCGTCACGGTCCGCCCGCCGACGCCCGTGATCGGAAAGTACTCAGCCAGGTAGCCCAGCTTTCGGGCGCGCACGAAGAGCAGACCGGGATCGAGCCCCAGAAGGCGGAATCGTCCGAGACTGTCGGACATCGTTCGGGTCGCGGTCGCCGCTTCCTCGATGATCGCGCCAAAAATCGGTGCGCCGCTCGAGTCGATGATCGTACCGCGGAAGGTCACCTTGCGACTGTTCGCCGGCCCGGCCGGCCCGGCCACTTCCGGCTCGGCGGCACGCACCGTGTCAGGCGGCATGGTGCTGCTGTCGGGCACCGGCGGCGGGGGCAGACTCACCAGCGTCAGTTTCAGCGAGACCGTGACCGTGGCGGCGATCTCGAAGTCGAACTCCAGCGTGCTGAATCCCTCCTTGCTCACCTCGACCGACGCGCGACCGGCAGGAACGGCCGAGAGCCGGAACACGCCGCCCGCTTCGCTGACCGTGCTGATCGCCGTTGCCGGAACTCCTATGCGGGCACCCTCGACCGGAAGGCCTCCTTCATCGACGATCGTCCCTGTGATCGTCGCAGTTGCCGGCGCCGCAGGCCTCGGCTGGCCAGACAGGCCGGCCGGGAATACGGAGCAACTCAACCCGATCAGCAGTGGTACATGGCGGAGAAGCACTGAGCGGCAGATCATGTGCTGGATTGGCTGATGGTCGTGCGTTTGATTCCTTACAACCCAGATGCAAGATAGCCGTGCCCTGTCGCTCTGTCCTGACCTTCGCCGCACTCTCGATCGGTGGCAGCCTCCACGCTGACACCCTCGTCGCGCAGGCACGTTCCTGTCGGGTTCAGGTCGAGGCGGTGGCAGCGGGTTCCGGCGCCGTCGCGGGGGCCGAGGTCGTCGTCGCGGGTTCGTCGGTGCTCACCGACTCGGTAGGGCGGGCGACCGTCGTGGTGGTCGGTGCCGGCCAGTATGCGATGCTCGTGCGACGTGTCGGGTTCCGTCCATTGCGTTCGATGATCGCGAGCGAGTGCGAGTTTCTGCCGACGGTCGTCCGCGCCGAACTCGTGGTCCTCGTCACCTCGCTCGAGGCCGTCACGGTCCGCGCTGACG
>CAYMQV010000239.1:0-6630 GCA_964392395.1 uncultured Gemmatimonadaceae bacterium
ATCCAAGATGTTCCCGCCGCTTTCGAACGTCGCCACGACGCGCGGCGCGCGCCGCAGCTCGAGCGCGGCGCCCAGCATCGCCAGCCGCGTGGCGTCGTCTGCATTGCGCACCATGCCACTGTCGATGCTGCCGAGCAGCAGCGACGCGAGCAACGGATCCTCGCTGACGGTGGCCGAGGCGGAACGGACGATCGATGCGATGCGCACCTGTTCGGCGCGCGCGCTGGCCAGCCGGGCTCCGATGACCGCTGCCACCGCCGCCGCGACGATGGTCACCATCGCTGCGGCCACGGTCGCGAGCGTGATGCGCCGGCCACGCACACTGCGGCGTGCGAATGCGAGCTCTCGCCGGTTGAGCCACGGCGCCTTCTTCCGCACCACGGGTGTGAGTTGCGCGCTGCGCGACCCGTCGCGCCAGAGCAGCCCGTCTTTCGCTGCGCCCTCCGACCGATCCCACTCCTGCGCGGCGCGTGCCATCCGCTGCTGCTGCGCGAGTGGGAAGGGCGCGTCGTTCTCCTCGCGGATCCACTCGGCCAGCCGCCCCCAGCCGCGCACGAGCGCGTCGTGCGCGGGTTCCACGAAGGACTCGCCATCGGGCTCCTTGCCCTTCACCACCAGCCGCGCATCGATCAGGCGCTGCACGATCGTGCCGGCGCGATGTCGTTCACCGTCATCTGCGAAGTCGAGTTCCTCCGCGCTGGCGCGGCGCCGGGCGATCCCTGTGCCCTCCGCCGCCACCAGCCGAAGCATGAGCCGCCGCAGCGTCGCGCGGTGCTCGTCGTCGAGCGCATCGTGCTCGGCCTCGGCGCGCGAGCGGAGGGCGCCGACCACGCCGCCGAGCGCATCGTAATCGCCACGCGTGATCGCACGGTCGCGGCTCTGGCGCTTGACGTAGCGGATGTACATCTCGCTCAGTGCGAACGACAGCAATGGCAACGCCCCGGGTGTCGCCACCACTTCGTCGAGCAGCGTGTCGACCAGCTTCGATGGTTCGAAGTAGAGGACACGCACGGCGGCGGGTTTCTCGATCACATCGCGCAGGTCCTCACGCGTCATCAGCGGCACCACGAAACGTCCCTGTTGCCACAGGTCGGCGAGGCCCGACCGGTCGAAGTTCGGCTCGAAGTCGGTCCGCAGCGTGATGGCGATGCGCAGCGAGTCGGGATGCGACGCGAGGAGCCGGCCGAGCAGCGTCATCGTCCGTTCGCGCTCTCCGGTGCGGCGCGTGAGCGTGATCATCTCCTCGAACTGATCGATCACCAGCAGCAGTCTGGCTTGCGGATTCGCAGCAATGCGGTCGCGCACGCAGGTGGCGATGGCATCGGGAGTGCTGTCCGGGGACGAGCGACCAACCGGGGCCAGTGCACGCGCCAAAGCGTCCAGCGGCGATGTGCCAGGACGGACGATCGGCACGACCTGCCACCCGTCGGCGACGAGTTTCGGCACGACGCCGGCCTTCACGAGCGAGGATTTTCCGCTGCCGGACGCACCGAGGACCACCGTCAGCGGTTGGGTTTCGATACCTGCCGCGAGTGCGGTGATCGCGGCGTCGCGTCCGAAGAACAGTGCCGTGTCGCGGGCCTCGTACGACGTGAGCCCGCGCCACGGATTGTTCTCGAACGTGAGTTCCGGTGCCGGTGGCAGCGACAATGCGCGTCCCGGCACGAAGAAGACGAACTCCCCCTTGTCGTGCTTGTTCAACGGCCAGAGTCGTGGTGTCTGCTGCTTTCCGACCGCGATCACTGCGTTCTGGAGTGTCTCCTCGATGAAGAGGTAGAGCTCCGTGGCGGTGACGAGGCCGTCTCCCGCGCCGCTCGGAATCACGTCTCCTGCGCCGCTGATTGCGCTGAACAGCGCCAGCGCGAATGGCGAATGTGCGCCGTCGCCCGGGCGGCTGCCGAGTTCCCCAGTCGACAGCTGATCGAGTGCCTTCTGGTCCTGGGACGCAGATGTGATCACCTGCCAGGCCGGATCCCTCACGAAGCGATCGTACTTCTCCTGGTGCACGACGTCGACGTCGTCGTCCACGTCGCGCGCGCCGGACCAGCGGAACGCGCCCGAGAAGCACGAGTCGAGCACCACCAGCATGTGGCGGCAGGGCAGCGCCAGCAACGCATCGTGCACCAGCGGCATGTCGAGATATGTCGTCTCGTCGCCACGTCGTGCATCCACTGGCAGCAGGTACCCGTTCGGTCCCTCATCGCCATCCCGCGCCACGCCATGCCCGGCGAAGTAGAACAGGACCCGGTCGTTGCGGCCCACGCGCGACGGCAGCTCGACCGTCAGCAGCTGTGTGATCCGCGCCTGTGTGGCATCCGCATCGAGCACCGTGATGAGGTCGTATCCGTGCTGCGTGGTCAGCAATTCGCCCATCCGTCGGGCATCATTGGCCGCCGTACGCAGTTCTGGAATTCCGGTCCCATAGTGATCGATTCCGATCACGACAGCGAGGGAGTGCTCGAAGGGCGGCGCGGTCGGCATTGGAGCGACGTGAGGTTGGCCTGCGGATGACTGCAGCGTCAAGCCATGAAGCTCGCTGGCGGCCCCGGGTGGCGATAGGCACTCTCTGTGATGCCGCTCGGATTCCCGTGACGCAGCCAGGCCGTCATCTCACTGGCGCCGCCGTGCGTTCCACACGACGTTTAGGATGCGTGTTCCGACACGGCCGACGAAGGGTGGTCGGACGTCGAATTCCGTCTCTGATCGAGTGTGTGCATGCCGGGCATTCTGCCACTGTCGTCGTGGGGCGTCGGACTGCTGGTCGCCGGCCTGACGCTGGCGCCAGCGCCACTTCGTGAACCGCCGCGAACCGATCTCGATTCGTTCACCGATCAGCAGCTCGATCGGGATCTGGAGGACGAGCTGGATGATGTCTTCGAGAATTACCGGCCGGGTGACGTCGGCGATGTCGAGACGATGCAGCGTGAGTTGATGGAGGCGCTCTCGGATGATGGTGACGAAGGCGCCGAGACGGAGATCAGCCTGGCCGATCTCGAAGCGGAAATGCAGGAGAACAAGACCACCGTGGCCGATGTGGTGCACGATGCGTTGGAGCGCCTCGATCAGGCCGCGGTGCCAAGGCCGCGGTTTCACTATGCGGTGCGCGTCGCGGGTGGGCCTATGGCGGAGGCCTGGAAGCCGACGTACAGCCTCGCGGTGCGCGATGTGAAGCGCGGACTGATCCGGCAGATCCGGGCGGCGCGGTGAGGTGATCGGTGCTGCGACCGGTGCGGTTCGATGCCACGCAGCTCGGCTCGAGACGTGGCTGATGTCGAGCCGCCGAACAAGCGACTGCTCAGCTGGGCTCACGCGCTATCGTTGTAGTGTCACGCGACGCCATTCATCCTGTCGGCGACTGAAGATGATCGCACCAATGGCGGACGAGAGCACCGTGAGAGGACTCCTGTGATGAGTGCGCCAGCCGCTGGAGAGATCCGGAAGTCATCACAGGGTGGGCTGCGCAACACGAGCGCTGCGGAAGCGCTCAATCCGACCAGCACGCCAAACCCGGCCGCTACCAACGTCCATTTCCCCGCCGATCGGCGCGAACGACTGAGATCGACTCACTCAACCTCTGCGAATGGCAAGGCAAGGAGTGCTGTTCTCTCTTAAACCTGGAAATACAACGAGTTCCTCTGAACCCCGCCGTACCGAGCAATGAATTGCCGTTGCGGTCGGCTGTTCGTGGTATCCCGGGCCACCATTCGTATCCCCGCTCCAACGGCGAGCGCGTCGAGGCTTTGAGCGCAGATCGCGCCAGAAGACAGTAGCATGACAACCATGAGGGCACAGACCTGCGCGTGATTCGTATCTCATCGCAGGCGCAGCATTCAACCGCCTGCACCACAGGGACGTATCAACGGAGATCGGAACGCGTGCGCCGCTTTCACTTCGGCGGTTCGGCACGCAGGAGAAACACGAGTCGGCAGCCTGATCGAGTTGATCCGAAGTAACGTGCTGTGCAGCATCCGTCAGTGGCTCATTCGAAGTGCCTGCGTAGCGGCGAGCGACGCGGTGAAACGTCTCTCAGTCCGGAGAGCGGTGTCCAGTCTCGCTCCGAAAGCACGACGCAACGACGCAGCGTACTTGACAGCGGACGCGACGCGGAGTCGCTTCCCCATGGATCGTCGTGGCGATGTCAGCAGTTGAGTCGAGTGGAGATCTCCGGATCCGTCGAGAGCTCTGCACAAGGTTGCGGTCTGACGGTGACGTCGACTACCCGGCGGATGTGACCTTGTCGTTTCGGAGCACGACATGAGTGCGCCGTGGACCTCGGCAAGCATGTTGAGGGACGCGAAGGAGTGGATGACGTGCGGTGGACGTTTCCTGGTCGAGACAGACCTGGTGATGCTCTGGGCCTCGCCGCTGGCGCTGATCGCGCCGCGAGATCTTTGGGAGGGTAGGGGGCGTCGTCAACCCTGATGGAGACGAAGCCGCTCGTGTGATTTCTCCTGTCGTGGTTCGATCGCTCAGATCCGAGCGCTGAATTGCGGCGTGTGCGACCGCGCGTCGATTCGCAGCCCTGCGAACGTCGACCAGGTCGGGGCTGCGGTGCCGGATGAAAGGACGATCCTTCGCTTCCGGCATCGCTTCGAAATCCAGATGTTGCAGAGGCAGAGCGTTGCTGAACGCGCGCTGCGCGAGGAGCAGCATCTGTTTTGCGCATGAGTGTCGGTGAGGCTATCACTGCGACGCCGCTTTTTTGCGATGGCTGGACACTGGGATGAGCGACGCTCCGCTGTGCTCACGTGCAATGGCAGTCAGTGGCACTTCAGCCTGCGGATTCTCCTCGGCAGCGACCAGTGCGCCCTCGTGCACTCGTTGGCATCGACTCGGCGACGGAGGATATTGCAGGTTCCCGTCAGACGCTCAGTTCCACGGGCGCGAGATGACGTTCGGCGATCACAAGGCGCAGTGGAGGGCGTTGGATCGGCGGCGGCCGAACGCATGCGGCGGTTCACAGTCACATGTTGCGGCGCTCGTTCGCGACGCACCTGCTGGAATCCGGGTGGGACATTCGGACCGTGCCGCAGCTGTTGTGCGATTCCGAAATCCTCGGCGGACACCTCGAATCCGGCCACCACAGCCGGTGACCTGCGACTGGTTAGCGAGACGCGGTTACCGAGGGTCGGTCGCCATCTGGAGTTTGGTCCGCCAGCTGCGCGGGCCGCACGTGAGCACGTGCGCGTGGTGGAGCAGTCGGTCGAGGAGCGCGGTCACGGCGTCAATGTCGCCAAGCCGTTTGCCCCAGTCATCGACCGGGTGCCGTTGGCCGAAATTCTTTGCGCCGGTCGCGACATTAGTGTTTTCGCCTGCCCGATGGATGACGCAATCGTCAGCTACGGACGAGTTCTGTGGGGCGCCACCGTCAAGAGCGCCGCGATGCGCCGCGTACCGCCGGGAGCGACAACGGCCGGATTACGTTCGTGAGCGTCAGGCGATGATTACAGTCCAACGTCGCTCGCCGGTCGCAGGCGCTCGGGGCGGACGTCGTCCTTCTTGTCGATCCTGGCGTCCACCTGCACCTCGCTTCCGTCGTCCAGGATCAGCCCCACCGTCGCCGTCGTGTTCCGCGACTTGATCGCCCGCACCTCCACACTCGTTCGCCCCAGTGCGGCTTCGAGCGTACGGACGAGTGCCACATTCCGCGATGCCAAGGCTTCCGCAAGCTTGAACCGCAAGAGCTGGCGCGCCGTCTCGGAGAGTGACGCCACCTTGTGGTGCGTGTGGCGAGCAATTCGCGGCCCACCGTCGTCACACGGTTCAGGGGGACGAAGAACGCGTCGTCCCCGTAGGCCGGCATCGCTGGAACGGGCACAGAGCCGATCTTCCGGGCCTGACGAATGCCCCCGTGTCGCACAGCCGGGACGACCGCGTCGTCGCAGGGGAGGAGCGGTGCGACCTGCGCGTGACGATGCAGGTCCGCACGAGGGGATATCATCGCGACAACGTCCTCCTCGGAGACGCCCGGATGGTCACGGAGGTACTGACTGACGTGCTCGTTGAACTCCTTGTCCAACTCACAGTCATGCGTGAGGACCATGATCGGTGTCCACCCGGCAACTGCGTTGACAGGCGGGGCGCCTGAGGACGGCCCGAACGCCGGCTGTCCCCACAGCCGCACCGTCACAGCCTCGCCGACGGCAGCGGGAATCGCCGGGCCTTCCGATGCCGCTTCGTCACCAGTGACGCCGCAGACCAGGGCATTGGGCGCAAGGAAGATGTCGCCCTGCGCGAGCTGACCGCGTCTCGTGACCTCGAAGTACGGTGCGTCGCCTGGAAGAACGAGCGCTGTCATGGATCGCGATCAGGTTCCCGCAGGACGACGACGGCGTGGTGCACGCGCATCGGCGCCGGCGGCAACCATGTCCGCGATGGTGAGCCCGGAGTCATCGCGAAGATCGCGCAGATGTCGGCGTGTCTGGCACACGGCATTGGCGTCGGCCGGCACCTCGAGCCGTCCATCTGCGAGCGCCTGCGTGAACCCTGCATACGGGCTCGGTCGTGTCGCGGTCGTCTGGGCGCGGGCCATCAAGGCGGCACACATCGCGCTCGACATGATCACCAGCTGGTCCGTCGCGCGGTCGCCGTCGTGAATCACGCGACAACTACCTGGTATCTTCGCATCGT
>CAYMQV010000240.1:0-6590 GCA_964392395.1 uncultured Gemmatimonadaceae bacterium
CCGACGAACGGGTCGGTCATGATCTTGAATGCCAAGGCCGAGAACGGTGCGTTGTCTTTGGCCTCGCGCTCCGTGTCTTCCTTGCTGTCCGGATCGATACCCTTCACCGCGGGCACGTCGAGCGGAGACGGCAAGAACTCAACCACGGCATCGAGCAGCAACTGCACGCCACGATTCTTGAAGGCGGAACCGCAGAGCACGGGAACGTGCGTCATCGCCAAGCAGCCCTTGCGGATGCCGGAGCGAATTTCGACTTCGCTGAAGGCCTGGCCCTCAAGGTACTTCTCCATCAGCTTTTCATCGGCGTCGGCGACGGCCTCGACGAGCTTCTCCCGATATTCATCGGATTGCGCGCGGTCGGCTTCCGGAATTTCAGCCTCGCGGTAATTCGAGCCGAGACTGTCGTCGTCCCAGATGATCGCCTTCATCGTGATCAGATCGATCACGCCGACGTGGGCGTCTTCCGTGCCGAGCGGCAGCTGCAACACGACCGGATTGGCACGCAGGCGATCCTTCATCATTTGCACGGTGCGGAAGAAATTCGCGCCGATGCGGTCCATCTTGTTGACGAACGCCATGCGCGGAACGCCGTACTTGTCGGCTTGTCGCCATACGGTTTCAGACTGCGGCTCGACACCGGCGACGGAGTCGAACAATGCAACCGCACCGTCGAGGACGCGGAGCGAACGCTCGACCTCCATGGTGAAGTCGACGTGGCCGGGCGTGTCGATGATGTTGATGCGATGATCCTTCCAGAAACAGGTCGTCGCGGCGGACGTGATCGTGATGCCGCGCTCCTGCTCCTGCTCCATCCAGTCCATGGTGGCGGCGCCATCATGGACTTCGCCGATCTTGTAGCTCTTGCCCGTGTAATAGAGAATGCGCTCAGTCGTCGTGGTCTTCCCGGCATCGATATGCGCCATGATGCCGATGTTGCGGTAGTACGTCAGCGGTGTGGTGCGAGCCATGCGCGGAAACCCGTCTCAGATGAAGCTGGAAAACCAGTTGAGTCCAACAAAAAACCGAATGGATCCAGGCACCCCGTTGGGGCCGATATCCATTCGCTGCCGCCGGGTACACGCGAGATGCGTGGGGACCCAAGGCGCGCCGCCAGAAGCGACGTCTCATTTGTCGAGTACCGCGGCAGCCACCTGGCGCCAGCGAACCCGTTGTGCGAGACAGAACGCGGAAATTAGCGGTGAGAGGCCTCAAGTCAATGCCCGACAGCCACATAAACGCGCAGAAACGCGCATTCGCATTCCTCTCACCAGCGACTCCGGCGACGGCGCGGGGACTATCGGCTCCGCCCAGGTTCGACGCCTCCCTGCCTTGGGGCGTGCCTAGCGGCCGAGTACTCGAAGCAGGTGACGACGCCACCGAGCAAGCTTCCAGCGTGCCAGCGGGCCTGACGGGGGTCCTGCGGGCTCTTCGGCCGGCAACAATTCGACCGCACCGTGCCCCAGTGCCCAGGGCCAAGCCCCTTGCGCGCTGCCAAGTCCGGCCATCGCTCGACGCCACCAGAACCGCGACCAGGAAACGGATGGGCTCGACGCAGGCGAGTAGAACGCGCGCACGATCCACTCGCGCTCGGTCAGCCCGCGCCCACGCTCCGGCCCAGCCCGGAGCCGCTCGAGTGTGGCGTCATCAATGGGGATCGCTGTCAGCCGAGCCGCGGTCCAGAGTGCCCAGCCGACGGGGCGCGAGGCACCGAGGAGCAGGGCGTGTCGCAGCACCGCTTCCCAGTCGGCCCCTCCCGGCCTCCACGCCGAGCTCAGCCTTTGGATGTCGTGGAGGTACTGCCAGCTTCCGATCTCGCCTTCGTGACTCCACGCCCAATGGATCGAGGCGTGGACGACATGCCAGTTCTCCGGTAGTACGCGCACCGTTCGAACGCCCCAGTTGACTCGGCGCGCTCGGCCGAGCCAGACCGACGCCGGCTCAGGGGCAAACGGGTGACCAGGAGGGAAGAGTGCCGAGTGAAGCTCCAGGCGGAGTCCGCCTCGCCAGTGCATTGGAGCATCGTGATGGTGTGACGCGTAGGTCTCGGGTGCCGCTCCATCGGACCAACCGGCGCCTCGCAGTGCCGCGCGGGCAGCCTGGAGCTGGGCCGGATCGACCAGCAGATCGAGATCGCCCATGCCGCGAACCGAGAATCCGGCGGGGTGCTGCATCGCCAGTGCCGCACCCTTCAACCAGAGTGCGTCGACGCCGCGTGCCTCCAGCGCGTCGACGGCCGCTGCTGCCGCGTCGGCCAGTTCCGCCGCCCTGAAGACCGCGACCCGACAGGCGCGCTGCATCGCCTGCAGCGCGTCGTCCGGCACCGCGCCCTGCGGCGCGCGCTGTAACAGCCGAAAGAGCTGCGCCTCCGCCCGTTCGAACGATGCCAGCGACAGCAGTGTCGGCCAGTGGACATCGTTCCAGGGCAATCGTGCGGCGAGTTGCACGCCACCATCGGCCAGCGCGGAGGCCACGAGCACGCGCGCCGATGGCAAGAGCAGTGCCAACGCGTCAGCCGAGGTGAGCGGTGCGAGCATCCGTCGTCAGTACTGCGTGAGCGTGCCGGCGCGACGCGCGTGCTGCAGCGAGAGGTGGAAGCACAGTCCGCCGATCGCGACACCGGCGATTGCCCACCCCGTGAGCTGCAGCACTTCGGGAAGCACGGTCATCACCGACTGGTCCTTGAGCAACAGCTGCCGGGCAATCCGCAGTGCCGGCGTCATCGGCACCAGCGGCGCCAGAGGTGCGACACTGGCCGGCAGGACGGCGACGGGGAAATAGACGGTGCCGAGCAGCGTCGAGACTGTCAGGACGGCCTGCGGCACGAACATCGACGAGCGGACCAGCAGGACCAGCGCGCCGGCCACCAGGCCGACCCCGACGTACGCCACCGCCAGCAGCGCCATGATCGCGCTGAACTCCACGATCCGGAACCAGGCGATGGTGCTGGTGGCCCAGATCCAGGCTGTCACCAGCAGGACGAGCGCGCGCAAGGCGACCCATCCAAAACCGTACGTCAGCAGTCCACCGATCAGCGAGGGCCAACGCACCGGCGTGGTGAGCAGTTGCTCCAGTGTGCCCGAGGTGATGTAGCCGCTGATCAGCGACGGGATCGCCGACACCGCTTCGGCGATGACGAACGATGCCACCGATCCGACGATCAGATAGGTGAAGTACTCGCTCGATTCGGAGGCGATCGCCTTCGCGGCCAGCGGTTGCAACGCCGCGGCGACGAAGTACACCGGCACCACGGCGACCAGCACCGACAACAGGCTGACCAGCGTCCGCGTGCGATACGTGAGCATGCCGAGCGAGTATGCGCGGGCGACCGCGAGGAGTCTATGCATGGCGCTGCGCCTCATCGCGCGGTCGGTGCGCGGCGGCGGATTCCAGCAGATCGGCCAGTGACAACGGCACGGGCGCGAACTCCGCCACACGCACGCCGGCACGCACCAGCGCCTCGATCACCACCGGGGCCTGCGCCAGATCGGGCAGCGTCGCCACCAGCGTGACGAAATCGTCCACCGCCGGCGTCATGACATCCGTTGGCAGATGCAGCAGCGCGCGCGCACGTGCTTCGTGCGCGGCGTTCACGCGGACGCGAACGCGCGCACCGCCGACGGCGGCACACAACTGTTGCAGCGTGTCGGTGGCCACGATGCGTCCTCGCACCAGCAGTGCGGCGCGGTCGCAGAGTTGCAGCGCCTCCTCTGTGCTGTGCGTCGCCAGGACCACCGTCGCTCCCAGCGCACGGCAGAGCGTGTCGCGAATGAACTGTCGCAACTCGCGCGCGGTCACCGGATCCAGACTGCGCGTGGGTTCATCGAGCACGAGGATCGGAGGCTGCGTCACGAGTGCACGTGCGATCAGCGTGCGCTGTCGCATGCCGGACGAAAAGCTTCCAACCTGTTGCTGCCCGACGTGATCGAGACCGACCAGCGCCAGCGCGCGATCCACCGCCCCGTCGCGTTCGGCACCACGGAGCCCGTACAACGACGCGAAGAGGCGGACATTCTCCTTTGCGCTGACACGCCAGAAGAGCGCACGCTCGTCAGCCGGCACCACGGCCAGCCTGGTCCGCACAGTCGCCGGGTCGGCCAGTGCATCGATCCCGTCAACGCTCACCTGTCCCGCATCGGGCAACAGGACGGTCGAGAGGATCTTGAGCAGCGTGGTTTTCCCCGCACCATTGGCGCCAACGAGTCCGAAGATCTCGCCGCGCCGGACACGCACGTCGACCGCGTCGAGCACCGCCCGCGGCTCGGTGCCCGGCAGACGCCGCAGGCGTCGAACGAGTCCGCGGTCAGCGCGGAACGACTTGGTCACGCCACTGAGCACGATCGCGTCGGTTGCGGGCGTGGTCATGTCGCGGCCGCACCCTGGTGCCAGCCGAGCAACGCGTCGGTCACGGCAGGCAGGCGTGAAAGATCTCGCGGGACGGCGAGATCGTACACGCTGGTACGCTGTGCAATGTCGACGCACCGAGTGAGCGCGTCACCAGTGGCATCCGCACCAAGCAGCTCGGTGATCTTGCCATTCGCGAGCAGCGCCAGCGCCGCGGCGCGTGCGGCGCGCCCAGCACGTTCGACGACGGCGGTGCCGGCGACGGAAGACAGCACATAGATCGCAGCCAGCGGCAGCACGTCACGCGCCGCAGTACCGTCGACTCGAACCTTTCCCCACGCATCGATGGCGTGCACGGCCGCTCCGGCGGCCCGGGCGGTCTCGGCGCGCAGGCGCAGTGGCAGGCCACTCGGAATGACACTGATGCCGTCGGCTGTCGCACGCAGCACGACCACGTCATCCGCGACCAGTGCGCACCCGCGCTGCACCAGCGCCAACGCCAGCGTCGATTTGCCGGTGCCTGGACTGGCGACGAACGCCACCACGCCCTGCTGCGTCTGCACGGCACTGGCGTGGAGGCACCAGGCGCCGTCACGGTGGAGCATGAACGGCAGCACGACGCCGATCACATCGAGAGCCACGGCGTCGCGATCGACCCCTGCCGGGGCGGCGTGCGTGACGCGGCGTCCGGCGGCAGCGAATGCGAAGCGACCGGTGTCGGATATCGCGATCTCGGGGCCGGAGCGACCCGCCGCCAGCGTCACCTCGACCCCATTGGCGTAGGGCTGTCGGCCGGTGAGCACGGCGCCGTCCGAGTGGCCGATGGGCGCTTCACCACATTCCGTGGTACACAGCTCCCAGAAAGCGAATTGCCCGTCACCGAGGGGGGCGACAGGCAGGCCTGGAAGTGGGCGATCGGAGGCGAGCACTTCGCCGAAGACACGGACCCGCCCCGGCGCTTCGTGCGTCGCTGGAGCGGAGGGCGTCACATCAGGAACGACGCGGGGGGTCGACGATGACGTCGCCAGGGATACAGTCGCACGACGCGCTTGCGCCGCTGATGACGTTCGAGCTCATCGCAAATGCGCCGAAGTTGAGAGAGACCTGGGTCAGCTCGCGAAAAGTGCCGTAGCGCTCGAGGCGCGGACGCTCATACATGGGAAGGATCTCCGTCATCTGTCAAAAAGTGTCGGACACGCGCCACAGAGACAAGGGCTGTGTCACAGCTATCTGCGTACGAGACGCCCGCCATCAGCTGAGGGTCACGCCTTCCAGGGAGGAAAATGCCCCTCGCAACGCGACAGGCTCAGCAATTGGTGTGCCGTCCAGCTCCACCCAGGCATGGGCCTCGAATCCGGACCCTCCACGACGGACGCCTATCCGGACCACCGCGCTATGGGCGCCGTCTGCCGTCAGCAGATCTCGAAGTGCCGTCGCCCTGACCAGGCACGCGGAGTCGCCCGGGAGCCAGCGGAGCGCCCGATCGAGCGCCGCACCCCACCTTTCGCCCCGCCGCCATTCGGCCGGCGGCAGTGGAGTCAGGTCTCCCTCGGGGCCGATGGCCGGCGGCTCACGCAGTGACTCGTCACGCGAAATCAGGGATCCGATGGGCCGGACTGCGACCGTCCGGCGGGCTCGCGACACCGCCCAGACGGCACGGCCGACGTCGAACGCGGCGCGTGCCTTCCGCACCAGCACCCGACTCACCGCACCTGGGCGACGGTGTCGACCACGAGGCCTTCGACCGACAGATCCGCCAGCAACTCGCGCACGTGACAGACCACGTCCGTGGCCGGCGCCTCGGGCCAGCGGCCGCGCACGGCACCGATCAAGGCCTCCTCGCACGAGGCGCCGGCGGCCAGAGCCTGCCAGATCACCGTGCCCGTCTCGTTGAGGCCGAAGTACACCTCGGTCTGCGGATGAAAAAGCACACTGCCGTCAGGCAGCGTGCGTGCAATCACATCTGGGTGCGGAACAGGAAGCGGCATCGAAGTGGACGGGGGTTACGGCGTTCGGCAACAAGACGCTCAGCCTTGGCACAACGAAACGCACAAAACGCTCCACCGGGACGCATCGAGACAGTCGTCGGAACTCGCCAAGGCTGCGGATGGACGACCCGATACAAACCCGCCCGATTTTGCCTCCGCCACATCGCCGCTCTCATGCGGCATCTACCGACCCGCAGGCGACGCCGGACCGGCCCCTTGGATCACCTTCCCCTCCTTCATGACCCATCGCACCCGCTCGAC
>CAYMQV010000241.1:0-5988 GCA_964392395.1 uncultured Gemmatimonadaceae bacterium
CTCGAGCTCCGCGACAGCCGCACGGGCAACGGCTACAGCGCCCCGATCACCACCGAAGGGCCGGAGGGGGACACGTACGTGCGCGCCGCCGACCTGAAGCAGGTGAAGCTCGGTGATCCAGGTGAATTCGGCCTGCTGAGCTACGACCCGGCGTTCATGAACACGGCCAGCTGCAAGAGCGCCATCACCTTCATCGACGGTGACAAGGGGATCCTGCGCTATCGCGGCTACCCGATCGAGCAGCTGGCCGAAAAGGCCACCTTCCTCGAGGTCGCCTACCTGCTGCGGCACGGCGAGCTGCCGACTCAGTCGGAATACGATGTCTGGGTCCACGACATCACCTTCCACACCTACGTGCACGAGAACATCCGGAAGTTCCTCGAGGGGTTCCGGTACGATGCACATCCGATGTCGATGCTCTGCTCGTCGGTCGCCGCATTGAGCAGCTTCTATCCATCGGCGCACAACGTCTTCGATCCGAAGGAACGCTACGTCTCGGTGATCCGGCTGCTGGCGAAGTTGCCGACCCTGGCGGCGTTTGCGTACCGCCACGTGAAGGGGCTGCCCACCATCTACCCCGACAACCAGCTCAACTACGGCGAAAACTTTCTGTCGATGGTCGCTCGCATGAGCGAGCCGAAGTACGAAGCCAATCCGGTGTTCAGCCGCGCGCTCGAAGTGCTCTTCATCCTGCACGCCGATCATGAACAGAACTGCTCCACCAACGCAGTGCGGGCGGTGGGGTCGAGTCATGTCGATCCGTTCAGCGCGGTCTCGGCAGGAATCGCGGCCCTCTTCGGCCCGCTGCATGGCGGCGCCAATGAGCAGGTGCTGCGGATGATCAAGGAGATCGAGCACGTGAAGAACGTGCCGGCCTTCATCGAGGCGGTGAAGAGCGGCAAGGGGCAGAAGCTGATGGGCTTCGGGCACCGCGTGTACAAGAACTACGATCCGCGCGCACGGATCGTGAAGAAACTGGCCGATCAGGTGTTCGCCCAGATCGGCATCGACAAGGATCTCGAGATTGCGCTCGAGCTCGAGCGGATCGCCCTCTCGGACGAATACTTCATTGCGCGCAAGCTCTATCCGAACGTCGACTTCTACACCGGGTTGATCTACCGCTCGATGGCCTTCCCGACCGACTTCTTCACCGTGTTGTTCGCGGTGGCGCGTACCGCAGGCTGGCTGGCGCAGTGGGAAGAGATGCTCGATGACAAGGAACAGAAGATCGCGCGGCCGCGGCAGATCTACATCGGGCACGGGGAGCGGGAGTATGTCGATCCGCTTTTGAACAAGTTCCCCCGCGCGAACAAGGATTCGCTTCGCAAGTGACGAGTGCCGTGGACGCGTTGCAACGCGTGGAGCTGCCGGCGGCCTTCACGATCGCCTGCGAGCTGTTCCTCAGTTTCGCCGACCTTTCACAGAACGCGAGCTGACCCCGGATGACAACTTCGAACGACCGTCGCGGTATCGTCCTCGCCGGTGGGTCGGGCACGCGGTTGTATCCGATCACGCAGGCGGTCAGCAAGCAACTGTTGCCCGTGTACGACAAGCCGATGATCTACTATCCGCTCACCACGCTGATGCTGGCACAGGTGCGCGAGGTGCTGCTGATCACGACACCGCATGAGCAGACGCTGTTTCAGCGGCTGCTTGGCGATGGGTCGCAGTGGGGGATGTCACTGGAGTATGCCGTGCAGCCGTCGCCGGACGGACTGGCGCAGGCATTCATCATCGGCCGGGAGTTCATCGGCGATCGGACGAGTTGCCTGGTGCTCGGTGACAACATCTTCTACGGTCACGACCTGTCGGCGACGCTGCAGCGGACCAATGCGCGCGACGACGGCGCGACGGTATTCGGATACCGCGTGAGCGACCCTACGGCATACGGCGTGGTGGAGTTCGATGCTGATGGTCGCGCCATCGGGATCGAGGAGAAACCGACCCATCCTCGCTCGAACTACGCCGTGACGGGACTGTATTTCTACGACCGGCGCGTCTGCGACATTGCCGCCGCGATACGGCCGTCCGCGCGCGGTGAGCTGGAGATCACTGACGTGCATCGCGCCTACCTCGAGCTCGGGCTCCTGAATGTCGAGATCCTCGGCCGCGGCACGGCGTGGCTCGATACGGGATCCCACGAATCGCTGCTGCAGGCCGGCCAGTTCATCGAAACCATCGAGCAGCGCCAGGGATTGAAGGTGGCGTGCCCCGAAGAGATTGCGTGGCGCCTCGGCTGGATCGATGATGCGCAGGTCGAACGGCTGGCGGCACCGTTGCGCAAGACCGGCTACGGACGGTACCTGACGGCAATGCTGACGGAAGGACGCACCCGATGAAGGTGACGCGTCTTGCGATTCCCGACGTCTGCCTGATCCAACCGCACGCATTCGGCGACGCCCGGGGATTTCTGCTCGTCTCCTGGCAGGACGATGTCTTCCGGCGCGAAGTGGCCGACGTGACGTTCGTGCAGGACAACCAGAGCCGATCGCAACGGGGTACGCTGCGTGGCATGCACTTTCAGGGCGAATACACGCAGGGGAAGCTGATCCAGTGCACCGTGGGACGCATCTGGGATGTCGCGGTCGATGTGCGCCGCGCATCGCCGACATTCGGAAAATGGGTCGCCGCCGAGTTGTCGGACGAGAACCATCACCAACTCTGGATTCCGCCAGGCTTTGCGCATGGATTCCTGGTGCGCTCGGAGACTGCCGACATGCACTACAAGGTCACCGATCGCTATCACCCGGCGAGCGAGCGCACCCTGCGCTGGGACGATGCGACGGTGGGCGTGACGTGGCCGCTGCCGGATGGTGTTGCTCCGCTGCTGTCACTAAAGGATGCAGCCGGAACCAGTTTTGCAGCGCTCGAGGCGTTGCCGTGACGCGACCCGTCATGATTACCGGCGCCGCCGGGCAACTCGGCTATGAGTTGCAACGCACGGCGCCCAAGGGAACGCCGGTGGTGGCGGTGGACATCGAGCAACTCGATCTCACTGCGCCGGATGCCGTCGAAGCGTTCGTGGCGGCACATCAGCCGTCAGTGATCATCAACGGCGCCGCGTTCACGGCGGTCGATCGCGCCGAGGAACAGCCCACGCTGGCCTACGCGGTGAATGTGGCGGCGGCGGCGACGCTGGCGCAGTCCGCGGCCCGGCACGGCGCCCGCATGATCCAGATCTCGACCGATTTCGTCTTCGGTGGCGCGACTGGTCGGCCCTGGCGTCCGGATGACATGACGGCGCCCGAGTCGGTGTATGGCACCACCAAGCGCGATGGCGAGCGCGCGGTGCTCGACGCGCTGGGCCCGCAGGCGCTGGTGATTCGCACCGCCTGGCTCTACTCGGCACATGGCGGGAACTTCGTCAAGACGATGCTGCGGCTGATGCGAGAGCGCGACGACGTCCGTGTGATCGCCGACCAGATCGGCACGCCGACGTGGGCGAACTCGCTGGCCCGGACGCTCTGGGCCGCCGTGGCGCGACCGCACGTCGCCGGCGTCCTGCACTGGACGGATGCCGGTGTCGCCGGTCGGTACGACTTCGCCGTCGCCATCCAGGAAGAGGCGCTGGCGCTGGGGCTTCTGACACGTGCGGTGCCGGTGTCCGCCATCACGACCGACGACTATCCCACCCCCGCCCGGCGCCCATCATACAGTGTGCTCGACAAGACCGACACGACGCGAGCGCTCGGCGAAACGCCGAGGCACTGGCGCGCGAACCTTCGGCAGATGCTCGGCGAGCTGACCGATGCGTAGACTGCTCGTCACCGGCGGCGCCGGATTCATCGGCGCAAACTTCGTGCACCATTGGCTGTCGGTGAATGTCTCGACACAGATCGTGGTGCTCGATGCGCTGACGTACGCGGGCAACCTGGCCAGCCTTGGTCCGGTGCTGGACGATCCGCGGCTCGAGTTCGTGCATGGCGACATCACGACCGAAGGGCTGGCGGCGCGCCTGCTGCGCGAGCATCAGCTCGACACGATCGTGCATTTTGCGGCCGAGTCGCATGTCGATCGCTCGATTCACGGTCCGGATGCATTCGTGACGACGAATGTGCTCGGGACGCACGAGCTGCTGAAGGCGGCGCGGCAGGTGTGGCAGGTGGAGCGGGGCGTTCCAGGGCCGCACCGCTTCCATCATGTGTCGACCGATGAGGTGTACGGGTCACTCGGCCCGGATGACGCGCCGTTCACCGAGACGACCGCCTACGCACCGAACTCGCCGTATTCAGCCACCAAGGCGGCATCGGACCACCTCGTGCGTGCGTATCACCACACCTTCGGGCTGCCGGTCACCACCAGCAACTGCTCGAACAACTACGGCCCGTATCACTTCCCCGAGAAACTGATTCCGCTGCTGATCGTGAACATCCTCAGCGGCAAGCCGTTGCCCGTGTACGGCGATGGCCGGAATGTGCGCGACTGGTTGTTCGTGCGTGATCATGCCCGCGCGATCGAAGCCGTCATCGAGCGCGGCCGCGAGGGTGAGGTCTACAACGTGGGTGGCAAGAACGAATGGGCCAACATCGACATCGTGCGTCTCGTCTGCGCGCTGGTGGACGCGGCGATTCTGGCTGATGCGTCGCTCGCCGATCGATTTTCCTCGAGTCCGGCGGCGGCAGGGCGGCGCGCAGAGGACCTGATCACGTTCGTCACAGACCGGCCCGGCCATGATCGGCGGTACGCGATCGATCCTTCGAAGATCGAGTCCGAGCTCGGCTTCGCTCCGCACGAAACGTTCGAGTCCGGCATTCGCCAGACGGTGCAGTGGTTCCTGGCGAACGAGTCGTGGTGGCGGGCCGTGATGGATGGATCGTATCGCCAGTGGATCGAGGCGAACTGTCAACGAGATGAACTGAAGGTGCGTACGCGCTGAGATTGGCCCGGACCGTGCGGTGCCACTGTCGCGATCGTCCATGCTCCGTCGCGCGCGGAACGTACTTGCGAGCATTTTCCTTCTCAACGTGACGACACCTCCGACGACTGCGCTGCCCTGGTGGCAAGACCGGCTCCTGATAGGTGTCGCGGTCGTCCTTGCAGGCTGGAGCGCGTTGGCGTTGACCTGGCCGCTCTCCGGCGACGCCGGCGTGTTCGCCTGGATGGCCGATACGGTCTATCGCGGTGGCGCGCCGTACACCGATGCATGGGACACCAAGGGACCGTCGGCCTGGCTGCCAGCCTTGCTCGTGCAATCGGTCTTCGGCCGCGTCGCATGGGCCATCCGACTGTTCGATTTCGCGATGGTCCTGTCGGCGCTGGTCGCCATGAGGTCGATTGCCCGTCGCCTGGGCCAGCCTGGGTCCGGCCGCATCGCGATCGCACTATACGCGCTCTGGTACTCGAGTCTGGACTACTGGAGCAGCGCGCAACCCGATGGCTTCGTCGCCTCGTGGCTCGCCGTCGCATGCGCTTGCGCAATCACGGGCGGTTCGATCGGGGTGCTCGTGGCGGGAATGCTGGTCGGCGCGGCGACGCTGGCAAAACCCTTCTATCTCGGTTACGCCGTCGTGCTGTGGATCATCGTGGCATCGATCGGGGAGCAGAGCAGGGCCCGGCGTGTGTGGCATGCGGTGCTGGTTGCGATCGGAATCGCGAGTGCCATCGCGCTGCTGCTGCTGTTTCTGAAGCAGCGGAAGGGGCTCGATGGCTTCTTCGAAGTGCAGCGCTGGAACCGCGACGTGTATGCGGGGCTGGGCGATCCGTGGCTGACGCGCATTCCGGCGATCTTCAAGGGAATGCTCCTCATGCCGTGGGGCATTGTGGCACCGATCGCGCTGTTCGGCGCGATCCGGCCAACGCGCTCCCATCGCCGGACGATTGCGGCCCTGGCGGTTGGCTTTCTTGGTGCAGTCGCCGGCGTCATGCTGCAGGATCAGCGTATGGCCGTAGTCCAGCGGGTCGGCGTTGTAGGTGACGTGACGCACGATGCCGGGCAGCGGCGCATGCACCGGGGTCATCGCGGCGGCGAACACGTCGATGCCCAGATGC
>CAYMQV010000241.1:5998-6581 GCA_964392395.1 uncultured Gemmatimonadaceae bacterium
TTTTGCCGTTTCTGGCACTGCTGGCCGACATAGGCTTCGCCGCGTTGCGCACCGAAACTGCCGGTGAGATCGCCGGTCGGTTTCGCAGGCTCGCGCTTCTGCTGGCGCTGGCGGTCGCCGGCATCACGCCGCTGCAGCAGTTCTGGCGCTGGTCGCGCTCGCGTGTCTCGCCAGAGACCATCGCCACCTATGAAAGGCGCGAGTTTCGATACTACGGCCGGCAGCCTGGTTCGGTGTACGCGATCGTGGACAGCCTCACGCGTGGCATGGCCAACCCGCCGGAGCTGCTCGTCTGGGGCATGCACATGGCGCCGCAGTTCCTTCGCGGGATGCATGTTCCAACCCGGTACGCGGTGATCCGGCCGCTGTACGACGGGCCGGGCTCAGCGTTCCGCAAGCAGTATCGCGAGGCGTTCGAACGCGAGCTCGAAACCGCACCGCCCCGCTGGTGGCTGCAGCCGACGCCGGCGCTGATGGCCGAGGAGCCGGAGCTGCAGGGTCACGACATCGAGTTGTATCCGGAGGCAGCGGCCGTGCTGCACTCGCAGTACCGGCTGACGGGGCAGACGGCGGAGTGGATGAT
>CAYMQV010000242.1:0-6566 GCA_964392395.1 uncultured Gemmatimonadaceae bacterium
CCCGATAGCTCAGCTGGTAGAGCAGCGGACTTTTAATCCGTAGGTCGTGGGTTCGAATCCCACTCGGGACATTGAACACGAACGAGACCCCTCACGCAGACTCTGCGCGGCCGGTCGGCCCGACGGCCCGGGGACGCCGACGGTCCGAACAAGCAGCCGCGAGCCCTGCGCTTCGGCCGAGCCCGGCACAGCCGGAAACTCGTCGTGCATGGCGCGATATGCGCGCCGAATCTTCTCTCGAACCGTTGTTTCTCCGTTGTCTGACACCTCTGACCGGATTCATGCCATGCGTCGCTCCGTTTCTGCTTTCACCGCCTTGATCGCGATGGCCGCTCTCACCGCATGCGGTGGCAAGGCGGAGTCGGCGGTTGATTCCACTGCGGCAGCTGCCGCGGCATCGATGGACAGTGCCAAGGGGGCCATGGGCGCCATGGCTGACAGCGTCAAGGATGCCATGGGCGCGATGGCCGACAGCGCCAAGGGCGCTATGGATGCGATGGCGGACAGTGCCAAGGGCGCCATGGGCGCCATGGCTGACAGCGCCAAGGCCAAGGCTGCCGGTGCGATGGGTGCCGTGGCAGACAGCAGCAGGAAGGCCGCCGGAGAGGCGATGGAGAAGGCTGGCGCCGCGGCGATGGAAGCCGGCAGGAACATGAAGAAGCCGTAGTCTTCTCCGCCGTCGCAGTGCAGAAGCGCCTCGCGATCTGATCGTGGGGCGCTTCGTCTTTCATCCCACTGGGTTGCGGCACCTGGTAGTCGCGCCTCGGAAGCGACAGCGCAATGCCGTGTCTTCCCGACGATCAGCCTGGCGCCTGAATCGGTCGGGACGTGGCCGAGCAGGGAAGCAAAGCCTTCCGCCGCAACAACCGGCCCAGCGCCAGTGCACTTGCCAGCGCCAGCGCACCCTCGAGCGCGCCGACGAGCGTGAAGATCCTGTCGTAGTCCACCGCACCGATGTCATCGCGAAGGACGGACACCAGCACACCACCCAGCGCGGGGCCGACCAGGAAACCCAGCGAGCCGGCGATCTGAAACGCGCCAAAGATGCCGTCGCCCGCACGCCGGGCCACTTCGCTGGTCAGCAACAGGTTCGGTGCGAACATCAACGCACTCAGCACCCCACTCAGGATCATCAGCAGAGGCAGCGCGCCGAACGGAACGCGACCGTACATCGCAAACACGACGCCGAACAGGACGTTACTGATCACCAGCGGCCGGTACCAGCCAATCCGATCGGCCAGTCGGCCTGCCGGCCAGCACAACAGTGCGAATGGCACCAGGAACAGCGCCATCAGCATCCCGCGCTGCGCACCGGTCGCGTGATGGACATCGGCCAGAAACAACGTGAAGGTGCTGACGAAGACACCGATCACGAAGCGATCCATGAATGCATAGGTCAACGGTACCCACGCCAACTGAATCTGCGTGTTCCACTGATAGCGCCGGCTTGGCGTGGCCGTCTGCTCCTCACGCGGAAGCGAGATACACAATGAGACAACTGCAGCCGCGATGAAAATCGCCGCTCCGACCAGATAGACCAGCATCGGCGATTGATCCACCAGTCGGCCACCGAGTGGCGATCCGATCGCCACACCCATCATCAGGCTCGACCCGAGCAGACCAAGCGATCCACCGCGCCGCGGACCGGCCATCCGGTTTGCGGCCACCATCAGCAAGGTGATGGCTGGCAGATGCAATGCACCGTCGAGAGCGCGCAGCGCAAAGAGCGCCGACAGTGACGGCGCCGAACGCATGCCAAGAAACACCAGCGCATCGAGCGCGAGCAGGACCGCGACCCAGATTCGGACAGTTCCGAAGTGTCGCTGCAGCCGCATCACAATCGGCACGGCAACGATGCCGCTGATCATGTTGACGGTCATGAAGGCATGCGCGGCGGAGGCGCTGCCACCATGCGTCACCTGGACAAGCTCCCGCAACCCCGGCACGAGAAGCGTGACCGGTATCAGGGTCAGAATTGTGGCGAGCGAGACGAGAAGGAGCCGAGGCATGAAGCGAAACTAAAGGATCAGGCAGCCAGACAGGGGAGTGAACGCCAGGCGGCCGCTGCCCAGACCTGCTGGGCGGAATCCACTACCGATGGCTTGACTGGTGCACCGAGCAGGGCGAGACGGAGCAGCCTCTCATCCACCGACAGCTTTGTAGTCTCGGCGCTTCGCGCCCAGCGCAGCAGCGCCCGGGTGACGCGCGGACGAAGGAACTCCTCAGCGACTTCCTCGGCCGTCGTCCGGACGGAGGCAAGGCGAAGGCGAGCGACCGGTGAGCAACTGGTGCCCGACCGGTCGGGCACCAGCTGTGGAATGCTGACCGCGGCAGGCACTGCCCCGGACATCCCCAGCGGTGCCAACCACGCAGCCCGGGCAATCGTACCGATGTCTGGCAGGGCCTCAGCGTCTTTCCGCGGGGTGGCTCGGACGGCTAGAGCCGGCATCTCGTCGAAGAGCGCCGACAGAGCCGCACCGTGGTCGCCAAAGGCGGCAGGTCCGGCGGCCGAGGCATACCCTCGGATCCAGCCGTCCTGTACGGCACTGAGTGCTCCGTTCATCCGCCCTTCCCTGGCCAATGCGCTGGCGACGAACCAGTCAGCCCCTCGGGCGAGGAGCTCAGCCGGTCGCCGGGCTTCCTTCGTGTAGGCACTGCTCGTGATTCCGAGAGGAACGAACTCAGCCAGGCGGGCCAGGGGCGCGGCAATCGGTTGCGTCCTGGCGCCATGCCATGCGTTGTCGGTCGCGTAGGTCCCCCTCCGATTCGCGTAGTCGCGAGCGGTCTGCCAGTCGAGATCGTGCATCAATTCGTGGCCCACCGCCCCGAAGCCCGTCGCGAGAGGAAGCGTAAGTATCCGCGAGCGTGGATCGTGCATTGCCAGCGCGCCCCGTGCGACATGGTCGCCGATTCTCACCTGCAGTCCAACGAAGCTCGCGCGCGGGAACACGTCACGCATCGCATCGACCGCCGCCGCAAACTCGCGCGCGTAGAACGCCTGCCACGCGGCAGGCACGTCTCGACCGAAGGTGAGTGACGCAAGTCCGAGTCGTTCGCTCACCTGCTCAGGTCGTAGCGTGAGCACACCGGGGTGGTACGCTGGTTCCTGCGCCAGCGTTCGCATGCCCTGCGCGGCGAGCAGGGCTGCCGCCGCGGCCATCGAAGCAAGCGTCGAATCCTGCGCCACCTTCGCTTGCGTCAGTATCAGCGACTCCTCATTCGACGCACTGAGCAGCATGCGCGACATGCGAGGTGATATCGCCGCGCTGCGATCGACAGCCAACTCGCGGGCGTCCAGCACGCCTAGCGCAACCTGCGGCTGTGGTGGTCTGGTCCGGATGCTGATCAGCAACGAGAGGGCATGCGCGGCACTCGCCGGGAGCGGTGAGGGTGGCCTGAGAACCAGGGCGGTCGATGTATCGGCGTTCTGCACCGCACGTTCGATCGCGGCGCGCAACGCCGGTATGCGTGCTGCGATGCGGCGTGCCGCTGGGGCGACGTCGGCCAGCAATGGCCGCTCGACGGCAAACTGACGCTCTGCTCGCCAGAGTGCAACCACTTGCAGCAGGTCCCCGTCATCACGCGATGCCATTGCGATGACGCGTTCCACATCGCGACGGGCCCGTACGCGATCAAACGCCATCAGTGCCGTCGCGTTGATCAGCGGCACAGCACCCGAGCGCAGTACGCCACGCGCACTCGCCTGCGCAGACGCGATCCGAATGGCATCCAGCGCGAGAGGCGAATCGCCTTCGAGCGTCATCACGCTATCGACCAGACGAATGAGCGCCCGTCCTGCGGCCTCGGACTGCGGCATGGCGATATCGAGCGCGGATGCGAGTGGGCGCATCATTGCGCTGTCCCGCGCGATGCGTGACAGGAGCGCGTGCCCCACGCGCGGGCGCCACGCCGCCGGAAGCCTGGGATCCGAACGTGCCAGATCGATCAACCGGAACGGGCTCCCGAGCCCGAGTTCGAGCCGCGCGAAGTACGCGAGCGCAAGCGCTGCGCTGAACGCGACCGGTGCGCGCTCGGCCCCCCGCACAGCGGTCGTCAGCGAGTCGTCGAAGCGCGCGCCATCGGCAAGAGCCCCCCGCACCGCGCGTCGCGCGTCAGCGCGATCTGTGAGGCGGATCCCGGCGACAGTGAGCGCGACCAAACCGATCCCGAGAGCGACGCTCCTCAATCGATTCGACACGGGAACCAGACGGATGCTGACAGCCACGGTGCAGACCAGGGAAGAGACAGCGGGCGCTCAATCGGGAGACGACTGAACTTCACCACGTAACACACCCAGTTGAGCACCGAGTTCATTGGCGTCTGCAGCTTCGGTGGCGGCACCGGTTCGCCTGATGGATACGGCAGCCCGACCGGCGCCCAACGCAGACGGCAGCCGTATCGGATGCACTGCTGCCGTTCACCTCCACCGACCACACCCCTGAAACGTCAGGAGGCCGACGCGGCATCGCGTCGGCCTCCTGGAAGGTCCGGAGTCTCAAGAAACCAACGCTGCGTCGCGTCAGCCTCCTAAGCTCTCGGGCAGAACTATGGGTTGTTCGTCGTGGCGGCTGCTTCTGTGGCCGTCACGTCCGCACTTTCAATCACGAACACCACGCGGCGGTTCCGATCGGCGCCCGGCTCATCCTTCTGAGCGCCCGGAACGACCTGACGCAGCGAACCGAAGCCCATCGTGCGGATCAGGGAGGCGTCCATACCCTTGGTCGCGAGTTCACGCTTCACATTCTCGGCACGAGCCAGCGACAGGCGCTGGTTGTACGTCTGCGAGCCGGCAGGATCAGCGAACCCTTCGACCGTGATCACGGCGCCCGGGTAGTACTTGTTGGCAATCTGTGAGAAGCGCTCGAGGGCGGCACGGTCGGCATCCTTGATCATCGCGTCATCGAATGCGAACGACACCGGCAGCATGACCTTCATGCCGTTGCCAGCGGCGACGATCTTGGCATCGAACTCGGTGCGAAGATCGGCCAGTTCCTTCTTCAGCTCGGTACGGAGACCGACGAGATCGGAACCCAGGATGCTGTCAGCGCGAAGGCGCTCGGTCCGCTCGCTCGCGATCTCGGTGCGCGTGGCCGTCATCTCACGCTTGAAAGTGCCGCTCCGCACGCAGGCAGTCATCGCCAAGGCGGTCAGCGCAAGCGCAGACGCACGCATGACCGAGGCCGAACGAAATGAGGTGTTCATCGCAGGAAACTCCTTGAAAAGTTAGGACGGGTAGGGTGGCTCCCGTCACGCAAATCTTTCATAAGCGAGTTTCGTGCCACGATTTCCAACTAGCTACCAGGCTTTGACTTGGCGAGCCACTCTCCGCCATCGATGACAAAAATCGCTCCCGTAATCCAATCGCCCGCCGGGCTCGCGAGATACGCGACCATCTGCCCAATGTCTTCTGGTGTACCCCATCGCTTGAGCGGAATGGCACCTTTGGCGAACGCATCCATTGCCTTCTCGACACTGAAGAGATCGGGTACCGGTGCACCGGGTGGCGGTGTGAACGCCTTCCGCACACCCTCGGTCGGAATCGGGCCTGGTGCGATGGCATTGATTCGAATGCCGTGCTCCGCCCATTCCACTGCCAGCGTTCTCGTTAGTGCGTCGACGCCCGCTTTCGCTGCCGTGGCATGTGCCATCAGCGGCCACCCGCGATAGTGCAGCGTCATCGACGTGCTGACGACCCGCCCCCCTCCCTGCGCCTTCATGTACGGAAACACCGCCTGCGTGCAGTAAAACGTGCCGTAGAGGTCGATCTCGAGCACGCTCTTCCATGCATTCGAGCTCAATGATTCGGAGGGCGCGTAGAAATTGCCCGCGGCATTGTTCACCAGGAGGTCGATGCGACCGTGTGCCTCGTGCACCTCCTTCGCCATCGCCTGCACCCGCTCCTGATCACGCACGTCCACCTGTACCGCGCTGGCGCTGCCGCCGGCTGCGGTGATCGCCGCGACGGCAATCTGCAAACGTTCAGGCTTTCTGCTGGCGAGGACGACATGCATGCCGAGCTGAGCCAGAGTCGAACTGATGCCAAGTCCGATTCCTGTCGCACCACCGGTGACGATGGCCACCTGTCCAGCGAGAAGATCGTCGCGAAAAACGGGATGTGCACTCATTCGGATTGCTCGATGGAAGTGAAGAGGTCGGGATCGGTACGGAGCGGTCTGAAGCTGCGTCGATGATGCGGCGTCGCGCCGTGTTCCGACAGTGCCGCCAGATGTGCCGGCGTGCCGTAACCGGCGTTCGAGTTCCAGCCATAGCCCGGATACCGGCGGCCAAGCGAGGCCAGCAGACGGTCACGCGTGACCTTCGCGACGATCGAGGCGCAGGCGATGCTCAGGCAACATGCGTCACCCTTGACCACGGCCTGATGTGGCAGGCCAAGCGCACCGAACGGCGAGCCATCGATCAGCAGCAGATCGCAGGGACCGGGAATCCGCGCAATTGCCCGGCGCATCGCGCGGGCCGTCGCCTGATAGATGTTGATGCGGTCGATTTCGGTCACGCTGGCGGCACCGATGCCGACGGCCCGCGCGATGCGCCGGGCAATTGCGCGG
>CAYMQV010000243.1:0-6440 GCA_964392395.1 uncultured Gemmatimonadaceae bacterium
GCCTTGCGTGTCTTTTCCTGGAACTCCCAGGCGGCGTGCATGTTGCCGTGATCGGTGATCGCGAGGGCCGGCTGCTCCAGTTCCTGGGCGCGTCGGATCAGGTCATCGATGCGGTTGGCGCCGTCGAGGAGCGAGTATTCAGAGTGGCAATGCAGGTGCACGAAAGACATAGGACCGATAATCTAACTGTGCACGACAGTCGCAGCAGCCGATCGGCCTGACCCCAGCCTGAGCGTAACTTCTTGATGCCAAACACTTTGAACGTCTCGCTTCGCCGGACGGCCCGTTTCAGCGGAGCGGTGCTCGCCGGTGGACTGGCCGCCTGCGGCAGCGACACGAAGCCGGTCGAGCCAATTCCGCCGGTACTCACCGCGACGACCGTGACGCTGAACGTGTTCGGGGCGCAGACGGTCGTGGGAAGCGGCGGGGTCACGTTCGTGAACGCTGGCAAGTATGCCGTGATCCCGCAGTTTGCCGCCACGAACGACTTCGCGACCGGCACGGGCCGATCGACGGTGGCGGACTTTCCGTTCACGATCGGCGGCCGCTCGAGCGCGACGGCCCGTATCGATCGGGCCGCTCCGGACGCACCGAACCTCAGTGTCGTCGAGGCGTTCCACATGCGACTGCGCGCGCTGGAAGAGGCCGAGGCGCCGCGGGCCATGGCCTTCATGCAGCAGCTGCGGTCCAGGCCACCGGTGAATCTCAGGGTGCAGTCGGCGCAGGCAGCGGTGCCTCGGGACTTCAAGGTGCTGTCCTCGCTGACGGCCAACACATACAGCACGGTGACCGCGCGGCTGGTCTACACCGGCACGAATATTCTGCTCTACGTCGACAATCAGCCGACCACCTCGACGACGTTCACCGACGCGGAGTACCAGTCGTTCGGCCGGCAGTTCGATCAGGATCTGTATCCGATCGACATCAGCGCGTTTGGTTCGGTCTCGGATATCGACGCCAATGGCCGGACGTTCGTCCTGTTCACCCCACTGGTCAATCGACTGACGTTGACGTCCGGGCAGTGTGGTTCGTACGTGGCTGGCTTCTTCAATGGTGCCGATCTCTCGGGCAACACCAATGCGAACCGCGCCGAGATTTTCTACTCGTCGGTTCCTGGCGAGCCGGCCGGTGGTCCGACCTGCAGCAACCTCGGGTTGGACGTCGTGCGGCGCAGTGCGCCGGCAACGTTCATTCACGAACTGCAGCACATGATTTCGTACAACCAGCATGTGCTGACGCGGAGCGCGGGTACGGAAGCGGTCTGGCTGAACGAGGGCCTGAGCCACATGGCGGAAGAACTGGGTGGCAAGCTGTATGAGGCACGGTATCCATGCCCCAACCTGCCGCCATGCCCGCCAGCGGGCCGAGGGAGTACGGCACAGATCTTCCCCGACTCGGCTCAGGGATTCCTGCCGCCGAACTTCGGCAACGCGTATGATTTCTTCTCCTCGCGCCTCGAGTATTCGCTCACGTCGCCAACCGGGTTTGGCACGATCGAAGAGCGTGGGGTGTCGTGGCTCTTCCTTCGCTATCTCACCGACCAGAAGGGCGACGCCAAACTGCGGGAGCTGGTCCAGACGCGGAACATCGGCACCGCGAACATCGAGGCGGTGATGGCGGAGAGGTTCCCGGATCTGTACGCAGACTTCCTCACTGCAACACTGCTCGACGACTTCCCGGGCGCCACGGCCGGCCAGATCGTGCCGCGCTACCAATACACGAGCCGTAATCTGCGCGCGATCTATGCCCGGCTGAACACGATTCAGCCACAGGTCTACCCGACGGCATATCCGCTCGACATCAACGACGTGCTGTCGGCGGAGCGTCTGACGCCGTCCTCGCCGATTCTCTCGCGGCAGATGAAGCCGGGCTCGCTGGATCTGTTCAGCTTTACCTCGACGACGGGGCAGACGGGGCTGACCTTCAAGCCGGCCGTCGGCACCTTCCAGGCGAACCTGAACGCACAGGTGACCGTGGTCAGGTTGCCGAACTGAGTGCTGGGTATCGAACGTGATGGTCTCGAGTTGATCGTCGATGGGTGCCGCCGCGTCATGGTGCGTTCATGACGTGGCGGCGTGTCCTGGTATGGGCCCGTCGCGTGACGCTCGGTCTGCTGGCGCTCACTGCGGCGTTTCTCGGACTGGTGCCGATCGGCCGGTACCTCGCACGCGCCGGCTTCGAAGAAGGAAAGATCCTCGCACGTCGGCAGCCGATCGCCGCGATCATCGCCGACTCGGCGACCGACGCCGTGCTTCGCGCCAAGCTCCAGCTGGTGCTCGATGCGCGGCAGTTCGCGCTCGATTCTCTCGGACTGCACGCGAGCAAGGAGTTCACGACCTTTTCGCGGCTCGACCGGGACACGCTGGTGCTCGTCCTGAGCGCAGCGTACCGCGACTCGCTGGCGTTCCGCACCTGGTGGTTTCCGGTCATCGGCAGCGTGCCGTACAAGGGGTTCTTCGACTTCGAACAGGGGAAACGGGAAGCGAAAGCGGTTGATTCGGCTGGCTTCGATGCGGTGTTGCGCCCGGCATCGGCGTTCAGCACGCTGGGGTGGTTCAACGATCCGTTGCTGCCAACGACGCTGGCGCTCGACACGCTCGAACTGGCGAACACGGTGATACACGAACTGGTGCACACGACGTACTACGCCCCAGGGCAGGCGGTCTTCAACGAGAGTCTGGCGAACTTCGTGGGGTCACGCGGTGCCGAACGGTTCTTCCGTGCGCGTGGACAGCTGCATGCGGCGGAGGAAGTGGTGCGGCGCTGGGATGATGAGATGGTGTTCGGGGAATTCTGGTCAGGGCTGTACGGGGCACTCGATTCTGCATTTCAGGCGCATCCGGGCGACAAGCCGGCCCGGCTCATCGCGCGCGACACAGTGTTCGCTCGCGCGCGCGTGCACCTGCGCACGACGCTCGCTCCGCGGTTGCGGACGATGGATTCGACGTCGATCGCTAGGGTGCGCCTGAACACCGCCGCGGTCATGGCGCGGCGGATCTATCTCACCGATCTGTCGGTGTTCGAGCGCGTGCATCGGCGCGCCGGCGGGGCGATTCGCTCGACGATTGCCGAGTTGCTCGCACTGGCGCGGTCCGAGCCGAAGGCGCCGTACAACGCTGTCAGGCGGTCGCTCGGTGATGCGATTCCGGATTCGGCGCGAACGACGGTGCGGTGACGGGAACTGCGTGACGCAAAGGCGCAAAGGCGCAAAGGCGCAAAGGCGCAACGCGCTCCGTAGCTGTCCAATACTCAGCGTATTCGGTGCAGGTCCAACGAGATTGAATTGGTTGTCTCGCGCACACTTCGTTCCGTCGACGATGGCGACTCTTTCTGTTCCCCAGTGTCTCGTTGTTCCTTGCGGCTTTGCGGCTTTGCTTCTTTGCGTTGAGCAGTTTCAGTTCCAGTTGCAGTTCCAGTTGCACCGAGCCATTCAGCGGAACCGCGATCGCAGTGCAGCTCGCAGATCGATGGTCGGTGTGAGCGGGACGGCATCCGGCGGCTGCTCAGGTGCCGGCGGCGGCGCGATCTGCACGTGCTGCATCGTGGCCAGCACCTGGTCGCTCAGGAAACGGGACTTCTGGTCGAGCGCAACGTCGGCGCTCCAGCGCGATGCGTATGCGTACAGCGGATAACTCACGTGCAGGTGTCGCCTGGCACGTGTGAGGGCGACGTAGAACAGGCGTCGCTCCTCGTCCACCTGCTGCGCGTCCTTGATGGCGCGCGACGACGGAATCCAGCCGTCGGCTGCCCACAGCACGAACACCGCATCCCACTCCTTCCCCTTGGCCGAGTGGATCGTGCTGATGACCAGTGCGTCGTCGTCTTCGGTCTGGCTGCCTGGTGCCAGATCCGACGTGGCCGATGGCGGCTCGAGGGCCAGCGCACTGAGAAATGCGCCACGATTCGGATAGCCGCTGGCGATGTGCTCGAGCTGCACGAGATCGTGCAGGCGGACCTCCGCATCATCGAACCGATGGCGAAGAATATCATCATACACGCCGCGGACGCTCGCGATATCGCCGGCGGGGTCGGCGCCGCTGACACGACTGAGTCGCTGCATCAACGCCATGAGGGATGCGTGGGTGGCCAGGGCTCGTGGCGGCGGGTTCCAGGCGGCGAGCCCCTCCACGCGCCACGAAGCGGCTTCCAGCGACGCGATGGCCTTGCGAGCCGAGATCTCGCCAATGCCCGGCAGGAGTTGCAGCAGCCGGAACCAGCTCACTTCATCGCGTGGATTCTCGGCGACGCGAAGAAACGCGAGCATGTCCTTCACGTGCGCGGCTTCGAGAAACTTGATCCCGCCCCACTTTTCGAACGGAATGCGACGCGCCGCCAGCTCGATCTCGAGATCGGCGCTCATGTAGCCGGCGCGCACGAGAATCGCGATCTGGTCGAGGCGCAGCCCGTCCGTCTCCACCAACTCCAGCAGGCGGTCGCAGGTGAACGTCGTCTGCGCCTGCTCGTCGCGCGTGGGCACCAGCCACGGCAGCTCGCCCGGACGATCATCGATGCTGCGGAGCTGCTTGCGATACCCTTCGGAGGCCTGGGCAAGGACTGCGTTCGCCGTGTCGAGAATCGGCTGGGTGCTGCGGTAGTTCCGCTCGAGCGTGACGATCGTGGTGCCGGAAAACTGGGCGGGAAAGTCGAGAATGTTGCGCACGGTCGCACCGCGGAACGCATAGATGCTCTGTGCATCATCACCGACGACGGTGACGTTGCGGTGCACCGCGCACAACCCCCGCAGAATTCGCGACTGCAACACGTTCGTGTCCTGATACTCGTCGACCAGCACATGGTCGTACTTCGCCCGAATCCGCCCGGCCAGCGGTTCGATTTCGAGCATCGCGGCCCAGAAGAGCAGCAGGTCGTCGTAGTCCACCAGATTTCTGGACGCTTTCCGTTCGACGTACTCGCTGAAGACGCGTCCGATGTCGGCCAGGTCGTCGACGTACTGCGGGAACCCGTCACGAAGCAGGTCTTCCACGGTCCGATCGGTATTGATGTGGCGACTATAGAGCGTATGCAGCGTTTCCTTCTTCGGGAATCGCCGTTCGCGTGCCCCGAACCCGAGAGCCGCGCGCGCCAGCTGCATCAGGTCCTGCGCGTCACCCTGATCGAGGATCGTGAAGCCGTCATTGATACCGGCATGCTGCCCGAATTGGCGCAGAGTGCTGTGCGCCGTGGCGTGAAACGTTCCGCCAGAGACGCGTCGCCCATGGTGTCCGGTGAGGCGTTCGACTCGCGCCAGCATCTCGTCGGCGGCGCGGCGGGTGAACGTGAGCAGGAGAATGCGTTCCGCCGCCACCCCGCGTTCGATCAGCGCGGCAACGCGATGCACCAGCGTTCGCGTCTTGCCGGTGCCGGCGCCGGCGACGAGCAGCAGCGGACCGTCGCCGTGCGCCACTGCGGCGCGCTGCTCGGCATTCAGGCCCGCATGCACCGACGACGGTTGTGCCTCCCCGGGATCAGGGCTCACTCTTTCGACTTGCTGCGGAGGGTGTTCACCATCCACTGCGAGACGCTGATGCTGCTGTGCCGCTGCTCCTTCCAGGGGTCGCCATACATGTGATACCCATTCTGCTCCCAGAAGCCCGGCTCGTCGGCGTTGAGGAATTCGAAGCTGCGCACCCACTTCGCACTCTTCCAGAGGTACAGATGCGGCACCACCAGACGCATCGGCCAGCCGTGGTCTGGTGTCAGGTCGACGCCGTCATGTTTCCACGCCAGCACGTTCTCGGGTCGATCGAGATCCGACAGCGGCAGATTGGTGGTGAAGTCGCCGTCCGCATGAATCATCACGTGGGTTGCCTCAGGCCACGGCTCTGCCAGCTGAAGCAGGTGCTGGACACTCACGCCTTCGAAATCATTGTCGAGGCGACTCCAGCGGGTCACACAATGCATGTCGCAGCGCGTGATCTGCCGGGGGAAGGATTGAATCTCCTGCAGCGTGAAGCTACGAGGTGCCGCGCAGAGGCCATGGAAATCGAATCGCCACGAGTCGGGATCGACCGTTGGCACGCGGCCGTAGTGGAGCACCGGCCATTTGCGCGTCTGCGACTGACCGGGCGGAATGCGCTCGCGGTCGGTCGGTCGTACATCGAGGGTAGGGAGTTCGTCGGACATTTTGTGCTCGGGCTCGGGGTCTGCTGAACGATACTGCCACGGGTCTCGTGAGCGTCAGCGCTGCGTGGGCGAATGGCGGGCTTCAGCGCGACTTCGCATATGAGGGTGACGTCGCCCCGCCGACGCCGAGTACGGCACCCCCCGCGGGGCCACCGCGAACGTCGTCACCTCGAGTAGAACGGTCTCCGGGCGCTTCTGGTCATCAGGCGGTCCGGACGCGCGGAGAATAGCGGCTGGAGGCGCGGAGAAGTGCAACTGACCGCCTGACACAGAGCCGTAGAGACGCAGAGCCACGGAGGAGTGCGTCAGAATCGCGC
>CAYMQV010000244.1:0-6435 GCA_964392395.1 uncultured Gemmatimonadaceae bacterium
AGCACGCCGCCCAGCGCGCCATCGAAACGCAACCCGCGGATCGAGAGCGTTGCGTTCTCCACCGGCGGCAGGCCAAGGAGTCGCGCAAAGTCGGCCGCTCGATCCACCACATCGACGAAGGTGGATCCGGCGGCGATTCCCTGCCGGACGCCGATCGGCAGCTGATCGAAGGCCACCTCGAGCATGGTCGGTCGCGACGAGCCAGCGGACGAGGGGCTGAGGCGATCCGTGAGGAGTTCGCGTCGGCCGTCGTATCTGAAGTAGGCGAGATAGGCTCCGCGATCGAGCTCAGCCAGCGCTTCTCCCAACACGCCGATCGCTCCACCCAGATCGGGCGCGACTGCCAACGAATGCGCCAGTGAGGCGAGCGTACGAGGTGCCATCGGCGGGGTGGGAGTTCAGTCCGGGCCGTGCCGCCCGACGGCGTACTGCCGACCCAAGGGTGACGGACTCGTTAGGGGTTGTCAATCCGTTGTCGTATCACGACTTGTCTCGCTTGAAGTCACTTGCCGGCCGGCCTAGGTTTCTGACAATGTCGCGCCGCACCCTCCAGCTGGTCATTCAGTACGATGGCGAGGCCTTTGCCGGATGGCAGCGACAGCCTGCCCAGCGGACTGTACAGGGAGTGCTCGAGGAGGGCCTCACGCGGCTGATGCAAATGCATGTTCCTGTCATCGGCGCGGGTCGGACCGACGCGGGCGTACACGCCTTCGGACAGGCCGCCAGCATCAATCTCCCGGAAAAATGGCAGCCGGAGCGCCTGAACCGCGCCCTGAACGCGGTCCTTCCCCGCGACGTCCGCTGTCGCGACGTGATCGAAATGCTTCCGACATTCCACGCGCGATACTCGGCCACCGAGCGGCAGTACCGCTATCTGGTTGGCACCGATCGCGACGCGCCCGGCCCGTTTCGGTACAATCGGGAGTGGGCGATCGATCGGCCGATGGATGAAGGGCGCCTCAATGCTGAGGCCGCTTCGGTGATAGGCGACCATGCATTTCTGGCGTACGCGGTGAAAGGGACGGCCCCGGAGGGGGATGATCACCATTGTCTCGTGCACGAGTGCCGTTGGGAGCAGCGTGCCGGTGGCCTCGCGCTCGTGATCGGAGCCAATCGGTTTCTGCATCACATGGTGCGCTTCCTTGTCGGGACCATGGTGGACGTTGGCCTGGGTCGGCGTCCACCCGGCACGGTCCGCGAACTGCTGCTGTCGTCCAGCAATCAGAAGGTCTCGCCCCCGGCGCCGGCCTGCGGACTGTACCTTGAACGTGTCACATATCCACCACACCTCTACGCCGCCAGACCGCCGGCAGCGGCGGCGTGATCGGCATACAGCTTTCCTCGTCCTGTTCCTTGCTTTTCGTTGCCCTGACGCGCTCCCGACTCCGGACGATGGCCCTCCGACTCACCACGCTCTCCGGTGCCCTGATTGCTCTCGCCTGCCAGGGCGTACCTGCGGCGTCGAGCGATGCGCAGCGGCCGGCGCGCGGGGTGACCACGCCGCCGTCGAGACCGACGCGCGTCGAGCAGGCGGCATCGACACTACCGGCCTCACGGCGCAACGCGATCACCGAAGCGGTTGCGAAGGTCGCGCCCGCGGTGGTGACGGTCCAGACCGAAACCGTGCACCAGGTTGCGGCCGATCCCTTTGAGATGTTCTTCGGCGGACGCAGCGGCCAACGGACCCAGAACGGCATTGGCTCCGGATTCATCGTGCAACCGGATGGCGTGATCGTCACCAATGCACACGTCGTCGTCGGCGCCACCAGAATCATCGTCGCGCTGCGTGACGGACAGACGTACGATGCCAAACTGGTTGGTATCGACGAACTGAACGACCTGGCGGTGCTGCGCATCAATGCGACGCGGCTCCCGGTGACCCCAATCGGATCATCGTCAGACCTCGCGATCGGCGAATGGGCAATCGCCATCGGCAATCCGTACGGATTTCTCCTCGGCAACACGGAACCGAGCGTGACGGCCGGCGTCATCAGCGCCACCGGCCGCAACCTGGTGCCACAGTCACAGAACGAGGGACCAGGGGCGTACGTCGACATGCTCCAGACGGACGCCTCGATCAATCCGGGGAACTCGGGTGGACCGCTGGTCAATGCCCTCGGCGAGGTCATTGGTGTCAACACGTCGATCTTCTCACCCACCGGTAGCAGCATCGGGCTTGGATTCGCAATCCCGATCAATCGTGCGATGCGCGTGGCGGACGATCTGCTCAAGCACGGCGCGGTCCGACATCCCTGGATCGGGATCCGGCTTGCGCAGCCGCCGGGAAACGCGACCCGCGAACTGTTGCGTGCGGGCGTCGTGGTGCGCAGCGTCGTGCTCGGATCGCCGGCGGCCCGCGCGGGCATCAAACCGGGCGACCAGATCCTAAGCAGCCGGGGTCGGGTGTTGCGCAACGTCTTCGACTGGGAAGGCGAGATGCTGGAACTCCGCGTGGGCGAATCCGCACCGATGGTGCTGAAGCGTGATGGCGTGGACGAGACGGTGACCGTCACTCCTGCAGATCTGCCGGAAGTCGGTGCGAAAAAAATCGAAGTGCTGCGGGACGTGCAACTGGTGACACTCACCCCAGCGATCCGGCAGGAACGAGGCATCCGCTCGGCACGCGGCGCGTTGGTGGTGAACGCCAGCGATCGCGTCAGCGATCAGCTGGGCATTCTGCCGGGTGACGTCATCATCGGCGTGAATCGGGCCACGGTGACCTCGGCAGAGGAAGTTGCACGAGCACTCGATCAGCTCGCGGGCCGCGGCGTCATCCAACTGGTGGTGGAACGACGCGGTTCCATGTATACGACACAGTTCTACATCCAGTAATGTCCTCGTCGCACACGAACTATTCCTCGCCGCTCGCCGAGCGATATGCGTCCCCCGCGATGCTCGAGCTGTGGGGCGCGCAAAACCGCTACAGTCTCTGGCGTCGCCTGTGGCTGGCGCTGGCCGAGGGCGAGCAGCGACTCGGCGTCGACATTCCCGATGCCGCGCTGGCCGAGATGCGCGCGGCACTCGACAACATCGACTTCGCGGCCGTCGCGGACTATGAACGGCGCTTCAGGCACGACGTGATGGCGCACGTGCATGCCTTTGGTGATGCGGCACCGGCAGCCAAGCCCTTCATTCACCTTGGTGCGACGTCGGCGTTCGTGACCGACAACGCCGACTTGATCCTGATGCGCCGCGGGCTCGAGCTCTTGCGTGCCAAGCTCGCCGCGTCACTCCGCGCCATGGCCGCGTTCGCCCGCGAATGGCGCAATGAACCGACGCTCGGATATACGCACCTGCAGTCGGCACAGCTCACGACGGTCGGCAAGCGCTGTACGCTCTGGATGCAGGACCTGCTCCTCGACCTGGCCGATCTCGAGCACCGCCTCGCAACGCTGCCATTCCGTGGCGTGAAAGGCACGACCGGTACCCAGGCGAGTTTCCTGACGCTGTTCGACGGCGATCACGGCAAGGTGCGCGAGCTGGACCGGATGGTCACGCAGGCCATGGGATTCCCGCGACCATTGCCCGTCACCGGCCAGACGTACAGTCGCAAGCTGGATGCGCAGGTTCTGGGGGTGGTGAGCGGCATCGCAGCGAGTGCGTCGAAGTTCAGCGGCGACATTCGCATGCTGCAGGCCTTCGGTGAAATCGAAGAGCCATTCGAGAAGGAGCAGATCGGCAGTTCCGCCATGGCCTACAAGCGCAATCCGATGCGCGCCGAGCGCATCGCATCACTGGCGCGCTTCGTCCTGTCCCTGGACCCCAATGCGAATCAGACGCACGCCGTACAGTACTTCGAACGGACGCTGGATGACTCAGCCAACCGTCGACTCGTCATCCCGGAAGCGTTCCTTGCCTGCGATGCGATTCTGATTCTGGTGGCCAACATCGCCAAGGGCCTCGAAGTGCATCCTGAACGGATTCGGCGGCGCGTCGATGACGAACTCCCGTTCATGGCGACCGAGGAACTGATCGTGAACGCCGTGCGGGCCGGCAGCGACCGACAGGTGATCCACGAAGTGATCCGTGGCCACGCCATCGCCGCCGCGCGCGCCGTGAAAGACGACGGCATCCGGAACGATCTGCTCGAACGACTCACCGCCGATCCCGAGTATCCCGTGAACCTCGACGTGTTGCGCAGCGTGATGGCCCCACTGCGATTTGTCGGCCGGAGCGCCGAGCAGGTGGACGAGTTCCTGGCGGAAGAGGTCGAGCCGGCACTGGCCGGGATCACGACGGACGAAACGGCGGCCGGTGCGGTCCGTGTTTGAGGCGCGCCCGACGCCGATCGGCGTTCCCGTGACGCGGCTGCCGCTGTTTCACGCTGCGCGGGGCAAGGTACGCGACGTGTACGAGGTGGACGACGACCGCCTGCTGCTGGTTGCGACCGACCGTGTCAGTGCGTTCGATGTCGTGATGCGCGAGGCTGTGCCATACAAGGGTATCGTGCTGACGCAGCTGACGGCCTGGTGGCTGCGGCAACTCGAAGCCGATGTACCTCACCACATGATCTCGGCCGATGCGCACGAGATCGTGAAGGAAGTTCCGGAACTCGGCCCGCATCTCCCGACGATCGCCGGTCGCTCGATGCTGGTGAAGCGGGCACGGATTTTCCCGATTGAATGTGTGATCCGCGGATACATCAGCGGCTCTGCCTGGAAGGAGTACAGTGCACACGGCACGCTGGCCGGTGAACGACTTCCCGCCGGGCTGACCGAGAGTGCTCCGCTTGCACCAGCGATCTTCTCGCCTGCGACGAAAGCCGCGACCGGGCACGACGAGAACATCACCATCGACCGCATGCGAACGGTCGTCGGTGAGGGGCATACACACGAGCTCGAGCAGCTGACTCGACTCGTGTATGAACGTGGACGCGCGATGGCTGCCGCCCGCGGCATCATCATCGCGGACACGAAGTTCGAGTTCGGTCTCTGGCGCAATCACATCATCCTGTGTGATGAGGTGCTCACGCCTGACTCGTCGCGCTTCTGGCCGGCTGAGGGCTACGCCCCGGGGGGCCCGCAACCAAGCTTTGACAAGCAGCCACTGCGTGACTGGTTGCAGCAGGAACGGACCGCAGGACGCTGGAATGGCGACGCCCCGCCGCCAAAGCTGCCCGATGCAGTTGTCGAGACCACCAGTCTCCGATACCTCGACGCGTATCACCGGATTACCGGCTCGGCGCTCGATCTGACGCAGGTCGCATGAGCTTCCTGCGAGAGGGATACCCGATGATGGGAGCCAGCGGAATGCTGGCGATTGGTGCGCTGGCGGCTTCTGTCTGGCGTCGCAGCTGGTCGCTCTGGCTGTTGGCGTTCGCGTTGCTGGTGCTTGCGGCGGGCGTCGCCTGGATGTTCCGCGCACCAACGGCGGTCGTGCTCACCGCTGCGCTCCTCGGCTGATGCGACCACCCACTGGCAAACCAGAACGTCCGACCGGGATGCGACGCGCCGTGGTCCTCTTCCCCGGCGGCCTGACGCTGGGAAACCTGTTCTTCGGCATCTTTGCGATGATCAGTGCCAGCCGCGGCGAATTCGGCCGCGCGGTGCTTTTCATCGTCTGTGGCGGGGTGTGCGACATGCTTGATGGTCGAGTCGCGCGGGCCACGAATTCCGGCACCGAGTTTGGCGAGCAGCTCGATTCACTGGTCGATGCAATCTCGTTCGGCCTCGCGCCAGCGATGATCACGTACTTCGCGGTCCTCACGCCAGGTGAACCGGGTCGTGATCGCTGGTCCTGGATTCTCGTCTTCTTCTTTTGCATGTGCGCCGTCCTCCGCCTCGCCCGCTTCAACATCACGCAGGCGGGGGAGAAGAAGAGCTACTTTGTCGGGCTCCCAAGTCCGGCGGCCGGCGGTACGCTGGCGACATACCACTGGTTTGCGCAGACCCCACTCTACCAGCAGACGGTGATCGGCGATCTGCCGTGGCACGAGCTGGTCAAGTACCTGATGATCGGCTTGTCTCTGCTGATGATCAGCAATGTGCGGTACCCGGCATTTCCGCGGACTGGATTTCGCGACTGGCGAGGTATTCTCGGATCACTCACGATCCTGACCTGCTTCGCCGGCGCAATTTTTCTGCCCCGCGAGTTCTTCTTCCCTGCCGGTCTGACGTATGTGATGGTGGGGTTGTTCAGCACCATCCTGCAGTCGCTCAGCGACCGTCCAGACCCATTGGCGTCGGACGACATTGCCGACGATCGTGCCGTGGCCGCGTCCGACGCGCTGACGGTGGTGAGTGCCAATCGCCGCCGCAAGCGTCGCCGCTCGAGAGACGACAATCCGGTGATTCCGCAGTCACCGTCTTCCACCACCTCCCGTTCGACACAAGAGCCTTCAGAATGAGCCGGTTTCGCGTCAGTGTACACATCGTCCCGCGCAAGGGACTGCTTGATCCGCAAGGCAAGGCCGTCACCGACGCGCTGCACGCGCTG
>CAYMQV010000245.1:0-5932 GCA_964392395.1 uncultured Gemmatimonadaceae bacterium
CGACGACCCCGTCCGCCATCTGTGCGACGCGTGCGGCCTGATCGGCGGTGCTGATCCCGAATCCAACGCAGATTGGCAGCGTAGTGGCATGACGCAGGCGGTGGAGTGTGGTCGGCAGGTCGCTGGCCAGGGAGTCCTTCGCGCCCGTCACCCCGAGACGACTGATCAGGTAGACGAACCCACTGCCATGGCGCGCGATCTCCGCCATCCGTGCGGAGGGCGTGGTCGGGGCCACCAACCGCACGTAGGCGAGTGGCGACGTGCCCAGCCAGGCCTCACGCTCCGGATCGGCACCCACCGGAAGATCCGTGATGAGAATTCCCGAGACGCCCGCATCAGCCGCGCGCTGCAGCGCGTCTGGCCCAGCGTTCATGACCGGATTCAGATAGCTGAAGAGCACGACCGGAATCGACAGGCCAGCTGCATGGACCATCTCGAGCGCTGCATCGAAATTGATGCCGTGCTCGATGGCGATCTGCGAGCTTCGCTGAATTACCGGGCCGTCAGCGAGCGGATCCGAGAACGGAACACCGAGTTCGATGCAGTCGGCACCCGCGGCCTCGAGTCCCTGCAGCAGCGCGGCCGAGCGTGTGCGGTCGGGGTGGCCCGCCGTCACATACGTCACCAGCGCCTTCCGGCCTGCGCTGCGCAACGCGCGCATGTGCTCACTGAGATGCGCCGCGCCCGCGATCGTCACTCGACCTCCATGATCGGATGCTGCATCATCGTGCCGACGTCCTTGTCGCCGCGCCCCGAGACGCAGAGCAGGATCGGCTCCGAGGCGCTCCAGCGACCGGCGTTGTCGGCGATCCACGCCACCGCATGTGCGGTTTCGAGCGCCGGGATGATCCCTTCGAGCCGGCTCAGCAGCGCGACGCCACGCAGCGCGGCGTCATCCGTCACTGCGACGTATTCGGCGCGCCCGGTGGTTTTCATGTACGCGTGTTCGGGGCCCACACCGGGGTAGTCCAGTCCTGCACTGATGCTGTGGGCCGGATGGACCTGACCATTCGCGTCCTGCAGCAGCAGTGAAAGGGATCCATGCAGCACGCCGGGTGTGCCGGTGCTGAGCGTGGCTGAATGCCGTCCGGTCAAAACCCCTTCACCGGCCGCCTCGACGCCGATCAGTTCCACGTCACGATCGGGGACGAATGCATGAAAGACACCCATGGCATTCGACCCGCCACCGACGCAGGCGACCACGGTCTTCGGCAGACGGCCGGCAATCTGCAACATCTGCGCGCGCGCCTCACGACCGATGCAGGCGTGAAAGTCGCGCACCATGCGCGGATACGGAGCGGGGCCCACGACGCTGCCAATGATGTAGTGGCTGCTGTCGACGTTCGTGACCCAGTCCCGGATCGCTTCGCTGGTGGCATCCTTGAGCGTCCGCGTGCCGCCCGTGACCGGAACGACGGTTGCTCCCAGCAACTGCATCCGAAACACGTTCAGGCTCTGTCGATGGGTGTCCTCCTCTCCCATGTACACCACACATTCGAGCCCGAACCTGGCGCAGACGGTCGCGGTGGCCACGCCATGCTGGCCGGCCCCGGTTTCCGCGATGATGCGGCGTTTCCCCATGCGGATGGCGAGGAGGACCTGTGCCAGCGCATTGTTGATCTTGTGTGCACCGGTGTGACAGAGATCCTCGCGCTTGAGCCAGACTGGTGCTCCGACGCGCGCCGAGAGGCGCGGCGCGAAGCCCAGCGGCGTCTCGCGGCCGACGAACGTCGTGAGCAGTCCGTTCAGTTCTGCCTGAAATGCGGCGTCCACCTTGATCGCTTCGTACGCCGCCGACAGTTCATCGAGTGCCGGGATGAGCGTCTCGGGGACGTATCGTCCCCCGAACGGGCCAAATCGATCGCTCGGAATCGTCATCGGCTCCTGCATCGTCGCCATCTACTCCACTCCTGCAAGAGACAACTGTTCGTCGTTCCTGCTGTCGCCACGCGCCGCAGCAACGAATCGCCGCAGTCGTGCATGATCCTTGATGCCGGGTGCCGATTCGACGCCCGAGGACACATCCACCACATCCGGTGCCAGTAACCGGATTCCCGTCTGCACGTTCTCCGGCGTCAGCCCGCCCGCCAGAACCAGCAAGGCGCGCGATTCCGCCGCGTCTCGCACCATCCGCAGCGGCGACACGAGCGCACGCCAGTCAAAGGACATCCCCGTACCGCCGAGCGCACCGGCAACGAAGGCGTCGAGCACGACACCGTCGGCCACCGCAAAAAGCTCCGCCGCGCGCGCCTCGTCGAAGGCCCCCGGCGGAACACGCAGTGCGGCCCAGATGCCCCCAGGCCAGCGCTCTCGCAGATCCAGCACCATGCGCGGTGACGGATCGCCATGCAGTTGCACGATGTCAGCACCCGCCGCCATCCCATTGCGAACGATGTCGTCGACCGGCTCGTGCCCGACAACGACCACACGCGTTGCAGTGCCGGCCTGACTGAACGTCAGGCGAGCACGTTCAGGCGACACCAGCCGTGGGCCGCCCGCCAGAATCGCACCGACGTACCGGGCTCCCGCCGCGGTCGCGGCAGCGGCGTCGATCGGTCGCACGAGCCCGCAGATCTTGACGGCGGCGGTCATGACTCAGGCGTGACGAGGCGTGCGTTCCACACCCGTCAATGCCGACACCGCGTCGGCGGGCGATGTCGCCGCCGAGACGGATGACCCGACGAGCACCGCGTCTGCTCCATACTGTGCCGCGCGTTCGACATCGGCGCGGGAATACACGCCGCTCTCGAAGATGGCAATGTGCGTCACCGGGACCAGCGGCAGCAGACGTTCGCAGGTCAGCAGATCCACCTCCAGCGTTTCCAGATTCCGGTTGTTGACGCCGATCAGCAGCGCACCGGACGCCAGCGCATCGTCCAGTTCGCCCTCGTCACGAACTTCGACGAGAGGTTCGATGCCGAGCGTCCGTGCGACGAAGACCAACTCGAACAGCGCGTCGGACGGCAGCGCGCGTGCGATGAGCAACGCCGCCGATGCGCCGGCTTGCCGTGCCTCGACCAGCTGCACCGCATCGGTGATGAAGTCTTTCCGGATGCATGGCGCAAGTCGGAGCGCGGCAGCGATGCGGAGGTCCTCCATCGACCCGCCGAACTCGGTCGGTTCGGTCAGGATCGACAGTGCCGCGGCACCGCCGGCGGCGTACGCCTGGACCTGTTGTGACGCATCGAGCGACACGTTGATCGCCCCCTTTGACGGCGAACTCCGCTTGAGTTCCGCAATGACCGAGACGTCGCCGCTCGCCGACAGCGAGGCAAGGATGTCCGGAGGCGCCGGCACCTGCAACGCCATCGCGAACTGCTGTGCAAACGGCACGCGCGCCCGTGCCGATGCCGCCCGATCGGCCGATGCCGAGCTCAGCCTCCGAAGCGGGCCAGCGGGCGGTGTCCATTGGCGAGCCACTTGCATTTCGGGATTCCTTCGGCAATAGTCTTCGGCAGTTCTTCGGGGCAGTCGCCCGGTCAACGCAATCTATCGCAGTCCCTTCGTCCTCTGTATCTGCCGGAGTCGGTCCTATGTCGCTCACCAAGCGCCAGCGTGAAATCCTCACCTTCCTGTCCGTCTCTGCCGACGAGAACGGCTACGCGCCCAGTTTCGAAGAGATTGCCGAAAATTTTGGGTTCACCAGCCTTGCGACGGTGCATGAGCACCTGAGCAATCTGGAGCGCAAGGGTTATATCCGGCGCGGATACAACGAGAGCCGCGCGATCGAGATTCTGCCGTCGGAGGCGTCACCTCGCTTTGTCGAGTTGCCGCTGCTCGGCCTGGTGGCGGCCGGCATGCCGATCGAGGCGGCGGTGACCGGCGAGACGATGGCCATTCCACCAGACATGCTGCGCAAGACCGGGAATCACTATGTCCTCAAGGTCCGCGGCAACTCGATGATCGATGAGCAGATTCGCGACGGCGACTTCGTGGTCGTGAATGAGCGGAAGACGGCCGACAATGGCGAGATGGTGATCGCGCTGCTCGAGCGGACGTCCGCCACGGTCAAGCGGTATTACCGGGAAAAGGACGGTCGCATTCGCCTCCAGCCTGCGAATGATGCGGTGGAGCCGATCTTCACGGACGAGCGCAATCTGCTCATCCAAGGGGTGGTGGTTGGCGTCTTGCGGCGGTACTCGTGATGTCCTCGGGTTCCCTGCTCGGCCTTCGCACTGCCATCTACGCGGTGCCTGATCTGGCTCAGGCCAAGGCATGGTACGCGGGCGCGCTGGAACGGGAGCCGTACTTCGATGAAGATTTTTACGTGGGGTTCAATGTGGGAGGATTCGAGCTCGGCCTCGTCCCGGATGCTGAGGTACCGGTGGAGCGCGACGCCGCTGGGGTCGCATTCTGGGGTGTGCTCGATGCCGAGGTGGCGTACACGCGGCTGGTGTCGCTCGGCGCGTCCGATCACGAGCCGGTGCAGGATGTGGGCGGCGGCGTGAAGATCGGAGCCGTACGCGATCCGTTCGGCAACGTGCTCGGCGTGGTCGAGAATCCGCATTTCCGCTACGAGGCGTAGACGGAGTCCGTCGCTCTCAAGTCAACTGCCGCACGCTCCGAAACTCGGGAGGAATACTTCGCTAGGCGCCGTCGCGCGCAGCGGCCCGCTCCCATCCGTCGGATTGCAGCATGCGAGTTGTGCTACTCGATAACGAACATCACATCGCGGATGCGCACCGGCGCGCCCTGCGCACCGTACGGCCGGAGTGGGACGTCGTCCTCGCCACCAGCAACGGTGCCGCGCTCGAGGCGCTTGACGCGGCCCCGACGGATGTCTTCCTCGCAGAACTGGGGAAGTCACCGTCGGCCGGCGTCGGTCTCTTCGAGACGGTCAAGGACCGCTGGCCCGCGACCGTGCGCATCGCACTGTCCGAATTTGCAGAGCGGTCGGTTGCACTGCGGCTCGAGCGCAGCGTTCACCGGTTTCTGCACAAGCCGTGCGACAGCTACATGCTGGCAATGCTCATCGATCGGAGCAGCAAGCTGAGGACCGCAGTTGCGGATCCAGCGGTACTCGCGGCCATCGGCGGGCTGGAGGCAATTCCTCGCCCGCCGTTGACCGTGCAGGCCCTGGAGAAAGTTCTCGCTGATCCTGACGCAGGCGTGATCGCTGTCGCCGAGGTGATCACGCGCGACGCGGCCCTGAGTGCCCGCTTGCTGCGCGTCGTCAACAGTTCATTCTTCGGTGTGGGCAGACAGGTGACGCGCGTCGATGCGGCGATCAACTTCATGGGCGTCTCGCTGGTCCGGGCAATCGCGCTTGCCGATGGTGCGACGCGTTCGTTCACCGTCTCGCCAGATGTCCTCGATCTCGAAGAGTGGAACATGCACGCCATTCGGGTTGCGACGTCGGCCCGCGACATCGTCGTCGCGATGTCACCGCAGGATCGTACGTTGGCGGATGAGGCCTTTCTGGCAGGACTGCTGCATGATGTCGGGCAGATTGTGCTGGCCGGGGTGACGCCGGCGGCGTGGCGCGACCTCGAGCAATCCGCGTCGCGCGACGGCGTGCCGCTCGATGAGGCGGAGCATCGCACTGATCGCGTGTCACACGCGCTCGTCGGCGCCTACCTGCTCAGCCTGTGGGGCCTTCCCGCGAGTGTGGTTGAAGCCGTCGCATTCCACCATCGGCCAGAACTCCTGGCAGGCTCGCTGTTCGATGCGACGATCGCCGTCCACGTCGCTGACGCGCTGGCAGCACGTCAGCCCGGACGCACGGCGCCGATGCTGCAACTGCCGAGCGTGCGGGGCGCGGGCGTCACCGAGGAACAAGTGCGGACGTGGCGCGCACGCTACGGCGCGATGGAAGCGGCCGCGTAGCCCGCGGCAATGGCCCGCGTCTCACCCCAACGTCGTCGACGCGGCAGCCAGTCGTTCGAGTTGCCGCAGCGCCGAACCATTTGTCAGTGCTGACGCGGCCTCGGTC
>CAYMQV010000245.1:5942-6368 GCA_964392395.1 uncultured Gemmatimonadaceae bacterium
ATGGACGTAGAGCGCCGCCGCCGCGTTGAGCGTGACCGCGGTCGTCGCAGAATCGCTGCCGACGCCACGCAGCACCTGGCGGACGATTGCGGCGTTCTCGGACGGATCACCTCCCGCGAGGTCCTCCGCCACCAGCCCGCGGAAGCCGAGCGCTTGCGGTTCGATCACCCATTCACGAATTGGCTGGGTTCCTCGCACCTCGCGCACGTGCGTTGGCCCGAGGGGGGAGATCTCATCCATGCCCGGTTCGCCGTGCACCACGAGCGCGTGCTCACTACCCAGCTCATGGAGCGCCCCCGCGATGAGATCGAGACGAGCACGGTCAGCAACACCAATCACCTGTCGGCCCGCCGCCGCCGGGTTCGCGAGCGGCCCGATCATGTTCATCACCGTCGGGATCGCCAGCTCGCGACGCACGGGGCCGAC
>CAYMQV010000246.1:0-6361 GCA_964392395.1 uncultured Gemmatimonadaceae bacterium
GAAATCCTCGCAATACCGCTGGTATTGCTGCGGTTTCCGCCTTGCCACCCGGGCGCCCCACCCGCGTTTGTGCTACCCGAACTTCCTTTCCAATCCACCAGGGCGCGTCACCGCCGCCGACGCTGGTCGGTCGGCGGCGGTGATGGTGTCACTCGAGTCAGGCAGTCCGCTGCAGCGCGTCCAGCGCGTCGATCGCCGCCTGCGCCTGATGCTCCGGCACAAAGAGATGATCATGCCGCGCGCCGGCAACGACATTGCAGCTGATGCCCTTGTCCGCCAGCGCCTTGGCGAAGGCTGCGGTCAAGCCGACGGCATCGAGCGCCGAGTGTACCGACAATGTGATCCAGGCGCACCGAAGAATAGGTACGAGATTCACCTGTTGCGCATAGTCGGCGTCCACGATCACCGACACGCCCTCGGGCTCGCGCATCGAGGCGACGATCCGATCCGGGTCCAGCGTTTCACCCGTGCGAGGCGTCGCAAAGACGAAGATTCCCGGATTGAGCACGGGGTGCATGCCGCGCAGCATCTCGCGCAGATCGTGGATCGGTTCGGGGTGCGTGATGAAAATCCTAGGGCGGTGTCGGCAGCACGTCTTCGCGCCTGATATTGCCTTTCTGCGCGTCGAGCAGCGCGGCAAGCCGAGTGCCCGACGCCGGAATGCGCGCCACGCCTGCGGGCCCACCGAGGGTGACGAGCAGCAGTTCGCCGGTTGGCGTGAAGACGAACGTGCCGACCCATTGCCGCTGCAGCGTGTTGAAACGCGCCACGCGGATCTTCCCGCGCTGCGCGATCGTCACGCTCCAGTTCAGCCAGCTGCCACGATCGTTGGCCAGCCCGTACATCGAGAAGCGATGCGGCTGCGAGTCGGCCGGTATCGACAGCAATGCTGGAACCAGCGCATCTTCGAATCCATCGAGTGCAATTGCCCACGGGTGCGTCGGTGTCGCGCTGAGCGAGTCTTTCGACCCGGCATCACGAAGGAAACCGCGACTCACCACGAACTGTCGGCTCACCGGACCAACCTCCTGCGTGGCCGTACCGGGTTCGATGAGCGTGGCCGCGACGAGCGCGGAATCCTTCCAGACCGTTCGCAACTCATCGCGCCAGCCGCTGCGGCGCACCTGTCGTACCACCAGCGTATCGCCGCGCCACTCGCGCCAGTGCAGCGCGACGGTATCGCGCGGCGTTCCGCTGACGGTCATCTCGCCGCGACGGGGGAATGACAGTACCTGCGCCGCAGCGGCGGAATCGACCACGCGCTCGACGCTCGCGAACTCGACGCGAATCGGCACCGTGTCACCAACCGGGTGAGGGGGTACCCACCCGCGCCCGACCAGTTTGCGCGTCCGTTCCCGGAACACGACCAGGCCATCGCTGCCGCGTACCAGCAGTCGCTCGCGTTCATCGCCGTCGAGCCGGGTCCAGGGCCTGACGGTATCCACCAGTTGATTCGGCATCTGACGCAGCATCGCGCCGGCGGAGGTATCGACCACACTGCGCTGTGCGGTCACCAGCAGCAGGCGTTGCCTGAGCGTGTCGACTGGTGGCTCGACCTGCAGGGCGCGCGATGCCGTGACGCGCGTCACGCTGCGCTGAATGACCGTGCGCACCGTGTCGACGCGCGAACCCAGGTCGGGGATGGTGCGGCCCGGCTGCAGCTCCGCGCATCGCTGCATCAGGAGTTGCGACACGTCATGCGAGAGACTTCCGGTGTCGCCGGTGATTCGGGTCACCACTCCAGTGGGCGCATAGTCGACTGCGATGGTCACCGTGGTATCGCGCAGACCGAGCTTCACGCGGACGATATCGAGCCGATAGCCCGAACCGTTCCGTCGCAGTGTGCGGCGATCGATGAAGTGCCGCTCCAGCCCGATCCCGGTGCTGCGCTGCCCCTCGCCACTCCCCTGAAAGAATCGTGTCGCGCCGAGCTGCCACCAACTCGCGTCGAGGCGCACACACGGTCCCTGCGCACCCACCGCCGTCGTCGCGATGCAACTCGCAACGCAGAGTCCACGCCGGATCATGCGTCACCTCGTGGCTCGGGAATCAGCACTGGAACCAGCGGCGGCGTCATGCGATGAAAGATGCGTCACCGCAGAAGGGCGCGCCGAGTGGGCGCGCCCTTGCGGAAGAGCTGCCAGCGGAAAGGTCAGGCCACCGGTTCCGGCTTCTTCGCGCCCGGCTCGCTGTCGATCACCGCTTGTGCGATCTGTGACATCGGAACCGAGTTGTCCTGCGAGCTCCGCTGCATGATGCGATACGCTTCCTGTTCGGTACTGCCGGTGCGACGCATCAGAATGCCCTTCGCACGTTCGATCAGTTTCCGCTCCTCGAGCTTCTGCTTCCAGAACGCGGCGTCCTGTCGGCTTTCGGACAGTTCGCGGGCACGTGCGACGGCGAGGCGCAGAGTGCTGTCGAGGATGCCTGGCGGTGCGGGCTTCGGCAGAAAGGCGATCGCGGCCGTCGCGCGCGCATCGTCGGCGCTGATGATCACGGTCTGGTCGCCACTGAAGAGGACCACGGCGGTCGGCGCGCCGGTCGCGGTGATTGCTTTCGCCGCGTCGATTCCGCTGCCATCGGGCATGTGCACGTCGAGCAACACGACGTCGGGCACGACTTCAGCTGCCACCGCGATCGCCTCGCGCCCCGTGCCGGCTTCGCCGACCACTGCGTACCCCATGGACACCAGCAGCTCGCTCAACAGTGGCCGCGAGAGCATATCGTCATCCGCCAGCACTACTCGGATCGGGGAATCAGCCATGTACCAGCCTTTGCGGAAATCGTTGGGAAGGGAACCCAGCAGGAATCGAAGCTCGGGGAATGTAGCGACTCAGCAAGTGCATGCACGCCCCGTCGCGCCATGCCCAGTTCACCACAGCATGCACAACCTGCTACCGCGCAGCCACCTGCGCCAGCAATTCTTCCGCGACCAGCGGTTTGCGCAAGGAAAAGTGAGCGTCGGCCATCGATTCAGGACGCAGCTCCCACCCCGTGATCACCCCGACGCGCATCAGGGGAAAGCGTTTACGGATCCGCGTCGCGAGATCGGTCCCGACGCCGTCAGGTAACCCGATGTCCGTCACGACAACATCGAAGGGCGGTGTCTCTCCGGCAAGCTCTGCCTCCGCGGCCGCGACGGTGGCGACCGCGACCACCTGATGTCCCGCCATCTGCAGCACCTGCGTCACCAGCTCGCGGCCATCGACGTGATCCTCGACCACCAGGATCCGCCGGGGCGCGAGCTGGCGCGGATCGACTGCCTCCACCATCGGCGGCGTTCGGGTGCTGGGGTCGGCCGCCGGGAAGAGCAGCCGCACTGTCGTCCCAGTTCCAATCGCGGACTCGATCTCGATCCGCCCGTTGTGACGCTTCATGACGCCGTAGACCTCGGCCAATCCGAGCCCGCTGCCATTTGGCCCCTTCGTGCTGAAGAACGGTTCGAAGGCCCGTTCACGGACCTCGGCCGTCATGCCGTGACCCGTATCGTGCACTTCGACGATTGCATGCACCCGGTCGCGCCTGACGGTGACGCCAAGTGTCCCACCCCCCTTCATGGCATCGAGCGCGTTCTGGATCAGATTGAGCAGTGCCTCGCGGACCTCGCCAGGCACCGCCCGTGCCATCACATCGGCAGCGAGGCTGCGATTGAGATGTACCGTCCCGCCGCCCACACGTTCGGCCCAGATCGGCCGGGTCATGGCAATCACTTCGTCGGTCACCGTCGCCAGATCGACCATCGCACCCGGCGCCAGCGTAATCGGATCCTGGCGCAGAAAACGGCCGACGCGCGACGCCGTCGCAGCGCCGGTCTCCGCCGCCCGAGCGATCCGGATGGCATAGTCGCGCACCTTCTCCGGGTTGTTCGCATGCAGCTGGAGGAGGTGCGCCGCGGCGACGATCGGATTGAGGGCGTTGTTCACGTCGTGCATCACGCCGGCCGCCAGCTGACCCACCGCCGCCAGGCGACGTTCTCGACTGCGAGTCTCCTCGAGCCGCTCGATCTCGGCGGTCCGCTCTCTCACCTGTTGCTCGAGCCGCTCCGCTTCGGTGGAGACCACGGCGTACAGCTCATTCGCGCGGCGCACCTGCTCGGCCAGCTCACGCGCCAGCCGGGTGCGTTCGGTGACGTCGCGCTCGACGGTGACGGCGCCGACAACCGAGTTGGCGGCGTCGCGCAACGGGTTCGAGTTGACCTCGATGATCTGCTCCCCTTCCACGCCGCGGCGCACCAGCATCGTTTCGTTGCGCACGGTCTCGCCGCGCAGCGCTCGCGCGGTGGGATGCTCATGCACGAACAGCGAGGTGCCGTCGGCTCGACGTGGCAGATCCGCGCGCCAGAGCTCGCGCAGCGACGAGAGGTCCTGGGCCGCGTGGTCGGCGTGGGCGGCCGAGTTCTCGCGGGTGACGACCGCCTGACTGTCGAAGACGCGAACGGATTCCGGCAACACGTCGAAGATGGCTTCCAGCTGCGCCACACTTCGGGCAAGGGCCTGTCGCAGCCCTTCGATCTCGGTGACTTCCGTGCCGACGATCAGCAGCCCGCCCGATGCCAGCGGCACGAAGGTCAACTCCACCATCTGCAGCGCGCTGGCAGAGTTCCGGAACGCCACTCGCCGGGTCCGCGATTCCTGCCGAATGGTGGCGGCATCGATCTCGTCGCTGAGATCGGCCAGTGCGTTTGGGAAGGCGTCGTAGGCTGTCGGGCGCCAACCGGCAGGAACCAGCGCCCCGATCAGGGTGCGGTAGCGAAGGTTGGCGCGCATCAACAGCAGGTCGACGTCGAACTCGGCCACCGCCAGCGGAAGCGCATCGAAGATGTGCTCCAGTCGAGCGGCCGTCGCCTCTGGGGACGACGACGGGTCCGCAAGGAAGGGCGTGGTACGAGGCATCGCCATACGGTGAGGCTACCCGAGCGCGGCAAGTGCGTCAACGAGTTGCGCCGATTCCGGCACAGCCCCGTGACACCAAGGTCCCGAAGGCCGTGGCGGCACCGGCATCGGTGCGCCTACGGGCACTGCAAGCCAGCCGAACTCAGGCCGCCTCGTGTCCTGTGGTCCGTTCCACCGCCCGTTCGCGTTCACGTGTGCGACTGGTGCGCAGCAACCGGTGCGCCGTCGTCCCCGTGATCAGGCGAACGCCGCGCTGGTAGGTAAAGTACTGATACGCCCACTGCACGAACACCGTAATCCGGTTCCGGAAGCCGGCCAGATACAGAATGTGGACAAAGAGCCACGCCAGCCACGCCAGCCACCCCTGCATTTTCAGACGCCCAACGGCGGCAACGGCGCGATACCGACCAATCGTGGCCAGATCGCCCTTGTTGAAGTACGCGAACGGGGTCCGCGAATTCCCACGGAGGTCGTTCAGGATCCCGTTCGCGGCGTGTTCGCCCATCTGATTCGCGGCCGGCGCAACCGCCGGCACCGGCGTACCGGCCCGGGTCATGACGGCGGCAATGTCGCCGACGGCAAAGACATGCTCGTGCCCGGGGATCGACAGGTCGGACTCGACGATCACCCGGCCGGCGCGGTCGAGCGGAACACCGAGTTGCCTTGCCAGAGGTGAGGCCTGATTCCCGGCGCCCCAGAAGACGGTGTGCGCGAGAATGCGTTCGCCATTTGCCAGTGTCACACCGTCGTCATCGACACCCGTCACGGCAGTGCCAAGCCGGACGTCGACACCCAGATCCTCGAGATCACGCCTGGCGCGCGCGCTCAGGTCTTCCGGGAATTGCGGCAGGATGCGCGAACCGGCTTCGAGCAGAATGATGCGCGCCGTCCGGGTGTCGATTCGCCGGAAGTCGCGGCGAAGGGTGTGGCGCGTGATCTCGGGGATCATTCCCGCGAGCTCGACACCGGTGGGGCCACCGCCAACGATGACGAAGGTCAGCAGCGCGTCGCGTTCGCCAGCAGCGCTGGCCCGTTCCGCCGCTTCGAAGGAGAGCAGGAATCGGCGGCGCATTTCCAGCGCGTCCTCGATGCTCTTCAGGCCGGGGGCATTCGCCTCCCATTCCGGATGCCCGAAGTAGGCGTGCCGCGCACCCGATGCCACCAGCAGATAATCCCAATCGACAGTCGAGCTGCCGGCGTCGAGGGCGATCGTTCGGTTGGTCAGGTCGATTGAATCGACCTCAGCCATGATGACCGTGACATTCTGTTGATCGCGCAACATCCACCGGATTGGCACGGTGATATCTGCCGGATTGAGCACCGCCATGGCCACCTGATACAGCAGGGGCTGAAAGAGATGGTGGTTCGTACGATCAATGAGTGTGATCCGTACCGCCGCGCGGGCCAGCTTCCTGGCGGCGGTCAGTCCGGCAAAACCGCCGCCGATGATGACGACATGCGGGCGAGGA
>CAYMQV010000247.1:0-6263 GCA_964392395.1 uncultured Gemmatimonadaceae bacterium
GGATCATTCCGCTCTCGACCGTGCTGCTGGTGCAGTTTCACCTGATGGCGGTGCGGATCGGCGCGGCGAGCGGGAAAGGGTTCGTCGGTGTCATTCGGGCGCGATGGGGACGCGGCGCAGGCTACACCGCGGTCGCCGGCCTGCTGTTCGCGAACTTCGGCACGATCTGCGCAGAGTACGCCGGCATCTCGGCGGCTGGTGGACTGATCGGAATTCCATCGTGGGTCAGTGCGCCGCTGGCGGGCCTGCTGATCTCACTGGTCGTCGTGCTCGGATCGTTCCATCGGGTCGAGCGTGTCCTGCTGGTGATCTCGTCGAGCCTCGCACTGTACATCGTCGACGGATTGCTGGCCCGGCCGGACTGGGGCGAGGTGGCGCGGCACTCGATCATACCACAGCTGCCGACGACCGGACCGGGCTGGGTGGCGATTGCCGCTGCACTCGGGACGACGCTCGCCCCGTGGGGGCTGGCATTCATTCAGTCGTACGCAGTGGACAAGAAGATCTCGATCGCCTCGCTGCGATACGCTCGAATCGACGTCATCATCGGCTCGCTGCTCACCGGCGTGATTGGGCTTGCGATTGCCGTGGCGTGTGCCGCCACCCTCCACAAGGCCGGCGTGCACATCACCGATGCCGGCGACGCGGCCAAAGCGCTGCAGCCGCTCGCCGGCCGGTTCGCGACGGTGTTCTTCGGCGCAGGGCTGCTTGGCGCGTCACTGCTGGCCGCCGCCATCGTGCCGATCGCCACCGCATACTCGATTGCCGAAGGGGTTGGGGAACCGGCATCGCTGGACCTGGACTCCCATCACTTTCAGTGGTTCTATGCAGCCTTCGTGGGGCTGACGATTGCAGCGGTCAGCATTGTGTCGTTGCCGGGGTTGCCACTGATTCCACTCATCTACTCGAGTCAGGTGGTGAACGCCGTGCTGCTGCCACTCCACGTGGTGGCGCTGCAGCTGCTGGCCAACGATGAGACAGTCGTTGGTGATGCCCGATCGGGGGCGTGGTCACGCGCGGCTGGATGGGCGAGCATCGCGCTGATCCTCGCCTGTGTCGGTGCGCTGGCGAAAAGCTCGCTGTCCTGACTCTCCGTTCGTGGTTCGCCTCGTCCTTCTTTCACCGTCCGTGCCGTGTTCGACATCGTGCTCTTCACTCCCGAGATTCCCCCCAACACGGGCAACGTGATCCGGCTCTGCGCCAACACCGGTGCACGACTGCATCTGGTGGAGCCGCTCGGGTTCAACTTCCAGGACAAGCAGCTCGAGCGGGCGGGGCTGGACTACCGCGATCTGGCCGACGTGACGATTCATCACGACTGGGGAGCATGTCTGGCACACCTTGGGGCCGAGCGGCGCCTGTTCGCCTTTTCCGCGCGTGGCACGGTGCGACACACCACCGTTGCCTTCAGGGCTGGTGATGTACTTGTGTTCGGGCCGGAGTCGACCGGGTTGACGGATGCGATGCTGCAGAGTTTTCCGGAGGATCGGCGGCTCCGGTTACCGATGGTACCAGCGCGGCGGAGCCTCAATCTTTCGAACACGGTCGCGATCGTGATCTACGAGGCGTGGCGGCAGCTGGACTTTCCCGGCGGCAGCTGACTCACCTCCGCGACCCAGTGGCGTGGTGTCACCGTTCGTGGTCAGCGATCAGTCCCACTCCTGATTCAGTGTCATATGGCGCACGCTCTCCGTCGCGTCGTCTTTCTTCTCACCCTCACTGCGTCGGCCGCATCGGGGCAAAGCGCGTTCGTGAGTGTGCTCGATGCCGACACGATGCTGATCGAATGATTCACGCGAACGCCAAGCCGACTCGAGTCCGAAATCGCCGGCAAGGGCATGCCAAAGCAGGTGTTCTTCAGCGTGATCGAGGCCAATGGTCGGTTGGGTGCGATGACGTACACCGCGTACGCCGCCGGATCGCGCGCTGATGCCGCACCCATGCTCCGCGGTCGCCTCGTGATTGAAGGCGGCACGGCATTGGCGGTGCTTGGAGATGCAGGGACGGCCGCCAGCGACCCAACGCTTCCCTTCGCGAGTGGCAGCGCAGCCGATCGTGAACGACTCCATTGCGGCACTGGAAGCGATGATCGCCATGCTTCGGCGTGGGGCCAGCAGCACCGGCGCCGCCCCCGCTTTTCTCGCGGCGGGGGCCATCACCGTCGATGTGTTTTCCGCTGTGCTCGACACCGATTCGGTCACCGCAGCCCTCGCGGGCACATCGATCTGGATGGTCGTCGACCGTGCTGGCCGGATTCAACGTCCGGGCGTGGCCGCACAGCGGGTATCGGTCACTCGCGTCGATGGAATTGCCGTGAGGACGCTTGGTCTGGCCAGGCCACAGAGTTCGGCGCTGGCTGGCGCGCCGTGCTCGGCAGAATCCGTCACGGTGCCGACGATGTTCGGCCGACTCACTCGTGAAGTCGTCTCCGTGGCTGACGATCTTCGGCGCACATGATCCGATCACCACTGCACGCGAGGTGAAGGTACCGACGCTCGTACTGCAGGGCGGTGACGATCAGCAGGTGATCGCGGCGGAAGTAGTGCGAGAGCACGTGATGGAATGCAGGCGGGGGGACCACAGCCAGATCCAGGTCGCGACCGTCGCGATCCTACTCGGCCGCGCCGCACAACACGCAGGCCATCCTGCGCCGCCAGGCACCTGATCGAGGATATGCGTGACCTTTCGGGCGGCCGAGCGGTGCGCCAAGATCCGGATGTAACACCTTGATGGCGACATCGCGCTCGTGCTTGAGATCGTGCGCGAGGTACACGGTGGCCATGCCGCCGACACCGGTTTCACAGTCGACACGGTAGCGGCTTTCAAGGGCGGTGGTGAGGCGATCGACAATGGTCATTGCGCGGGAGCTACGGCGAGGATCATTCGTTCGCACACCGATGCTGAGGTTGGACACCCATGGCCGTCTCCCGTGCAATTACGTCGTCCACAAGATCTCCATCAGTCCGTTCACCGAAATCGCCGTGATGCCGCCGGGCATCGGCCACTCGTCCGCTCCGCCGTGCACAAGATACGTGGCCCTGGGTTTCAGTGCGTCACGCACCGCGTGGAGTCCTTTGGACGCAACGGGGGCGGTTGAGAGTTTGATGTCGATCACCATCTCCACCTTGCCCGCGCGTTCGAAGACCAGGTCTGCTTCCGTCCCCGACGACGTGCGAAAGTAGAACGGTGCGCGCGAGGGTCCGGCGGCGGCGATCAGTTGCTCGATGACGAACCCTTCCCAGCTGGCGCCGACGATCGGGTGCGACTGGAGCTCATCCTCGCTTCGCAGTTGCAGCAGGGCGTGCAGCAGTCCGCTGTCGCGCACGTACACTTTGGATGAACGCACCAGACGCTTCCCCCGACTGCCGCTCCAGGGCGACAGCCGACGCACGAGCAGGAGTTGTTCGAGCAGATCGATGTAGCGCCCGACGGTTGGCGCGGTGAGTTCGAGGTTCGCCGCCAGCGTGGCCTTGTTGAGCGGCGTCCCTTGCGCGTACGCCAGCATCGTCCAGAGCCGTCAGATCACCCGTCCGTTGTCCCTTGATAGACAAAGACTAGTCAGGTCACACCAGTCTGACTATATTTTTGTGATGTCTGAAGAAATCTCGCTGTACAACGCCAAGGCGACCCTCTCCGCGCTGGTGCGGCAGGTCCGCGAAGGACGGTCGTTCACCATCACGGTGCACGGCCAGCCGGTCGCTGAGCTGCGCCCATTCGAACCTCCGCCGTTGCGCACGCTCACGCTCGCCGAGCGCATTGCGGAATTGGAAGCACAGGGCGTCATCTCCGCTGGCGAGGGGTCGGCCCGCGACCTGGCACAGTGGCCGATCCCTCATCGCGTGGACGGCGCGCTCGAGCGCTTTCTCGACGAGCGCGAGTGACCATCGCCTTCGTCGATTCATCCTGCGTGCTGTCCATGCTACTCGATGAAGCGCACGGCGCCCGCATGCAGCGGCAACTCTCCACATACGATCGCCTGTTCATCGCGCCGTTGCTCGAAGCGGAGGTCTACAGCGCGGCCCATCGTGAGCAGCGTTCGGTCGACCACGATCTGCTGCGGCGATTCCAACCTATCTTCGCCCCGCGCAGTCTCCGCCCGGAGATCGAACGGGTGCTCGACGCGGGCTCCGTGCGCGGCGCCGATTGCTTGCACTTGGCCACGGCGCTCTACCTCGCGCCGGATCCTGGCGAACTCACCTTCCTCACGCTGGACGAGCGACAGCGGGCAGTGGCGGTGCAGCTGGGATTCGCGACCTGATGCCTGGGTCGCCGACGGTAGCGACCTGGGCCAGTCCGGGCGGTCAGTCGTCGTCATCGCAAGCGTTGCCATGAGCACGCTGCGGCGACGCGACCGAAGGCACCGAGCATGACACCGTGTTGGTGTGACACCGTGTTGGTGTGACGCCGAGTACGATCTGGCCACCAGTGGAGAGCAGCATGGCCACCTGCTGTTCATCGGGACTGGTCGTGAAACGTGTAATGGTGACGGAGTCTGGCGCCTTGATTTCACGGGCGACGCGACCCGTTGAATCGAAGACGACCAGTCCCCTGCCACTCGGGAGCAAATCCAGGATCCGGTTTGCGCCGTGCGGCAGTCCACCGTTGACGGTCGGCTGTATTCGGATGTCGATGCGCTGGGAACCAACATCCAACACGCTCACTTCGGGCACGCTCTCGTAACCCTTCGCGAACGCGACGTGACGACCATCGGCCGACATGCCTGTTTGGAAGCTGGCCGATCCCCGCGTGTTGGAGAGCGCCACTTCGCTCGCGGTGTCCGCTCCAATCGAGAGCCGGTGCAGATTATCACCGAGCGCGTCGCCTCGCATATAGTAGAGCGCTCGTCCATCGGGCGAAATGGAGGGCGCGCTATACCAGGTGTTGCTGCGTGTCCGTTGACGCGCATCCCGGGCGCCGCTCGAGGAAACATCGAACGTCCACACATCCTGAATGGCGTCGCCGCTTACCAGCATCACGCGTCCGGTGGCGCGTGCCACATCGAACTCGCCGCGATAGAGCATCTGCAGGCGCGGCATCACGAGCGTGGGCACCCCGGCAAACCGACCGTTTCGGGCGACCGGGATCAACACCAGTTCGTCGTCCTTCACGGGAGCCGGACGGACGACGAGCACGCCGTCGCCGGCTGGTGTCCAACGCACGGTTGGTCGTCCGCTGATTGTCATCGAATCGATCACCGTGCCGTCGCGCCCCGTGATGATGATACCGAATTCGCGGACACGCACGGCGAAGTATTGCCCGTTGGGTGACCACGCGATGTCATCGATGACGCCCGACGGCATGACAATGCTGTCGACCACGGCACCAGTGGCTGCATTCAGAATGCGGGCATATGGCGATTTCGGACGACGATGTCGCCCGGCGATGAACACCACACTGTCACCGGCCGCGTGGGTGTCGAAGATCCCGACGGTCCCGATTTGCCGAGCCACCCCTCCCAACCGCGGCAAGACAAAGGTGCCTTCGCGAAGCGAATCGAGCCGCGCGAGGAAGACCACCGAGGCGCCGTCATGGGTGAATCGCGGACTCCTGATGTACGGGACATTGGAGAGCAACGTGACCGGCGTGGTGGCTGCGCTGTCCTGCACAATGAGCGACGCGTGGCACGGCACTGTCGTCGTCGATATCCGGCAAGAGAACCCCTGCGAGTCCCGACTGATCACACGGCGCCTTGACGTAGGCCAGAAAATCGCCGCGCGGCGAGATGGCGGGATAGCCTGCCACGCCGTCGAATGTCACCTGCGTTCGGCTCAGATCAGCCGTGACGGCGTTGTTCGCCTGCAACGTCGGATACAGGACGGCGGTCACGGCGGCCCCGACGAGTGCACCGACCGTGGCCGCGACACGCCAATCCAGGCGCGCTCGCCCAGTGAGGCGCGATGGTGTCTGTGCGTCACTCGGTGCGCGCATGTCATCGAGTGCGACCAGCGAAGCCGCAAACGCCGCCGCCGATTCAGGGCGGTCGGCGGGCAGCTTTGCCAAGGCCCTGAGCACCGCGCGCTCGATTGGCCAGGCAACGGTGTCACGCGTGGTACTGATGGGCGCCGGCTTTTCGGTCAACACCTTGGCGACGATCGCCTGCACCGTGGAACCCGTGAAAGGAGGGTCACCGGTCAGCATCTCGTACGTCACCGCCCCGAGCGCATAAATGTCACTGCGCGCATCGATGGTGCGTTCCCCCATCGCCTGCTCGGGACTCTCACTCGGCACGCCGCAGTACATGAGCCCCGAGCAGGCGATGGGGG
>CAYMQV010000248.1:0-3419 GCA_964392395.1 uncultured Gemmatimonadaceae bacterium
GCAAGAAATCGTCCAGCGCGTTCAAGGTTGCGGTGATATGCGCGAGAATGTCGCGCACAGCGATACCAAAGAAAATGGCAAGAACGAATGACGGGATGATGGTGGGCTTTGCAAGTTCGACAACTAAAAAACCGACGACAAAGACAATCACAATCATCGTCAGAATAAATAACATTGATGATCCTTCACCGACATTTTCAATGATACGATCAAGATCTGCTGCGTAACGATTACTCAAGAACCAGCTGCTGGTCAGAAGTATTCCGATCAAGATGTAATGTCTGGCCATTGAGCTGACTTGGCTGATACTCACGGTCGGTGAGCGTCATTGCCGGAGCAACCGTGATCGAATCGCCGGTGTGCACGCCCATCGGATCCAGATTCTCGATCGTGCACACGATGACCACGTTATCGGCGCAGTCTCGCATCACCTCGAGTTCGAACTCCTTCCAGCCGAGCAGGCTTTTCTCGATGAGCACCTGCGTGGTCGGCGATTCATCGAGGCCACGCCGGACGATCGTTTCGTACTCCTCGCGGTTATACGCTACGCCGCCGCCAGAGCCGCCGAGCGTGAACGACGGCCGGATGATCGCTGGATACCCGGTGGCCTCGAGCAACGCATGCGCATCTTCCCAGGTATGCGCGAAACCACCCTCCGCGACCGCCAGGCCGATGCGACCCATGGCCGCCGCGAACTCCTGGCGATCTTCGGCGACACGGATCGCCCGCGCGTTGGCGCCAATCAGCTGCACGCCGTATTTCGCAAGGACGCCGGTATCGAACAGCGTCAAGGCAACATTCAACGCCGTCTGCCCGCCCATCGTGGGCAACAGCGCGTGTGGTCGTTCGACCGCGATCACCTTCTCGACATACTCCGGCGTCACCGGCTCGACGTACGTGCGATCCGCCATCTCAGGATCGGTCATGATCGTCGCCGGGTTCGAATTCACCAGAATGACCTCGTAGCCCTCTTCACGAAGGGCTTTGGTCGCCTGAGTCCCCGAGTAGTCGAACTCAGCAGCCTGCCCAATGACAATTGGACCGGAACCGATGATCAGAATGCGATGCAGGTCAGTGCGCTTCGGCATGGACGCGGAACGGGCGTGACAGATGGGGCTGACAATCAGCCCTGAAATATAGCCTGCCGAGGTCGGGAGCTGTGCCGATTCGTGCGCGATGCACCGCCGATTGTCGATTCGCGGTCACGGGCTGATTGCTTACGCGCGAGCTGAGACGGCGAGTGCGCCTCGCGCCGCGTCCAGCATCTCATCCAGGAGCGCCTCGAACGATGTCGTCACCCGCCATCCGAGTCGTTCAGCGGCCTTCCGCGGATCAGCGACCAGCACGGCCACGTCACCCGCTCGCGTCAGGGCAGCGTCGCTGATCACATGCTCTTCCCAGTGCAACCCGACGCGCGCGAACGCGGCCTCGCAGAACTGGGCCACGGACCGACCGACGCCAGTCCCGATCACGTAGTCGTCCGCTCGCTGCGCATCTGCCATGCGCACGAGCGCGTCCATGTGGTCACGCGCGTGGCCCCAGTCCCTGATCACATCGAGTGACCCGAGGGACAACGGGCTCGCGGCGCGGTCGCCCGCGGCGATGCGCACGGCAGCGCGACAGATCTTGGTCGTCACGTACTCACCCGGCCGGCGGGCACTTTCGTGATTGAAGAGCAGCGCGGTACTGGCGTGAAGTCCGCGCCCCTCCCGGAACGACGCCACCAGCATCGCCGTATGCGCCTTGCCTGCACCGTAGGGTGTCCGCGCCGCAAACGGTGTGGCCTCGTGTTGCGGAGCGACTGAGTCCGGGCCATACGCCTGACACGATCCGGCAAACACGGCCCGGGCGGTCGGTACGCGACGCTGGATTGCTTCGAGCAGCCGCGCCGGAGTCGTGCAGAGCGCGTCAGTGGCCTCGGCGGGAACCTGCCAGGCCAGATTCGGCTGCGAGGGTGCCGCGAGATGGAAGATCTTTTCCGGCAGGAGGTCGGCAATCAGCGAGTCGACGAGCCGGGAGTCGCGGAGGTCCAGCTCACGGAGCTGCACCGCGGAGGCCGCGACGGACAGTTTCGACCGTGCCTCGAGCGGGTCGCCACGGGTGGTGCCGTATACGACATCGCCGCGAGCCAGCAGCTGTTCGGCGAGCAGCACACCATCCTGTCCGGTTACACCGGTGATCAGTACGCGCGCCATACGTGGGGAAGAAAGTGGGGAAAGCAGAACGGGGGAGCCCATGATGGACTCCCCCGCGTGCCCAGCGGTCACCGCCGTGTCACCACGGTCTCGTTCAGGCCACCGAAGGGACACCGCGCGGCGCGCGATGAATCTTCCCGGCGGACATGCAGGAGGTACATGCCTTGACCTTGATGATCTTGCCATCAGGGTCGAGGATACGCATGACCTGCAAGTTGGGGCGCCAGGTGCGCCGCACGCGATTGTTCGCATGTGACACATTGTTGCCGAAGGTGACGCCCTTGTTGCAGACGTAGCAGCGGCTGCGGTTGATGGCCATGGTCAGGTCTCCACGAATTCGATGCGTGCCATTTCCGCACCATCGCCGAGGCGATGACCGGTCTTCAGAATGCGGGTATACCCGCCGGCGCGGGTGGCGAACTTCGGCCCCCACTCCTGGAACAGCTTGTCGGCAGCGCCACGCTTGTGGATGTGCCGACCCGCAAGACGGCGCGCGTGCACCGTGCCTGCCTTGGCCTTGGTCACGAGCTTCTCCACAAAGGGACGAAGCTCCTTGGCCTTGGCCTCGGTGGTTTCAATGGCCCCCTGCTCGATGAGCGAGGTGGCGAGGTTGCGCAGCAGAGCGAGGCGCTGCTCGCTCGTGCGGCGGAGTTGACGACCAGCCTTCCGATGGCGCATTGGGATTACTCCTGCGAGGACTCGACGGGATCGTCCGGCGCGTTGGCGGCGACCTTCGACGGCGGTGTGCCCCAATCGAGCACCCGTGCGAAGTCCCCCGCTTCCTCGTACCGCATCCCAAAGTTCAAACCGCGATTCTCGAGGAGTGCTGCCACTTCCTCGAGCGACTTCTTGCCAAAGTTCTTGACCTGCAGAATCTGCGACTCCGTCTGACGTGTCAGATCACCCAGCGACCGGACGTTATTGTTCTTGAGCGAATTCACCGAGCGCACCGAGAGACCAAGCGCATCGATTGCCACGGCCAGTTCGGAGAGGAGAATTCCCTTTCCGTCCGGATCGCCGACACTCAGGCTGCCCGCAGAGCTTGACCCGAAGCTGGCGAAGTACTGAAAATGTGCCTGCGCCAGCGCGGCGGCGTAGCTGACGGCCTCTTCCGGCGCGATGGTGCCGTCGGTCTCGACTGTCAGCGTCAGGCGATCGTAGTCGGTGCGCTGACCGACGCGAGTTTCCGCGACGGTGAAGTTGGCGCGACGCACCGGGTTGTAG
>CAYMQV010000248.1:3429-6247 GCA_964392395.1 uncultured Gemmatimonadaceae bacterium
ATCTGGTCTGCATCGACGCGATCTACAACCCGGTGCGTCGATGCAGACCAGATCCACCGGCATACCACGTTCGATCGCGTGCTGGTCGGCATCCACGTACCCACGGCCGATGTTCACGTACAGTTCAACCGCGATGTCGCGATCGTCCTGGATGGTGAAGATGTGGTGGTTGGCATCGACCACACGTACACCGGCCGGCAGCTGCAGCATGCCAGCCGTGAAGGCACCGGCCGACTTGAGCGCCACGCGCAGCACGGCCTGCTCGAGGTCATCGTCGAGCACCAGCACGAGCGACTTCAGGTTGCCGATGATCTGATGCACATCCTCCACGACACCCGGAATGGTCTGGTGCTCGTGCACCACGCCATCGATCCGGAAGCCCCAGACGGCCGCACCACGAAGCGACGACAGCAGCATGCGACGCATCGCGTTGCCGAGGGTGTGCCCGAAACCGCGCTCGAGCGGCTGCAGGCGGAATTCTGCGATGAACGGGTTGTCGTCGCGCTTCGTCGCTTCGACGAGCTGCGGGCGCACAAGACCGCGGAGATCGATTGTTGCCATAGGGTTGCTGAATGCGAATGAAGGTCATGCCGACCACCGTGGCCGACAACGCCGTGCCCCGCCTCTCATGCGCGGCACGCTCGTAGGGGAATGAGAGTCCCGACCGAACGACTGCCCGTCGGAGCACTGGTGTCCTCTCGCCGGTCCTGCACGCCGACAGACCCGAACGCCCCCGTTGCCAGGGGCGTTCGGCCTGCGACTTACTTCGAGTAGAGCTCGACGACCAGCTGTTCCTGCGCCGCCACGGGAATGCTCGACCGCTGCGGGCGTTCGAGCATCCGGCCACTGAACGACTCGGAGTCGACCGCCAGCCATGCCATCGCCGGATTCCGCTTGGCCTGTTCCATGGACTCCGCGATGACTGCCAACTCCCGCGACTTCTGACGAACGCGGATTTCCTCGCCCGGCTGCACGGCGTAGCTCGGGATGTCCACGCGCTTGCCGTTGATCTCGACATGCTGATGGCGAACCAGCTGACGCGCCGCCTTGCGGCTGGCCGCGAAGCCAAGTCGGTAGACCATGTTATCCAGCCGGCTTTCGAGCGACGCCAGCAGGTTGTGACCGGTGATACCGGGCTGCTTTGCGACCTTCTCGAACATGTTGCGGAACTGCTTCTCGTTCATGCCATACATGCGCTTGATCTTCTGCTTCTCGCGCAGCTGCTTGGCATACTCGGACACCTTCTTGCGGCGACCCGTGCTCTGCCCATGCTGGCCAGGCGCGTATGGCCGGCGTTCCACCGGGCACTTCTCGGTGAAACACTTGGTGCCCTTGAGGAACAGCTTCGTGCCTTCGCGCCGGCACTGCCGGCAGCTCGGACCTGTATATCGCGCCATGGTCAGACCCTCCGGCGCTTGGGAGGACGGCAGCCGTTGTGCGGAATCGGCGTGACGTCCTTGATCGACTTGACGACGAGGCCGGTCGAGGCGAGCGCCTGGATCGCAGACTCACGTCCGCTGCCCGGACCCTGCACCTTGACGTGCACCCGCTTCATCCCCATGGAGAGTGCCTCGCGCGCGCACTGCTCACCGGCGACGGTGGCAGCGAACGGCGTGCTCTTCTTGGAGCCCTTGAAGCCGGCCTTGCCGGCGGATCCCCACGAGACCGCGTTGCCGCGGGCATCGGTGATCGTGATCGTCGTGTTGTTGAAGGTGGCGCTGACGTGCGCCACGCCTTCCGCATCGACGATTTTCTTGGTCTTCTTTCCGGTCGCCATCGGTTACTTGGTTACCTTCTTCTTGCCGGCGATCGCGCGGCGCGGCCCCTTCTTCGTGCGGGCGTTGGTGTGCGTACGCTGACCACGGACGGGAAGTCCGCGACGGTGGCGTGTGCCCCGGTAGGACCCAATGTCCATGAGGCGCTTGATGTTCATCGCGACCTCGGTGCGCAAGGCACCCTCGACGCGATAGTCCCGCTCGATGATCTGGCGGAGCTTGTTGACGTCGGCTTCGACGAGGTCCTTCACCCGCAACTGGGCATCCACACCAGTCTTGGCGAGAATCTCGCGTGCCGTCTTGCGACCGATGCCGAAGATATACGTCAGCCCGATCTCCACCTTCTTTTCGCGCGGAAGATCCACGCCTGCAATACGCGCCATTAATCCTTAACCCTGCCGCTGCTTGTGCTTGGGATTTCTCCCACAAATGATGCGGAGGACGCCGTCACGCTTGACCACTTTGCAGTGCTCACAGATCGGCTTCACGCTGCTCCGGACTTTCACACGGTACTCCTGTCGAGGTCACGACTTTGGGGCAAGACACCCAAGCTAGCCTGAGAGGTTACGGCATACAAGGCCCTCCTGGCACTTTTTTCGTCAGACCTCTTGACACCAGATTTTGACTGACGTGTACGATTTTCCGCGGCCCACCCACCCCTTTCCATCAGCCAGCGGTGGCCACCGACGACCGAATCGCATCCCAGGCGGCCACCGGGTCGTTCGCCTCCGTCACCGCACGGCCAAGAATCAGATACCTGGCACCGTGCGCCGCCGCCGCCTCGGGCGTGACCACCCGCACCTGATCGTTGCTCGACGACCCGGCCGGCCGAACGCCCGGTACCAGGGGCGCGAGCCTGCCCTCGAATTGCTGCACCACCGCCGAAAGTTCTGCCCCACTGCACACCACGCCATGGGCACCCGCGCCATCGGCGAGCCCAGCCAATCGAAGCACCTCGGCTCTCACATCGATCCACGGCCCCCGTCCCCACGCCGCCGCCAGCTCCGCCGGCGCGAGACTGGTCAGTACCGTCACCCCCCCCC
>CAYMQV010000249.1:0-6240 GCA_964392395.1 uncultured Gemmatimonadaceae bacterium
GTGGTGCGCGAAATCACCGGCCTCGGTCTGAAGGAAGCCAAGGATCTGGTCGAAGCCGCGCCGAAGGAAGTCAAGGGCGGCACGACCAAGGATGACGCCGCAGCAATCAAGGCAAAGCTCGAAGCCGAAGGCGCCGTCGTCGAAGTCAAGTGACGCTGGCGGGGTAACGACCTCGACTGAAGGCACTCGTTTCCAGTTTCAGACGTATGTAGGTGCTGTCCTGGAATCGATGCCCGAAGAAGGGGTCGTCCCGCCGCCGATCGGTCCTCCGGGCTATCCCGGTCCAAACCGTCGGTGTCACTAGACTCTCCGGACGATCGTGCTGACTGCCATTTCCGCTGGTCCTTCCCTGCAGTTTCCCGCCACAACCCCGCCTCGCCGAAATTTTTCGGTCGCTGCGGCGGCGTGGCGCTTTTCGCCTGCGTGCGGGTGAGAGATGCCTGACTCGATGAAGCAGATTTCCTTCGGTAAGCTCGACGTGCGGATGGACATGCCGCACCTGCTCGACATCCAGACACGCGCGTTCGAAGCGCTGTTGCAACTGGATGCCGCGGCCCATGACCGCGAAGACATTGGTCTCGAACGGGTCTTCAAGGACCTCTTCCCGATCACCGACGCGCACGAGAACTTCAGTCTGGAGTTCAAGAGCTATTCCCTCGGCGAGCCGAAGTACTCGGTCGAAGAGTGTATAGAGCGCGACATGACCTATTCGGCGCCGCTCAAGGCGCGGCTCGCCCTCCGTATCTTCGAGGAAGTCGGCGGCGAGAAGCAGCTCAAGAACGAGATCGAGAAGGAGGTGTACCTCGGCGAACTGCCGCTGATCACCAACCTCGGTACGTTCGTGATCAATGGCGCTGAGCGCGTCATCGTCAGCCAGTTGCACCGGTCACCGGGCGTCGTGTTCGAGGAGAACACGCATCCGAACGGGCAGCGACTGATCTCGTCCCGGATCATTCCGTTCCGCGGATCGTGGGTGGAGTTCACCGTCGACATTCACGACGTGATCTTCGTCCACATCGACAAGAAGAAAAAGTTCCCGGCCACCGCGCTCCTGCGCGCGCTGGGTTACGGCGGCAATGAGGACATCTACCGCCTCTTCTTCGGGATCCGTGAGCTCGATATCGAGCGCGTTCGCGAGAATCGCCAGGATCTCCGCGAAGTCGCCGGCGCCATCGTGGCCGAGGAGCTGACGCTCGTCGGCCGTGAGAAGCTGGCAGAGGAACTGAAGCCGAAGAAGGAAACCAAGAAGGCGCGTGTCGAGCGTGAAGCGGCGGAAGCCGATCGCAGCGTCAAGGTCGGCGATGAACTCGATGACCAGCTCGTCAACCGCCTCAAGGAAGCGGGGTACCGGAAGGTCAAGGTCTTCGCCAGCTACCACAACGTGGAGCTGCGCGACGAGATGGACGCCTTCGAGAACGGCGAGCGCGAGGAACCGCGCGCGCTGGCCATGGACGTCGTCTCCCGCGACGGTGAAGTGCTGGCGGAGAAGGATCAGCTGCTCAAGCCGGTGCTGATCAAGAAGCTGCGCGGCGCGAACGTCACCCGCGTGAAGGTGTTTGCCGCCACCGGTCGTATGGAGTCGTCGCTGATCAAGAACACGATTGCAAAGGATCCCACCGACCCGATCCGTCTCGAGCCGAAGGACATTGCGAAGGCCGGATCTCCGGCCGCCGCCGGCGAGATGACGGCACTCAACCAGATCTATGCGCTGCTCCGTCCGGGCGATGCCCCGAACGCGACCACGGCGAAGGACGCGCTGATGCGCCTGTTCTTCAACCCGAAGCGCTACGATCTCGGTCGCGTGGGTCGCTACAAGATCAATCAGCGCCTCGGTCTGGAAACGGATCCGGCGACGACAGTGCTGACGACGGAGGACTTCGTCGAAATCGTCCGCACGCTGATCGAACTGCACGAAGGCCGCGGCGATACGGACGACATCGATCACCTGGGCAACCGTCGTATCCGGTCGGTCGGTGAACTCATCGCCAACCAGTTCTCGGTGGGCCTGAGCCGTATGGCGCGCCTGGTCAAGGAGCGCATGAGCATCAACGCCGATCCCGAGCGCATCTCGCTCGACGATCTGGTGAACGCACGAACCGTCAGCGCCGTGATCCAGGCCTTCTTTGGTTCGTCGCAGCTGTCGCAGTTCATGGACCAGACCAATCCGCTGGCTGAGCTGACGCACAAGCGTCGCTTGTCGGCGCTTGGCCCGGGCGGTCTGACGCGCGAGCGTGCCGGCTTCGAAGTGCGCGACGTGCACTTTTCGCAGTACGGCCGGATGTGCCCGATTGAAACACCGGAAGGTCCGAACATCGGCCTGATCACGTCGCTGGCCTGTTTCGCTCGCGTCAACGATCTCGGTTTCGTCGAGACGCCGTATCTCATCGTGCGCGAAGGTCGCGTCACTGACGAGATCGAGTGGCTCGATGCGACCCGTGAGGCGAACAAGACGATCGCGCAGGCCAACGCGAAGCTCAACGCCGACGGCACGTTCGTCGAAGAGTTCGTGCTCGCCCGTCGTGAAGGTGACTTGCCGCTGGTGCCGGGCAAGCGCATCGACTACATGGACGTGGCGCCGGAGCAGCTCGTCTCCATCGCGGCCGCGCTGATTCCGTTCCTCGAGCACGACGACGCCAACCGCGCGTTGATGGGCTCGAACATGCAGCGTCAGGCGGTGCCGCTCCTCAACCCGCGGACGCCGGTCGTGGGCACGGGCCTGGAGGAGAAGGTCGCGCAGGATTCCGGTGCCTGCATCATCGCGCGTCGCGGTGGTGTGGTCACACGCGTGACGGCTGATGAGATCATCGTGGATGCCGGCCCGGCCGAGCAGACCACGGACCTGTCGCGGCCGCTGGCGCGGTTGGGCCAGATCGATCGCTACAAGGTCAAGAAGTACTGGCGGACGAACCAGGATACCTGCATCAACCAGCGTCCGATCGTCCGCCTTGGCCAGAAGGTGAAGGCCGGTCAGGCGCTCGCCGATGGTGCGGCGACCGAGTTCGGTCAACTGGCGCTCGGCGCGAACGTGACGGTCGCCTTCATGCCGTGGTTCGGCTACAACTTCGAGGACGCCATCGTCCTCAGCGAGCGACTGGTGAAGGAGGACGTGTACTCGTCCATCCACATCCAGGAACTCGAACTGCACGTTCGCGACACCAAGCGCGGCCAGGAAGAGATCACGCGTGAAATCCCCAACGTCTCCGATGAGACGCTGGTGGACCTCGACGAGCGCGGCATCGTCCGCATCGGCGCCCATGTGAAGCCGGGCGACATTCTCGTCGGCAAGATCACGCCGAAGGGCGAGACGGAGCTGTCGCCTGAAGAGAAGCTGCTCACGGCCATCTTCGGTGAGAAGGCGAAGGACGTGAAGGATTCGTCCCTCAAGGTCTCGCCGGGCATGGAAGGCGTCGTCATCGACGTCAAGATCTTCTCGCGCATCGAGGACTCGGTGGTCGAGAAGGATCGCGGTGAGCGGATCGGTGAAGTCCGTCGCGTCGAAGGCGAGGAGAAGATCCGCGTCAACGAGATCCGTGACGGCGAGCTGTCGGACATTCTGGATGGGCAGGTCGTGGCGCTGGCGCTCAAGTCGGGCACGGTCGAAGAATCCGTTCCGCAGGGCACCACGCTGACGAAGGAATTCCTGCGCACGTTCAAGATGGCGTCACTCGACCTGAAGACGTTCCGGGTCGAGAACAAGAAGGTCAACGACCAGATCCGCGTGATTCTCGATGCGGCAGCGGCGGAGAAGTCGCGCATCGAGGAGTGGGCGGAGCAGCGCATCGACAGCATTCTGCAGCCCGATGAACTGCCGCCTGGCGTGATTCAGCTGGTGAAGGTCTACCTGGCTGAGAAGCGCAAGATTTCGGTCGGCGACAAGATGGCAGGTCGTCACGGCAACAAGGGTATCGTTGCCCGTATCGTGCCTGAGGAAGACATGCCGTTCCTGCCCGATGGCCGTCCGGTGGACATCGTGCTGAATCCGCTCGGCGTGCCGAGCCGCATGAATGTGGGTCAGATTCTCGAGACACACCTCGGCTGGGCAGCCAAGCTGCTCGGGTTCTACGCCAAGACACCGGTGTTCCAGGGGGCGAACGAGCGCGAGATCGGCCTCATGCTGCGTCTGGCGGCGTTGAGCTGGACGCGTAAGGGACTCGAGCTGCTGTCCACGCCGCCGCTGGTGATCAGCGACAGCGATCTGGCCTCGATCGTCGCCGACGTGAAGCCGTCGATGGAAGACGCCGACAAGGTGACCCTGCTGGCGGAGGCGCGAATCGCCGATCTGGGCGGGAAGAGAATGTCGCCGCAGACGAAGGAAGTGCACGCTCGTGTGAGCGCGTACCTGTTGTCCGCGGCCCGCGAGCTGGCCGAGCGCGAGCGCGCGGAACTGGGGTTCCAGGTCACGTCACACGAAACGATGTTGACCGATGCGTCGGCATCGCATCGCGACCTGCTGGAAACGGGAGCGAAGCTGGTGGCAACGGCGCAGGCGAGTGGCGACAGCGATCTGCTGGCGCGTCACGAACTGCGTGCACTGGCAGCGGCCACATCGGGGAAGAAGAGCGACCTCGATATCGATGCGGCCTGTGATGAGCTGCTGCGTCTGGCCGGCACCACGCCGGCAGGCAAGATCTGGCTGCGCGATGGTCGGAGTGGCGAGACGTTCTCGTCGCCGGTCACCGTGGGTGAGGTCTACATGCTGAAGCTCAGCCACCTGGTCGATGACAAGATTCACGCCCGCAGCATTGGACCGTACTCCCTCGTCACCCAGCAACCGCTGGCGGGCAAGGCGCAGTTCGGCGGCCAGCGCTTCGGCGAGATGGAAGTGTGGGCGCTCGAGGCGTACGGCGCCGCGCACGTGCTGCAGGAGATCCTCACGGTCAAGTCGGACGACGTGAACGGTCGCAGCCGCGTGTACGAGGCGATCGTGAAGGGCCAGAATCTCCCGGAGCCTGGCACGCCGGAATCGTTCAACGTGCTCGTGAAGGAACTGCAGGCTCTCGGCATCTACGTGAAGATGGGAGCCAAGGGCGATGGTTTCTCGCCCAATGCCCTGCTGGACGGCACTGGCGCCGACAACGCCAGCGAGGAGTGAGCCGATGATTGACTTCCGAAATGCGCGCGAAACCCGCGCGTCGAGCTTTGACTATATCCGGATCCGGATCGCCTCGCCGGAGGAAATCCGTGGTCCGAAGGATCCGAAGGAACGCGAGCGACTCGAGCTGACGGGGCTGCGGACGTGGTGGTCATGGGGCGAGGTCACCAAGCCTGAGACCATCAACTACCGCAGCTTCAAGCCGGAAAAGGACGGTCTCTTCTGCGAGCGGATCTTTGGTCCGGTCAAGGATTGGGAATGCCATTGCGGCAAGTACAAGCGGATTCGCTATCGCGGCGTGATCTGCGACCGTTGCGGCGTGGAAGTCACGCTGGCCAAGGTGCGCCGTGAGCGCATGGGGCACATCGAACTGGCCGTGCCGGTCGCGCACATCTGGTTCTTCAAGACCCTGCCGAGCCCGATGGGCAACCTGATCGACGTCACGCTGCGTGACCTCGAAAAGGTGATCTACTACAGCAATTACATCTGCATCGATCCCGGCTCGCAGGAAGTGCGTGCGAACCAGCTGCTCAACGAAGACGAATACCTCGACCTGCGGATGCGGGCGAAGGAACAGGGTGACACCGCGTTCCTCGCCGACATCGGTGCGCCAGCCGTGCGTGAGCTGCTCAAGCGGCTCGACGTCGATACGCTGGCGAGTTCGCTGCGCCTGTCGCTGACCACCGAGACGAGCCAGCATCGCAAGAAGCAGATGCTGAAGCGCCTCAAGATCGTCGATGCGTTCCGCAACTCGGGTGACAACGGCGAGCAGCGCAACCGTCCCGAGTGGATGATCATGGACGTGATTCCGGTATTGCCGCCGGACCTGCGTCCACTGGTCCCGCTCGACGGTGGCCGCTTTGCGACGTCTGACCTGAACGATCTGTACCGTCGTGTCATCAACCGCAACAACCGGCTGCAGAAGCTGATCCTGCATCGCGCCCCGGAAGTCATTCTCCGGAACGAAAAGCGCATGTTGCAGGAAGCCGTCGACGCGTTGTTCGACAACGGCCGCCGCTCGAAGGCGATCCGTGGCCGTGGCAAGCGTCCACTGAAGTCGCTGTCAGACATGCTGAAGGGCAAGCAGGGCCGGTTCCGCCAGAACCTGCTCGGCAAGCGCGTCGACTACTCCGGCCGTTCGGTCATCG
>CAYMQV010000250.1:0-6174 GCA_964392395.1 uncultured Gemmatimonadaceae bacterium
CCGATGTAGAACACGTAGTTGGCGCGCACTTCGCGCGCGCCCATCTCCGCGATTGGAATCGTTGCCGGAAAGATCGGGGTCGTCAATCCGTCGCCAAAGAGCTTGATCGCTGGAATCAGCACGAAGTATGACAGCACGCCGCCGCCGAACAGATAGCCGGCGATGCGTGGCCCGACGATGAAGCCGACACCCGCCAGCTCCGGGCTGATCTCCGCCTGCATCTCGCCGAAGAGTGCCGTCCGGCCGTTCGGCATCACCTTGGTGAACGTCCACTTCGGCACTTCGGCCCACATCTTCGCGCCGGAATTCAGGAACTTGTACAATGCGCCGATGCCGAAACCCATGAACACGGTGCGCGCCTGGACGCCGCGCTCCTCGCCGACGATCAGCACGTCGGCGCAGGCGGTGCCTTCGGGATACTTGAGCGTGGCGTGTTCCTTGACGATCAGCGAGTCGCGCAGCGGGATCATCAACAGGACGCCGAGCAGACCACCGACCAGCGCCACCGCCGCCACCAGCGTCCAGGGCAGCTCGTACCCCAGCAGCAACAACGCAGGCAGCGTGAAGACCACGCCAGCGGCAATCGACTCACCAGCGGACCCGGTGGTCTGCACGATGTTGTTGCGCAAAATCTGTGGCCCGGTTGCGCCGAGTGCCTTGTTGATCGATCGGAAGATCGTGATCGAAAGGACGGCGATCGGGATCGATGCGCTGACCGTCAGTCCGATCTTGAGCGCCAGGTACACGCTGCTGGCGGCGAAGAGCAGGCCGAGCAGCGCTCCGATGATGACCGCGGAGACGGTGAGCTCCGTCACCTCGCGGTCAGCCGTGATGTACGGCGTGAAGTCGTTCTCGTCGGGCCCGGAGCCTGGGGCGGGGATGGGGCGCAGGTCCGGTCTGGAGGTGGTTGCCATGCCGCGAATGTAAGGCTCGGTCACGGCCGACGCGGTGCCCACTCCAGCCCCCCGGATCAGCGCCCGCCAGCCGGGAGGCTATCGCACCTGCCAGAGGCTCACCGCTGAACCTTCGGCACGTGGGCGCATCAACGCGGTGCGCCCGCAATGAACTGCCACCGCCCGACCACCGATGCCGTCACCGTCTGTTCGGTCGGCGCAACGACCGGAGTTGCTTCATCCGTCGCCTTGCCGCGCATCGACATCGCCATCACCGGGAACGGCTGCGGTGATTCCATCATCTGGCTACTCAGCGACACCAGCGGCCCCAGCGACCCGCCGGCGGCCCTGGCCATCACCTCGGCACTCAGGCGCGCATTGGTCGTGGCACTCCCGAGTGCCTCGCGCTTCGTCGCATCCAGCTGCGAGGCGAAGTATGAAAGGCCGCTGATGGTGTTGGCGCCCGCGCCGAGCGAAACATCGATCACCTTGCCAACGAGGTCGAGTGAGCGCACTTCGATCCGCACGGTGTTGGTGGCGTCATACCCGGTCAACTCCGGCTTGCGCCCATCCGGATAGTACCGATACGACGGGTTGACGCTGTAGTTCATCGTGGTGATCTGATCGCGGGGAATGCCAGCGGCTCGGACCGCGTCGAGAATTGCGGTCGCCAGCCGTGCGTTCTCCTGTCCGGCCAGCGCCGCGGTGCGTCCTTTGGTCTGCACACCGAGATGGATCAGCGCGCGGTCGGGCGTCACTTTCGCCTCGCCACTGCCGCCGACCTCGATCGTCGGTGGCGCCGGCGGAGTGGCCGGCGGAGTGGCCGGCGACTGCGCGGCCAACGGGCTCGCGGTCATCTGGCTCGCGATCAGCGCGCTGAGCAGCAGCGAAGATGCCTTCCACGAGCGACGGATGTTCTGCATGGTTGTCGTGCTCCGGATAAGGGGTGTCACGGCGCTTCGGGTTCTGGTCGCGCACAGGGGCGATGTCTCGCGACTCGAGGGATGCACACCGGCGAAGATACCCGCCGGTGTGCCGAGAGTGCCGCCCGCCCGAGGGCGAGAGAGCGGTCGTGTTTCGGGCCCAGCCCAGTACCCGTAAGGGTTTCCGGCACCCAACGTCCCCCTCGTTCCCGCGCCGGGTAGGGTTCGCAAACAGTGAAACCCTTACCCCGCTTGCAGAAATGTGGGGTGGCTATCAGTTTCCCGGTGCGCCGCTGGCGCGGATTCACGTGTCAACAGTCATCTGGGAGAAGGGATCATGAGCAGAATCGCTATCGTAAATGCGCTGGTGGATAACGTCGGCCTGTCGAAGAAGCACGCGAACGCCGTCCTGAAGGAGCTGTTCGACGCAAGCGAAGGCTTCATCGCCAAGGCGCTGAAGAAGGGTGAGAAGGTTGGTATCACCGGCTTCGGCACGTTCAGCGTCGGCAAGCGCAACGCGCGGGTCGGTCGCAATCCACAGACCGGCGAGAAGGTGAAAATCGCCGCCAGCAAGGCCCCGAAGTTCAAGGCTGGCTCCAGCCTGAAGGCCTTCGTGAATGGCAAGACGGCCGCCACCAAGCCGAAGAAGGCCGCCAAGAAGGTGACCAAGAAGGTGACCAAGAAGGTCGCCAAGAAGGTTGCCAGGAAAGGCAAGAAGTAAGGACTGACCACTGCGTTCCAACGCAGGCGACGCAGGCAATGCAGGCAACGCGGGGCGCCGACGGGCATCGTCGGCGCCCCGCTTCGTTGTCAGCCTCATTGTTCCGACGGCCATCGGCGCTAGACTGAGGACATGCCAGCTGCCGCTCCCCGCGCACGCCCCGCGCTCGACGCCACGCTCGACGTCGAGACGCCGGAACAGGTCATCGTGTCGTATACGCTGGCCGGCATCGGCACGCGCGGTGCCGCAGCACTGATCGATCTGCTGCTGATGCTCCTGCTCACCGGCACGCTCTGGTACGCGGGGGCGTCGCTGCCCAGGCTGGTGCCGGGCCTGCGAGACGTTGGCAATCGGAGCTGGATCAGTGCCGTCATGATCATCGGACAGTTCCTCATTCTGTGGGGCTACTTCGTGGGGTTCGAGGCCGTCTGGGATGGTCAGACGCCCGGCAAGCGGCTGCTCGGCCTTCGCGTCGTGCGCAACGGCGGCGGCGGCGTGGACCTCGGCACGAGTGCCGCGCGCAATCTGATCCGGTTCGTCGATTTCCTGCCGTTCGGCTACTTCGCCGGCATGATCAGCATCATCGCCAACCAGCGCAATCAGCGGCTCGGCGATCTGGTGGCAGGCACGATCGTGGTGCGTGAGCGCCTGCTGCGCCATGAGCGCCCCCGCGCGGTCGCCAGCCCGACCGAGGATGACGGCGTCGCCGTCGTCGCGACGCTGGACGATGAACGCTTCGCCCTGCTCGATCGCTTCGTGGCCCGCGAAGTCACGCTCGATGCTGCGTCGCGGGCCCGCATCGCCGCCGCACTCGTGACACGTGTCGGGATCGACGTTCGCACCGATGCGGTGGCGGCGCTCCGCATGCTGCACCAGCGCGAACTGCTCGCCCGGCGAAGCCTCCGCCCGACGACCAGCGCCACCGGAACCCGTCGCGAAGAGTGGGCAGTGGTGGCCGAGGGCCGCCCGCGCTGGGACGCGTTCGCGACCGAATTGACGCTCACGCGGAAACGCGGGCTCAAGGCGTTGGGCGAAGATGAGGTGACGGCGTTCGTCGCGTCGTATCGCGACGTGGCCACCGATCTGGCCCGGCTCCGCACTGCCGACCGCGGGCGAGGCGGTGACGCCGTCTTCACCCTCTCCCGATTGGTCTCGGCCGGCCACAACCTGCTCTATCGACGGCCATCACAGGGCATTGAACGCATCGGCCGATTTCTGGCCTTCGACATTCCGCGCGAGGTCAGGCGCAGCTGGCGACATGTGGCGGTCGCCGCCGCGCTGCTGTTCGTGCCGGCGATCGGCACCATCGTGGCCATCGTGCGCACCCCGTCGCTGGCGCAACGGATGCTGCCTGCCGGCATGATCGAGCGGGCCGACGAGGGACTGCGCCGCGGGAACACCGGCGCGGACTACCTTCCCAACGGCGACGACGAAAAAGGGTCGGTGTTGTCCGCATTCCTGATGACGAACAACATTCGCGTGTCGCTGGTGGCCTTCGCCGGTGGCATCACCGCGGGCGTGCTGACGATCTACGCGCTCGTCTTCAACGGGATCGCCGCACTCGGCGCTGGTGTCGGCCTGTACATCACGAAGGGGATCGGTGGCCAGATTCTCGGATTCGTCGCGGCGCACGGCGTGCTCGAGCTGAGCGCGATCTGCCTTGCCGGTGCCGCCGGGCTGCTGCTGGCGACGGCGATGCTGGTTCCGGGCGATCGCACACGCCGTGACGCGCTGGCCTTGAATGGTGCGCGCTCGCTGCACCTGGTGGCCTGTGTCGTGATCTTCCTCGTCCTCGCCGGCATCATCGAGGGGAATATCTCCCCCTCGAAACTCCCCGACAGCGCGAAGTATGCCACCGCGGTGCTCACCGCGATCGGCATGGTGTGGTACCTGTCCCTCGGCCGCGAGCGCGCGGCCAGCGAAGCTACAACTCTCCCCGCGCCTTGATCGACAGGTAGCGATTCACCAGCGCCGCACTCATGGCCTGCGGCGGAACATCCAGCACCTGCACGCCGGCCCGTTTCATTCGCAGCAGCGCCTCGGCGCGCGCATCGAGCAGCGATTCCGCCGCCGCACCACGCCACGCGTCACGCTCGTCGCCACGCGCTGCCGGCTGCGCAGCGGCGACCAGCGAGTCATTGCGCAGCGCGAGAAACACCGCGATGTGGCGCAGCGCGGCATGTCGGGTCTGGGTCACGACGGCTCGACTCGCGCGGACGTCGATCACGTCACTGAGGCAGATCACCAGGGCTCGCGACCGTTGCCGCTGCGCCAGGGTCCGGAATGCAAGGGCATAGTCTGGTTCGACCAGTCGCGCATCGCACCCCGCCAGCGTGCTGCGAATCGCGCGGATCGCCGCCGTGCCACTCGATGGTGGCACCCACCCGCGAATCTCATCATCGAACACCAGCAGCCCGATCTTGTCGCGGCCCTGCAGTGCGACGTCGGCCAGCACGAGGCACGAATTGATCGCGAACTCGAAGCGTGAGCGGTCGCCGGCCATCTGCGTCATCAGCCGTCCGGAGTCGAGTGCCAGAATCACGGTCTGGCCCTGTTCCACGGTGTACTGCCGCACCTGCGCCGTGCCCCGCCGGCCGCTCGCCTTCCAATCGATGTGCCGCGGATCATCACCCGGCACGTACTCACGCAACGCATCGAAACTCATGCCACCGCCACGGCGGCGAACCTGTCGGACACCGGCGTCGCGCAGTCTGTGCTGCACCGCCAACAGGCGGAATTTGCGCACCTGCGACAGCGACGGCACCACATCGACCTGATCCGCCAGGTCGACATCGCGCACGACATCGATCAATCCGAGCGGACCATGAACCCGCAGCGCCACCGCGCCGAGAGCTGCCGGCCCACGCCGGACTCCGCGAATCGGCGTACTGACCTGCGTGCTCGCGAGTGCGGCGACTGCGAGCGGTGTGGTGCACACCGCACTCCCGCCAAGTGACGAGGGCACGCGTTCAGCGAACGCCGCTCGCAGATCCCGTGGCCAGGTCGAACTGATGGTGTACGTCATCAGGTCGTCGTCCCCGGAACCAAGCTGCGCGGGGGCGCGGCGCTCCACGCGGATGGCATCTGCCGTCGGCAACTGCAAGGCATCCCAGAGCCCGGCGGCGAACACGGCGATCACGAGCGATGCGCTCAGTATCAGCGACCACGGCGCCGGCACCGGAATCAACCACACGACGGCTGCACCAGCGAGCCAGAGGGCGAGCTTTCGGGTCGGAACGAATTGCGTGACGAAGGTGAGAACGCGTCGGATCACGCGCTCAGACCGGCGCCGGCACGCGGAGCAGAACGGCAGCCAGGACGTCATCGGTGGTGCGCCCTTCCACGTCCAGCTCCGGGCTCAGAATCAGGCGATGGCGCAATGCGGCGGGTGCAAATCCCTTGACGTCATCCGGCGTCACGAAATTGCGACCCGCCAGCATCGCTGCCGCGCGCGCGACGCGCAGCAATGCCACCGACGCACGCGGAGAAGCACCAAGGGCCAACGCCGGATCCTCGCGTGTCGCACGAACCACCGCCGCGATGTACGCCACGACGTCGGGAGCGATCGTGACCGCATCCGTCGCAGCGCGCAGCGCGTCGAGCTGCTCGGCGCTGATGGCGACACCGTCGGTTAACA
>CAYMQV010000251.1:0-6174 GCA_964392395.1 uncultured Gemmatimonadaceae bacterium
GGCTGCGCGAACCAGTCGCGATCGGCGAAGGTATCCACCAGATGCTGCAGCGTGACGTCGCTGAGTGGCGCGTGCAGCCGGAAGGTGTCCATGGCGCCGCCGCTGATGTTCGGCTTGACGACGATCTCCGTCTCCTGCAGCGTCGCAAACAGCCCCGCGAATGTGCGGGCGTCGCCGCCGTGGCCCCAGACACTCGGCACGATGGTGACGCCGCGGCGTTCGAGGGTGCGGAGATACTGCTTGTCGATGTTCCACTCGACGATGTCGCGCGTGTTTTCGAGGCGCGTGCCACTGGCGTCGATCTGCGCCAGCGTCGCCAGAAACTCCTCGGCGCGATCCATGTAGTCCCAGGTGGTGCGGATGAGCACCAGATCGAATCGGCTCCAGTCGACGCCGGGCTGAGTCCACGGGACTTCGATCGCGTCCCAGCCGCGTCGTGTCAGTTCATCGATGGCAAGCGAATCGTCGATGACGAAATCAGCTGCGTTTTCGAGCGTGAGGAAGGCGACGCGTGGCATGGCCAACGCTACTCACCCTGCGCGCTTGCCTGAACCCCCTTCGGTTTTCCGCAACTCGCGCAGCCTGGCATCGGCCACGGCCAGATCGATGCCGGGCGCCACTTCGGCGTCACTCATGCCGAGAATCTCGAGTGCGCGGGCCACCACCGGCGCCCCGCCCGGTGCCAGTTCGCCGAAGGTGATCTCGGCGCGGCGACACATCCGTTCCTCGTCGGCGATGTTGGTGTGGCGACGGTTGACGCGCATGGCGGTGACGCGGGCGTGCATCCCCTCATGCAGGATCGTCGCCGCGACCTGTGCCCGGGTGAAGGTCGGGTTCACGACGAAGGTGGTGTCGATCACCATGATGCGTGTGTCGTGGAAGAACAGGCCGCGGTTCGGCCAGCGCTTGACCCAGATGCAGCTGACGTCGGTGCGCAGGCGGCGGAGGTGGCGGGGCACGTACTTGCCGATCAGCGCCAGCGCTTCGGCGAAGTTGGCGACGAGCAGCGCATCGTTGATGTCGTCGCGCTCGTTGAGAAACCAGACCGACACGCCGTCGATGACATGCTTGTCCGAGCGGCCGGCATCGTACCGGTCGCGCAGGGCTGGGGGCAGGAGATCGCGAAGCATGGTCGGAAAGATGGGGCCGGTTATTTGTCTGACCAGCCCGTGTCGAGGATGATCTTCCAGCGTCCGTCAGGCTGCTTGCGCCAGAGGGTGAGATAGCGGCCTGTGGCCAGGGTGTCCGCACGGGCATTGCGGCGTACCCACGCAGACCGGCCCACGGTCACACCGGTACGCGTATCACTATAGGAGACGGCGTCGGTTGGTTCCCAGATCAGCATTCGCGACGGGTCGGCGAAGATGGACTTGTCGAACCCGCTGACCGGTTCGATGCCGCGCAGCAGGATCAGGCCACCGTTGCCCGGCTTGGCGACGTCGGGCGCGAGGCGGGCGTTCCAGGCCGGTGCTCCGCTATCGGCGACGGCCGCGGCAAAGGCGCGGTCGGCGGCAAAGAGCTCGTCCTGGAGGGGCTCGTCGCGGATCGGCCTGGGCGGCAGCGCAACGGGCGGTGTGCAGGCGGCGAGGGCGAGCAGCGCGGCGAGCAGGCGGGTTCGCATTCGGGATCCTTGGTGGGTGCACGGCGAAAGGTAGGGTGGTGTATGGAAGACAGTCGAGCGGGGCGATGCCCTCTGAATGTCCTGGCGTACCGTCTGCCGCGCACCGGGCAGCTCACCGGAAATCATGACTCCGCGCATGCTCCGCCCCCAGCTGCGCATCGAGCGGCACGAAGATCCGCCCCCGCACCGTCACCACATTCGACTCCACCTGCAGCGTGCCCCGTACCAGCAGCAGCGGCGAGGTGCTGATCTTGAGCGCATCCCGCTCAAAGCGCTGCGGGTTGATGACGATGTTCAGGATCCCGGTTTCGTCCTCCAGCGAGAGAAACACAAATCCTTTCGCCGTCGCAGGCCGCTGCCGACAGATCACCAGCCCGGCCACGGCGACCTGCTCGGTGTCGCGACCATTGGTCTGCACATCACGCGCGGTGCGAATACCATTCGGCTGCAGCAGCGGCCGCAGATGCCGCATGGGATGCCCGTTCAGCGACACACCGGTGACGCGATAGTCAGCCTCGGTCAGTTCGGCCATCGACATGCGCGGCAACGCGGCGTCCGGCAGCATCACCGATGGCGCCAGCGGGCCGGCGTCACCACGCACCGCTGCCAGCACCTCCCACAAGGCACGCCGCCGCCGCGTGGCGAGTGGTTCGCTGGCGAACATTCCGTCGAACGCGCCGGACTCGGCCAGCAATCGCAGCCCGCGCCGGTCGAGGCGTGTGCGTCGCACCACATCGTTCACATCGCTGAATGCACCTTCCGTCAGCGCGGCCTCGAGCTTTCCGCGCGCGGCCGCGCCTAGCCCGCGGATGCTGCGTACGCCCAGCCGCACGGCCGGCGCACTGGATTGCGGTGCACGTGATTCGAGCCTTGCGTCCCACGATGAACGGGTGAGGTCGACCGGCCGCACCTCGACACCGTGACGCTTGCCATCCTCGATCAGCGACCCAGGCGCGTAGAACCCCATCGGCTGGGCGTTCAGCATCGCCGCCAGAAACTCGGCATGGTAATAGTGCCGCAGCCAGGCCGACGCGTAGACGAGCAGCGCGAAACTGGCGGCGTGACTCTCGGGGAAACCGTAATCGGCAAAGGCGTTGATCTGCGCGAAGATGCGATTGGCGACGTCATCATCGATGCCGTTGGCGCGCATGCCGGCAAGCATCTTCTGCCGCAACGCTTCCATCTTTTCATGACTGCGCTTGTGCCCCATGGCCCGACGCAGCGTGTCGGCCTCCCCGGCGGTGAATCCGGCACAGGCAATGGCCACCTGCATCCCCTGTTCCTGAAAGAGCGGCACGCCGAGTGTGCGCCTGAGAATCGGTTCGAGCGAAGGGTGCGGATAGACGACCTCCTCGGTGCCGGCACGCCGCCGCAGATACGGATGCACCATCGCGCCCTGAATCGGCCCGGGGCGGATGAGTGCCACTTCCACGACGATATCGTAGAAACAGCGTGGCTTGAGGCGCGGCAACGTGTTCATCTGCGCGCGACTCTCGACCTGAAACACGCCGATGGTATCCGCAGCACAGAGATCGTCGTACACCGCCTGATCGCTGGTGTCGAGCAGCGCGAGATCGATCGTCACGCCGCGTGTCTGTCGCACATACACCAGACAATCCTGCAGCACGGTGAGCATGCCGAGTCCGAGCAGGTCGATCTTGACCAGGCTGGCGGCGTCGAGATCGTCGCGTTCCCATTGGATCACCGTACGCCCCGGCATCGACGCCGGTTCGATCGGCACCACGGTGGACAGCGGCTCGCGGGTGAGCACAAAGCCACCGACATGAATCGAGCGATGGCGTGGCAACTGGTGCAGGCCGTCGACGATGTCGGCCAGCGCCCGCACCCGCGGATCAGCCGGATCGAGATTGGCGCGAACGAGAATGTCACTCGGCGGCGCTTTGCGTGTGTCGGTGCCGGGTCGCGCGGTGGTCGGTGCCGCTGGCGCCTGCGTCGACACCGCCTGTGTCGGTACCGCTGCGGCATTGTCACGCCCCCCTGATTCGCGACTGACCGCCGCCACCGTCGCGGCATCGATCTGCGATCGTTCGTTCGGCGTCACACGACGTGCTCGCTCGGCCGGGATCTTCGCGAGACGGTCGGCGATGTCGGCGCCGGCGCTGCTGGACATGGGTGCGACACTGCCGCTGCCGCGCGCGCTGCTGATGTCGACGATGGCCGAGAGACGTTCCTCGCGCTCGAGGCGCTTGCGGAACTCGGGGCGGCCGGGTGTGCTGTCGACGTCGTACTCATCGACATCAGCAGCTGCGGTGCGAATGGACGGGCGATGCGCCGTGAGCGGCACGGCCTCAAATGCGGCGAACGCCTGCTTGGCCAGATCGCGCTTGAGGTGCGAGCGCTGCGCATCGGGAACATCGGCGTGATGCACCGGACCGTAGCCGCCGAGTGTGCGCGGGGTGTCGTCGATGAACGGGATGCGGCGGAGATCATCATCGGTGGCGTTGCCGATGCCGGCCCGCAGGGCAGCGGCGGTGCTGCGCGCGCTGTAGCGATCGCTGACCGCAGCGAGTGCGTCGCCCTGTTCGAGCGAGAATCCAAGAATGCGCGCCGCGTCACGCACCGCGCTGCGACCGCGATAGGTGATCTGCTCGCAGACCATCGCGGCGTGTTCGCGTCCATACCGCTCGTACACGTACTGCAGCACACGTTCGCGTTCGCGGTGGGCAAAATCGATATCGATGTCTGGTGGCTCGCGGCGATCCTCGCTGAGGAACCGTTCGAAGAGCAGTTCCATGCGAATCGGATCGACGGCGGTGATGCCGAGGCAGTAGCAGACGGCGGAGTTGGCAGCGGACCCGCGTCCCTGGCAGAGAATTCCTTCGCGACGCGAGAAGCGGACGATGTCCCAGACGATCAGGAAGTATCCGGCCATATCCACCCGGCGGATGATCTCCAGTTCGTGTGCGAGCTGCTTTTCCTGGGCGGGGGTGCGGGTGTCTCCCCAGCGTTCGGTGGCGCCGGTTTCGACGAGTTGTGCGAGATAGTCGTCCTCGCTCACGCCGGGCGGCAGCGGAAAGCGCGGCAGTGACGGCTTCAGCTGACCGATCCGGAACTGACAGCGTTCGGCGATGACACGCGTGGCCCGCAGCCCCGCTTCGTGCCCGAGCCAGCGTTTGGCGTGCAGCGCGGTGGACTTGAGATACCACTCGCCATTGGGCCGGAGTCGAGTGCCCATGGCATCGAGCGGCCGGCCGTGCCGGAGCGCGGTCAATGCATCGTGTGCCGGGCGACCCTGGCGGGTGGCGTAGTGCACGTTATTGGTCACGACCCATGGCACACCGATGCGTCGTGCAATGGGAATGAGCTGACGGACGAGTGCGTGTTCTTCGGGGAGGCGATGATCCCAGACTTCGATCGCGAAGGCGTCGTCGAAGAGATCGCGCAGCGTGCCGGCGATTCGATTGGCTTCGGTGACGTTGCCGGCAGCAAGCGCCTGCGGAATGGCGCCACGGGGGCAGCCGCTCAGGGCAAAGACTCCCTCGGTGTGCTGCGCCAGCAACGCGAACGGCACCGATGGTGCGCCGCGTTCCGGCACGTCCATGCGGGCGCGAGTGATCAGGGTGCTGATGTTGCCGTAGCCGATGCGCGACGTGGCGAGGAGCGTCAGGTGCTGCAGTGCACCGTTGGCCTGGACGGTGAGTTCCGTGCCGATGATGCCGGCCAGACCGGCGGCGTCGGCGGCCTGGGCAAACCGAACGGCACCGCCGAGTTCATCGTGATCGGTGAGGGCAATCGCGGACTGTCCGGCGAGGACGGCGCGTGCGACCAGTTCTTCCGGTGACGAGGCGCCGTCGAGCAGAGAGAAGGCGCTGTGACAGTGCAATTCGACGTACTCGACGTCGGTCATCGGCGCCACCGCGCACTACATTTCACTGCATGGACACCCCGGACACTCCGCGCCGCGATGCACTGCGCCTGACGCCCACGTCGCACGAAGCGCACAAGGCCGAAATTCTGTCGACGGCAGACACGATGTCCGGCGATGAACTGGACACGCTGCCGTACGGCATGATTCAGCTGGACGCGACGGGACGCATCCTCAAGTACAACGCGGTGGAGAGCAGCCTGGCACAGCTGCCGCAGGCGACGACGATCGGGAAGAAGTTCTTCAGCGAAGTGGCGCCCTGCACCAAGGTCCAGCAGTTCTACGGACAGTTCAAGGACGGCGTCCTGCGTGAGGCGCTGGACACGACCTTCTCCTTCCACTTTGCGTTCAAGCAGAACCCGCGCGATGTGACGGTGCGGTTGTTCTACAGCAAGCGGACGCGGAGTGTGTGGGTGATGATCTCGGATCGGGAAGGGAATCCGATCGGGTAGGGGGGCGGGGCTGTGGAGGGGCGACGCTGGAACGGTGACTGCAACGGCAACGGCATCAACGCAAAGGGGCAAAGGCGCAGAGGCGCACAGGACTGCGTGTGCCGGTTGGTATGGGCAGCCGCTGTGAAACGAGAGGCATCGCGGGTGTTTTGGGAACTGCGACTGCAACGGCAACTGCCTGACGCAAAGACGCAGAGGGCGCAAAGGCGCAAGGG
>CAYMQV010000252.1:0-6143 GCA_964392395.1 uncultured Gemmatimonadaceae bacterium
GATGCTCCGTGGAATCACCCGGATCGCACCGCGGCGAGTGCCATTTGCGGCGATGTGCATCCCGGAGGTGTCGTCGGGGCTGACGCTCCCGATCGCACGTTTTGCTGCGTGGGGGAGGGCGATCGGCGTGCCCGTGCACGTCTGGACGGTGAACGACGAGGCCGACGCCAATCGGCTGTGGGATGCTGGCGTCACGGGGATCATGACCGACGATCCCGGGGCGATGCTCGTGGCGCGGGCCGCGCGCGCAGGGCGCTGACGGTCGCGGCTTCAGTTCCGGCCCGCCGGTTGGCATATTGCTCGCTGATGACATCCTCACACACGATCCTGGACGCGCGAGCCTGTGAGCGCACGTTGCGACGCATGGCAGACGAAATCGTCGAGCGCACCGCCGGCACCGAGTCGCTGGTGCTGGTCGGCATACAGCGTCGCGGAGTGCAGCTGGCAGCGCGGCTCGCGTCGCTGATCGAAGAACGCGAAAAAAGGCCGGTGCCTCGCGGGGCACTCGACATCACGCTCTATCGCGATGACTTGCAGACCGTCGGGCCCCGTCCGTTGGTTGGCGCGACGGAACTGCCGGTGGACATCGATGGCAAGCAGGTCGTGATCGTCGATGATGTTCTCTACACCGGGCGGACGGTCCGCGCGGCACTCGATGAGCTGGCGGACTTCGGCAGGCCGGCGAGAATTCTGCTGGCGGTCCTGATCGATCGTGGCGGCCAGGAGCTACCGATTCGCGCCGATGTGATCGGCAAGGTCGTCACGGTGCCGGTTGGCTCTCAGGTCGACGTTCGGGTCGCGGAGCTCGATGGCGACGACACCGTGGTCGTGAGCCCGGCCCGGTCGCGCGGCGCATGACGGGACTCGGCAAGGATCTGCTCGACCTCGAATCGTTGAGTGCCGCGCAGATCACTGCCATTCTCGATACCGCAGAACCGCTGAAGGCGATCAGCCTTCGTGCGATCAAGAAGGTGCCGACGATGCGCGGCGCGACGATCGTGAACCTGTTCTTCGAGGCCTCGACGCGCACCCGCGTCAGCTTCGAGTTTGCCGAGAAGCGCATGTCGGCCGATGCGGTCAATGTTGCCATCGGAAATTCGTCGGTGAGCAAGGGCGAAACGCTGGTCGATACTGCGCGCAATCTCGAGGCAATGAAGATCGACATGGTGGTCATTCGCCATCAGGCCAGCGGTGCCGCGCGGTTTCTGGCTGAGCGGATCGAATCGAACGTGATCAACGCCGGCGACGGGACGCACGAACACCCGACGCAGGGGTTGCTCGATCTGCTGACGCTTCGCGACCGATGGGGCTCGCTGGAGGGCAAGCGTGTCTGTCTCTGTGGAGACGTGCTCCACAGTCGCGTGGCACGATCCAACATTCACGGCCTGCGCAAGCTCGGGGCCGAGGTCGCGGTCTGCGGCCCGCGCTCGCTGCTGCCGAACGGCGCCGAGGAGGCCCTCGGCGTGACGGTGTTCGATCGTATTGAAGCCGCGGTCGAATGGGCTGATGCGTTGAACATCCTGCGGTTGCAGCTCGAGCGCATGACGGCGGGGTACATCCCGTCGTTGCGTGAGTACAATCGTGTCTTCGGTGTGACGCGGGAGCGTCTCGAGCGCGCACCGCGTGACCTGCTGATTCTGCATCCAGGCCCGATGAATCGCGGCGTGGAGATCGATTCTGACGTTGCCGACGGACCGCATAGCCTGATTCTGGATCAGGTGACGAATGGTGTGGCGATCCGGATGGCGGTGCTCTACCTGTTGCGGGGCGGTCGCCCCGACCTGGCGGCGGCCGGATCGGCCGCGGGAGAATGACGAGCGCATGACGACACGTCCCCTGCTGCTGACCGGCGGCCACCTCCTGGATCCATCGATCGGGCTCGATGGCGTCGGCGACCTGCTGCTCATCGATGGGGCGGTGGCCTCGGTCGGCGGCACCATCGCCGGCCCTGATGATGCGGTGCGCGTCGACTGTCGCGGCCTGCATGTCACGCCGGGCTTCATCGATGTGCATTGTCATCTGCGTGAACCCGGCCGCGAGGACGTCGAAACGATCGCCACCGGTGCCCGTGCCGCCGCCGCCGGCGGTTTCACGGCGGTGTGTGCGATGCCGAACACGGATCCGGTGACCGACAATCAGGCCGCGGTCGGGTTCATTCTCGCCCAGGCCGCCAAGGCGAATTCGTCGCGTGTCTATCCCATCGGCGCGATTTCCGTCGGCATGAACGGCGTGCAGCTGTCGGAAATGGGCGAAATGGTCGCGGCGGGGGCGGTGGCAGTCAGCGACGATGGCCGACCCGTCGTCAGCGCACAGCTGATGCGCACGGCACTCGAGTATGCGCGAACGTTCGGTATTCCAGTGGCCGATCACTGCGAGGAACCCACGCTCGCACATGGCGGCGTGATGAACGAGGGCGTGATCAGTGCGCGGCTTGGATTGAAAGGCATTCCGTCCGAGAGTGAGGAGATCATGGTGATCCGCGACATCCTCCTCGCCCGTCGCACGGGTGGGCGCGTGCACCTCTGCCACATGAGCACGTGGGGGAGTGTCGAGCTGATTCGATGGGGCAAGGAGCGCGGAATTCCCGTGACCGCCGAGGTCTGCCCGCATCATCTGACGCTGACCGAGGAACGGGTGCGCCAGTATGACACGAATGCGAAAATGAACCCGCCGTTGCGGACGCAACGCGATGTGGACGCGCTCGTGGCCGCACTCAAGGACGGCACCATCGACTGTGTCGCGACGGATCATGCGCCGCATCACAACGACGAGAAGAATCGAGAGTTCTCCGATGCGCCCAATGGCATCGTGGGTCTCGAAACGGCGCTCTCCGTGCTCATGACCTGGCTCGTGACGCCGGGAACGATTTCGCTCTCACAGCTGGTCGAGAAACTGTCGTGCGCGCCGGCCCGTGTCTTCGGCCTGCCCGGAGGGACGTTACGCCGCGGTGCGATTGCCGACGTGACGGTGCTCGACGCTGGTGCATCATGGACGGTGCAGGGTGGTGACTTCCGCAGCAAGGGACGCAACTCACCGTGGCTCGGTGCAACGCTCACTGGGCGTGTGGCGCGCTGCATCGTGGGGGGGCGCCAGGTGCATGTGCGCGACGCGAGCGCGTGACGCAGGGATGACGTCGAGCTCACCCCGCGGCGCGCGTCTGCAGGCCCCGTTTGCGACGCGGGAGGCGATGGTCCGTGTCTGTCACGCGCTCTCGGCCAAAGGGCTGATTGCCGGTCAGGACGGCAACGTGTCGGTGCGCATTGCGTCCGACCGCCTGCTGGTGACGCCTGCCGGGTTCGCGAAAGGGTGGCTCGATCCGGACGATCTGGTCGAGGTCTCGCTCGACGGCGCGCGGGTTGCCGGACGGCACGCGCCTTCGAGCGAACTTGGATTGCACCTGAGCGCGTACCGCGCGCGGCCAGACGTCGGTGCGGTCGTGCACGCTCACCCGGTCACGGCAACGGCCTTCGCGCTCGTCGGTGAGTCGATCCCTGACGGCGTATTGGCTGAGCTGATGCTGACCGTCGGTCCCGTCGCGCTGGCGCGTTACGCGCACCCCGGGACAGACGAGCTTGGCAGGCTGGTCTCGCCCCACTTCGTGGCCCACGATGCGGTGCTCCTCGCCAACCACGGCGCGGTGACGCTCGGGCGCACCCTCGACGAGGCGCTGTTCGCCATGGAGAGCCTGGAACACGGGGCGCGAATGATCCATCTGGCGCGACAGCTCGGAGGAGTGGTTACGTTGGATACGGCAGCGTGCGAGGCGCTGCGGGCGGCCCGTCGCAGGGCGCGCGACGATGCGGCAGCTGGTGCCGCTCTCCAGGAGACGACGGAATGACGGACGTGACGAACGCGCTCGAAGCAGTTGGTGCACTGCTCGGCGAGCGATCGAAGTTCGAAGGCTGGATCGCGGCACTGGCCAGTAAGAGTGACGTGCCCTCGCATGTGCTCGAGAAGGTGCGCGCCGACTACACGGGTCGCTTGCGAACCGTGCTGCACGCGTTCACTGCGCATATGCCGGCCCTCGAATCGGCGCTCGCGGAACATCAGGCGCGCGATGCCTCGCTTGCCGCCCAGGAGAAGGCGTGTCGCGATGAGCATGCTGAGGGCGAACTTCGCCATATGGTCGGCGAATACGACGGCGCGCAGTGGGATCAGGTGCGGATTGGTCATGAAGCGCTGCTGGCGCGACTGGAGAGCGAACGACAGGGGATCGCAGGGGACCTCGCGAATGTCCAGCGCAGTCTCGCGGGTAGCGCCGAAGCGGCGCAGCGTCTTCGGGCGCTTGGTGGCGACGTCGTCGCGCCAGCGTTCATGTCGCGTGATGAATCACCGACTCCGGCAATCCTGACCGCGATGCTGGAACCGGTCGGCACGCTTGCCGCAATGATTGCAACTGCCGAGCCTGCGCCGGTCCTGCTGAACCCGAATATCTATCGTCCGACGCCGGCGTCACCGCCTCCGGAGTTGATGGATCGTCGTACGCAGCTGGACGACCTTGGCTTCCTGCGGAGCTCGCCACGTTCAATCCCGACCGAGAATGGCGCCGAGTACCAATCGGCGCAGACTGCCGTTGCCGCGCGTCCGATCGAATCCTCGGTACTTCGCATTGTTCCTGATGAGCCTGCCGCCGCGGCGCCAGCACTCGTCGCGGCGATCACGGAGCCAATCGACTCGGTCAAGACGCTGCGCTGCGCCGAGTGCGGTACGATGAATTATGCGACGGAGTGGTACTGCGAGCGGTGTGGCGGCGAACTGGCCGTCATCTAGAGCGCACCACAGGCTGCGCCAGTGGAAACGCAAACGGGCGAACCAACTGGTTCGCCCGTTTGCGTTTCGAGAACACAGCCGCGCCAGTTCAGGCCGCAGCGGCGCTTGCGCGCTTGGCCATCCGGCTTTTCTGCCGAGCGGCGGCGTTCTTGTGGATCAGTCCCTTGCGGGCTGCACGATCAAGCAGCGTGGTAGCCACACCACGCACCTCGGCCGACGCACCCTCAACCTTGGCCTTCTTGAGGGCGGTGCGCAGCGCGGAACGCTGCGCGCGATTGCGTGCCTGAGCGGCACGCGACTTCCGCATATTCTTCTTCGCGGAGGCGATATTCGGCACCGAAGACTCCAATTCAGAAAATGAACACGATTCGCCCATGTTGGACGAACCGTGAAAGATAGGCGGAGGGGACGGGGTGTCAATCTTTCCCGCTGTCTTGGCCGGGAGCCGTGGGAGTCTTAGGTTGCCATGCTGCTCCTCGTTCATGCTGGTGGCCCGTCGTCTCGGGACCTCGGCGTTGCTGCTGCCACCCCGTCGCCCCCAGCCGTTCCGCGTGCCCTCCTTCCTCGCCGCTCGTTCAAGCCTCCGCGCGCGCGCCGGCGTTTCCGCCGCGCCTGAGCGCTGTTCGGCATGAGCACCGAGACGATAACGATGGCCGGCGCGCCGATGGACGGCTCAGCGCCAGCCCCGGGTGTGGAGCCGGACGAGCTGCGCGTGCCGGCGCCCGAGCCAGTCACCCCGGTTGGTTTTTTCGTGGATCTGCCCGCGTTCGCCGGGCCGCTCGACTTGCTGCTGTCGCTGATTCGCGACGAAAAGGTCGACATCTACGACATTCCGATCGCACGTATCGCCAAGCAGTTTCTGCTCCGGATCCGCGTGCTGCCGCTGAACGACGCGGCCGAGTATCTCGAGTTGGCGGCGCGGCTGCTGCGGATCAAGGCGCAGATGCTCCTGCCGAGGCATGGAGAGGCGGAGACGTGGGAAGATCCGCGCGCAGAGCTCGTGCGCCGTCTGCTCGAGTATCAGCAGATGCGCGAAGTGGTCGATATTCTCGAACGGCGTGGTGACGAGCGTCGGAGTCGGTTTGCGCGTGCGTATCTCCCCGAAGCTGGCGAGCTCGCGTTGGCACCCCTGTCGCTGTCGCTTGGCGAACTGCTGACCGCGGTCGACCGCATTCTTCGGGTCACGAAGGAACCCACCGTGCATACCGTCGTTGCACGGACCCTCGACGTGGCCGGTGCGATTTCACTGGTGCGGAGTCTGATCGTGACACGGCGCAACGCGCGCTGGGGCGAGTTGGTGGCACGCGATGCCGAGCCGTGGCAGATCCTGTCCATGCTGCTCGCATTGCTGGAACTGGCGAAGCTGGGCGAGT
>CAYMQV010000253.1:0-6053 GCA_964392395.1 uncultured Gemmatimonadaceae bacterium
GGAGTCGTCGGCCGCCAGCGTCGAGTCGGCCGAGCGCGCGTGAAACACTGCGCGCCGGCACCGGCGTCGCGCTCGATGTGACGCGGGCGGAATCGCAGCTGGTGTCGATCCGTTCACAGCTCATCGGTGCGCGCGTCGAACGCGACAAGGCGCTGCTCGACCTGCGGTTCACGCTGAACGTGCCCCCCGACCTTCCGCTGAAGCTGACCGACGTGCTCGACGCGGAGAACGCCGACCTGCCGACGGAGACTGACGCCCTGGCCACGGCGCTGATCCGGCGACCGGATCTGGCGACGCTCGACGCACAACTCGCCTCGGCACACCTGTCGGAGCAGGCGGTGCGCTCGGAGCGCTTGCCGAGCGTGAGCGCCGTGGCCGACAACGGCTTCATCGGCAAGAACGCAGGCAACCTGCTGAATACCTGGACCTGGGCGCTGCGTGTCTCGGTGCCGGTCTTCGATGGACTGCGTCGGGAATCACGCATCCGCGAACAGGGCGTGGCGGAGCGCGAGGTGCAGACGCGACGCCGCGAGATCCTGGCGCAGATCGGCTACGATGTTCGGACCGCGCTGCTCGATGCGGCGGCCACACGCGAGGTCGTTGCCGCGGCGCAGGAACGGTTGAAGCTGGCCGAGCAGGAAGTGGCGCAGGCGCGGGACCGCTTTACCGCAGGCGTGTCAGGCAATCTCGATGTCACCCAGGCGCTGCTGGGGCTCAGCGGTGCCCGCACGCAGTTGGTCGACGCGCTGGCGTCACGTCAGCTCGCGCGCGTGGTCATCGCCCGGGCGCAGGGCACACTCACGTCGCTCCGTTAACGCACAGGATTCAGCCATGGCCTCACCAATCCGCGCCGCCGTTGCGAGCAGCGATTCGACTGACGATGCGTCGACAACGACGGTGACTGCACTCGCGCCCGCCGTCGCGAAGAAGCGCAGCCTCCTTCCGTTCATACTCGGCGCGCTGGTTGTCGCTGGCGGCTACTGGACCTTTACCACGCTGTCGTATTCCAGCGCGCACCAAAGCACCGACAACGCCATGATCGATGGCCATGTGCTGCCGGTGCTGGCGAAGGTGGGTGGGTTCGTGACGGCGGTGTCGGTTCGCGAGAATGATCAGGTGCTGCTGAACGCACCGCTGGTCACGATCGACGATCGTGAGTTTGCGGTGCGACTGGCGCAAGCCGATGCGGATCTGGCGGCGGCGCGGGCTACCGTTGGCGGCCGTGGCACCGGCACCGGGCAGGCACAGGCGATGGTGGAGACCGCGTCGGCGCAGACCGCGGTGCAGAACGCCAATGTCGATGCGGCGCGTGCGCAGGTGGTGAAGGCGGAAGCGGATCTGGCGCGGTACAGCGATCTGGCCGCGAAGAACATCGTCAGTGAGCAGCAGCTGGATGCGGCCAAGGCCCAGGCGGCCGCGATGCGGGCGCAGCTGGTGGCCGTGCAGCGTCAGGCGACCGCCGCCGGCGCCAATGTCGAGGGCATGCAGGCGGGCGTGCGCCTGGCGCAGGCGCGGCTCGGAGCGGCGGCGGCGTCCCGTGACAACGCTGCACTCCAGCTGTCGTTCACGAACATCACCGCTCCGGCCTCCGGCTCGATCAGCAGGAAACTGGTCGAGGTGGGGCAACTCGTGCAGCCGGGCCAGATGTTGATGAACATCGCGTCGGATACGGGCCTGTTCGTCACGGCGAACTTCAAGGAGACGCAGCTCGACAAGCTCCGGGTCGGACAGGCGGTCGAGCTCGAAGTCGATGCCTATGCTGGCGCGAAGATCGAGGGCGTGATCGAGAGCATCAGCGCCGCGACGGGTGCGCGCTTCACGCTGCTGCCACCAGACAACGCGAGCGGGAACTTCACCAAGGTCGTTCAGCGGGTCCCGGTTCGGATCCGGATCACGAAAGGGCTCGATGCGGTCCGTCCGCTGCGCATCGGACTGAGCGTGATCGCGCACGTCACCACCAAGTAACCGCCACCGCGACTCGCATGACCACCGCTGCGCTACCCGCAATCAGCTCGTCCTCCGAGGCCGTCGATCCGTACCGCAACCGATACTGGATCGCCGCCGCGGTGACGCTGGCGGCGGTGCTGGAACTGGTCGATACGTCGATCGTCAACGTGGCCGTGCCACACATGATGGGCAACCTCGGTGCGACGCTCGATGAGATCGCATGGGTCAGTACCGGGTACATCATCGCGAATGTGATCGTGATTCCGATGTCGAGCTGGCTGGCGAACTGGTTCGGGCGGCGGAACTATCTGACCGCCAGCATCCTGTTGTTCGTTGCCGCGAGCTTCTTCTGTGGTGCGGCGACCGGACTCTGGTCACTGGTGGTCTGGCGCATCGTGCAGGGGCTTGGCGGCGGCGCGCTGCTGAGTGTCGCACAGGCGACACTCTTCGAGGCGTTTCCGCCCGACGAAGTGGGAAAGGGTCAGGCGATCTTCGGCATGGGCGTCATGGTCGGACCGACGCTCGGGCCCACACTTGGCGGCTACATCATCGACAACTTCGATTGGCCGTGGATCTTCTACATCAACGTGCCGCTGGGCCTGATGGCCGCGGCGATGGTGTGGAATTTCGTTCGCGACTCGACGAATGCCGTCCGGGCAACGAAGATCGACGGACTCGGGATCCTGCTGCTGGCGACCAGCATCGGGACGCTGCAGTTCATGCTCGAGCGCGGCGAGCGCAACGACTGGTTCGAAAGCGGTATGGTCACGACGCTGACGATCGTGAGCGGACTGTCGATGGTTGCCTTCATCTGGCGCGAGCTGACGTTCGACCAGCCGATCGTGAATCTGCGCGTCCTCAAGAGCCGGCAGCTGTCGGTCGGTGTGGTCTTCGCGGGGGCCCTCGGCCTTGCCATGTACGGATCGATCTTCGTGCTGCCGGTGTTCCTGCAGCAGCTCCATGGATTCACCGCCTGGCAGACGGGCAAGGTCATTTTCCCCGGGGCACTGGCCAGTGCCTTCACGATGGCGATCATCGGTCGCAATGCCAATCGGATGGATGCGCGCTACACCGTCGTCATCGGCGTCGCGATGTTCGGGGTCTGCATGTGGTGGCTGTCGGGGCTTGGGCTGGATGCCGGCGCGGATGACGTATTCTGGCCGCTGATCCTGCGCGGCGTGGGCATGGGGTTGATCTTCGTGCCACTGACGAATGCGAGCATGGCCGACCTTTCACCGCAGGATGTGCCTCAGGGGACGGCGCTCTTCAATCTCACCCGGCAGCTCGGCGGCTCGTTCGGCATCGCGGTCATGGCCACGTTGCTTTCCCGCTTCACGTCGTCGTCGCACGCCAACCTCGTGCAGCACATGAACGCCGGCGATCCCGAGGTCACCCAGCGCGTTGCGATGTTGTCGCGCGCGTTCGTGGCACGTGGCTCCGACGCGACCACGGCGGCGGCACAGGCGTATCGCGTCATGGAGCGGCAAGTGATGGCGCAGGCGAGTGTGATCTCGTTCTCGAAGATCTATCTCATCAGTGCCTGCGTGATGGTGCTCGCGCTGCCGCTGCTGCTGTTCTGGCGCACCGGGCGCAATCGTGCCGGTCTGGCTGCGGCGGATCTGCACTGAACTGGGCGAGCCTGTCAAGCGGTTGCTGATGGCGGTCGCGCGCGACAGTTTGCCGGTTCGCGCGCTGCTCCGTTTCCCACTCAGCTGACTGATGGCCCCGTCACTCGTTTCGACTGTCGCACGTGAACTTGCGCTCCCGGTGTCATCGGTCGAGCGCACCCTCGAACTGTTCGCCGAGGGCAACACGCTGCCCTTCATCGCCCGCTATCGGAAGGAAGTGACTGGTGGCCTGGACGAGGTGCAGCTGCGCGACGTGCGCGACCGGGCGCAGTATCTGACCGAACTCGAGGAGCGGCGCGCCGCGGTGCTGAAGAGCATCGACGAGCAGGGCAAGCTCGACGACAAGCTGAAGGCGGCCATTACCGGCGCGGTGACGAAGCAGGCGCTCGAAGATCTCTACCTGCCGTACAAGCCAAAGCGCCGGACCCGCGCCATCATCGCCCGCGAGCGAGGCCTTGGCCCCCTGGCCGAGCAGCTCTGGGCGGGATCGATCGACGATGCGGCGGCACGTGACGCGGCGGCGAGCTTCGTCGACGCCGCGAAGGACGTTGCCGACGTCGATGCCGCCCTCGCCGGTGCCCGTGACATTCTGGCCGAGCAGGTGGCGGAAGACGCGGCAGTCCGCGGCTGGATCCGTGACGTCACCCGCACGAAAGGGGCAGTCAGGAGCGCCCGCTCGTACGGCCGGACCGAGGAGGTGTCGAAGTTCTCCGACTACTTCGAGTTCCGCGAATCGCTCGGTACCATCCCATCACATCGCGTACTGGCCATCCGTCGTGGTGAAACGGAAGGTGAACTCGTCTGGAGCGTCGAGGCACCGCTGGTGGACATCGGGCCACGATTGCAGCGCGACGTGGTCGGAAGCCGAAAGGCCGCAACGTTGCTGGCGGCGGTGGCCGACGACGCCTACAATCGGCTGCTCGCCCCGAGCATCGAGGTGGAGCTTCGCCTCGAGCTGAAGACGCGGGCCGATGCGGAGGCAATCATCATCTTCGGTCGCAATCTGGAACAGCTGCTGCTGTCGGCGCCTGCCGGCGAGAAGAGTGTCCTTGGCCTCGACCCTGGCTTCCGTTCCGGCGTCAAGATCGCACTGGTGAGCAAGACGGGAGCGCTGCAGCACACCGACACGCTGTATCTGCATCAGGAAGATCGCTTTGCGGCAACCATTCGTGCCGTCGTGGCGCGATTCAAGCCCGAGCTGATCGCCATCGGCAATGGCACGGCGTCGCGCGAGACGGAGAACCTGGTGCGTGCCACGCTGCGCGAGCTCGAGCCGCCGGCGCCGACGGTGGTGGTGGTGAGCGAGGCCGGCGCATCGGTGTACTCGGCCAGTGACGTTGCGCGCGAGGAATTCCCCGACCTCGATGTGTCGATCCGTGGCGCCGTCTCGATCGCACGCCGACTCCAGGACCCGCTGGCCGAACTGGTGAAGATCGATCCGAAGTCGATCGGCGTCGGTCAGTACCAGCACGACGTGAACCAGCCCAAGCTGCGGCAGCGCCTGGATGACATCGTCGAGAGCTGCGTGAACCGCGTCGGGGTCGAGGTGAACACGGCGTCGGCGCAACTCCTGGCGTACGTGTCGGGCGTGGGTCCGGCGCTGGCGCAGTCGATCGTCGCCACACGCGACGCCAAGGGTGGCTTCACGGCGCGAAAGGAATTGGCTGATGTGCCGCGGCTCGGTGCCAAGGCCTACGAGCAGGCGGGCGGCTTTCTCCGGGTGCGGGGTGGTGCCCATCCGCTGGACGCGAGCGCCGTGCATCCGGAGCGGTATGCGCTGGTGGCACGCATGGCCAAGGACCGCGGCGTGTCGTTGCAGGAGCTGGTCGGCAACGAATCGGTACTCGCGACGCTGGATCTCGCGCCGTACGTCTCGGATGACGTCGGGCTGCCGACCCTGCACGACATCGTCACCGAACTGCGAAAGCCAGGCCGCGATCCCCGGGAAACGTTCGTCCCGCCGGCCTTTCGCGACGACGTCACCGAGCTGAAGCACCTGAGCGCCGGCATGGTGCTGGAAGGCGTGGTGACCAATATCGTCGCATTCGGCGCCTTTGTCGACATCGGGGTGCATCAGGATGGACTGGTGCACGTGAGCCAGCTCTCCGACCGCTTCGTGAAGGATCCGAATGACGTGGTACAGGTCGGGCAGAAGGTGACGGTCACCGTCCAGGGCGTCGATCTTGCCCGCAACCGGATTGCGCTCACCATGAAGACGGGCGAGAAGCCTGGCGGGTTGGCCACCACCGCCACGGCCAAGCCGCGCGCTCCCCAACCACAGCCGGCACCGGCGCCGCCGCCGGTTCAGCCCGGCAAGGGATGGGTGGCGCCGAACGGAATCCGCTTCAAGTAGGCAGATCATGTGTCGCGGATGCTGCCACGTCTGGTGACGGGGATTATCCTCTATCGTCCCCTCGAGGAGCGGCCGCTGCGGCGTGGCCGCCTCATCGCGACGTGGCAGTCCAGCACCCCCACAGC
>CAYMQV010000254.1:0-6043 GCA_964392395.1 uncultured Gemmatimonadaceae bacterium
TGAACAATCTGACGATCAGGAAATAGCGAACTCTGAATGACACCGCCGCCGCCCCGAAAGTCTGGGGCGGCGGCGGTGTCATTCAGAGTTCGCTATTTCCTGATCGTCAGATTGTTCACCACGCGATAGTCCGGCGCCTTCGACTTCGCGATCTCGACAGCCAACACACGATCTGAATCGGACGGTACCGTGCCGTTCAGCGTCACGGTCCTGGCCTCCTTGTTCGTGTCGACGTTGATACCGCTCGCCTTCAAGCGCGTGTCAGCCAGCAGCGCGGTCTTCACATCGGCCGTTTCCATCGCGGCGCCGACGGTGGCCTGTGTCTCCTGGGCGGCGCTTGCGGTTGCATCCGCAGCTCGTTCGCCAGCAGCAGCCGCCTGATCACCGGCCTTCTCCGTGTCCTTCTCGACGCCTTTGGCCGTGTTGCTGCACGCCGCGGCGACGGCAAGCAAACCAGACAGAGCCAGCGTATATACACGAGTCAATGAAATCTCCTCGGAATCGGATGCGTTCAGATCGAGTGCAATGCGTTACGTGCATCGCGGGCTCGCGCGTTTCTAATGAGCGAAATCGCATCCGAGCAGAGCGCAAGAATCATGCGCCGGCCTGAAAGTGTAGCGATTTGCACGGCTCGGCACGCTGGCATCCGCACGCCAGAGGCAGCGCAGCGCAAAACCGGCGGCAGTGGCGCGGCGTACGCGCATGCGGCGGAGCGCGCGCTGCGCCTTCCACGTGGTTCCTTGGCTGGCTCTGCGTCGACGGCGTGTGACGTTCACGAGATGACCTGATGAATCAAAAGTACCGATCAGGTCACTCGACGGTACACGGGCTACACGACCTGTCGCCGGCGCCGAGCCGCTGCGCCAAGCATGAGGAGGCCACCGCCCACGAGTGCCACGGCCGATGGTTCCGGCACCAAGGATGGGTTGGGCACGGCCGTGACGCCGCCGAACTGGAGGTCATCGAACGCGACCGTGCCGGAGGTGTTGCTGATCTCCACCGCATGCACGTTCGCCCCCCTGTACATCAGCGTCGCACCCGCAATATCGGGCACCGTCACCGATGCCAGCAGCAGTCCAAGCGGGTCGAACACTCTCATCGTGACTGTCCCGCTGATGGGAATCAGGTCACCCCGGATCTGCACGAACGTCGTGACGCCCTGCGTGGCGGCATTGGCTGGATCCCAGAACGAGACGCGAATGGGCGCCGAATAGCTGAGCGCACCAGCGGCGGTGGTGCCGCCGATACCGAGCGTGCCGGACGTTGCGTGGTTGAGGCCGAGGGTCACGACGGCGACGTAGTCGCTGAACGAGGTGAACCTCACGCCCATTCCAAGCAACTGGATACCAAGTCGTGAGGCGACTGGTACGGTCGAGCCCGGCGAATTGGCCATACCCGTGAAGCTCTCGAAGTTGACCGTGGTCTGCGCCAGCGCGGTCGATGCCGCAACGAAGGTGAGTGCGGCCACGAGGGTCGTGCGGAGTGCGGTGCGGGACACGGTGCGCTGCCTTGGTGAGGAGTTTGAATGCCACATACTGCGGAGAGAACCCACTCGGACAACCGGATTCTCACGCGATGATCCGACACGTACCGACGCCTCGGCGAGCTCGAGCAGCGTTGGTGTGTTGACGCCGTGTCGGAGAGGCACAGATACGGAGGCGGCGAATCGCTGCGGTGCGGCTCATGGCGGCCACCTGCCCGCGCACGTCGCCGTTGCACAGGTCGCCGCTGCACGAGTCGTCGTTGCATGAGTCGTCGTTGCACTAATCGCGTCCGGCCATATACTGGACTCGCGCAGCGAGAAACTGGCGTGAGCGCGCGTGGCACTGAATTGACAACTGTTCGGCCCCGGAGACAGCATGGACAAGTCACGTCCACGGAAGCGTGCAGCAAAGACGGTCGTCAAGCGCGGTCCGGCGAACGCTCGTGCCGGCCGCGTGGTGGAAACCGCAGCGCGACCGCGGTCACCGCTTGGTGACGCGGTGGCATGGCATGTGATTCCCGATACACTCCGCGCGCTGGGGCATTCCGCCACCAGCATCGACGATTACCCGGCGCTTGAAGCGCTGGTGCTCAGTCTCGTCGAGCCCCTGCGTGAACTGGAGCGCCTGGTACCTCTGGCCGAACGGGCGCTGGCGCGTGACCTCCACGCCGAGCACGCACTGCGCAGCACGCTGTTGTCGTTCGCGGCGAGCACGCCACCGCGCGCCGATGCGCGTGCGCTCTACGCGGTGCTGCTGGATGACGATGCCGATTGCGACTGTCCGCCCCTCGTCGCCCGCCGCACTCCGCACACCAACGCACTGCGCGAGGGGAGTCAGCGCGCCGTTATCGCCGACAGCATCAACGACGGCCTGACCTCGCCGCTGCTGCGAGAGCAGGCGCTCACGTCACTGCTCCTTGCCACGGCGCGCCTGTTCGACGGCAGTTGCGAGAACGAGCGGGCAGACCGCGAGAAGGCGCTCGATGCCGTGACGTCGCTTGCTGCGGCGTCCTGCGTCATGGCCGGTCTCGTCGATGCGTTCCAGCGTGGTGGACGCGATGGCGTGGCGGAGCATCTCCAATCCCTCGCGACCCGTGGCGCGCTCCCCGTCCTTCGCGGCATGTCGATGACGATGATGGGTATGCCAGGCATGCCCACCATGCCCGGTGCGCCCGACATTCCCGGTTTTCCCCGTACGCCCGGCATTCCTGGCGGCGCGCGCCCGTTCCCGAACGATCCTGATCTCTGGGATGACGCGATCGCCGGATTACTCGGCAAGTTGCGCAAGCCGAAGAAGTGGGATCCGAACAAGTGGGATCACGGCTATCCGTGGTGGCGTGATCCGCTGATGTACATCGATCCGCGGCAGACCCGCTTCATCGCCTGCCTGCTCGAAGTGCGTCGCCGGATCGGCGCGCGCGCCGTGATTCTGCCGCCGGTCAGGCCCAGGCGCGTCACGTGGATCGACGGCATCACCGCGATCACGGCCGGTGGACTCTGCGTTGGTTCCACGCTCGTGATCGAAGGCACTGGGCTGCTGCAGCCAGGCGCGGTGCTGCTGCTGCCATTTGCCGACGGATGCCGAGCCGTCGCGGTGCCCCCCGGCAACTGGACCGACACGCGCATTACCGTGACCCTGCCGGCGGGCGTCATCAGCGGTCCGATCGGCTTCGGCGACGGCGGGTACATCGCGGCGTACGAAGCGTGGGCCGCGCAGCAGAACGTGCTGGCGGCGGACATCGAGGGACTCTGGTGTCATGTCGCGAACATTTCCTGGGTGGGGCCGTTCCGCGGCTGTCCGCCGGACCTCGGTATCAATCGGTTGCGCGCCGGCAGTGCGATCATCGACGCGTTCACCGTTGACGGCCTGTCGTCGAAGGCCGTCGAGGTGGGCGGCAGTGCCTCGCTGGCCTGGAGCGTTCGCAACGCCGATACCGTGCGCATCGAACGGTTGGGGTCCGGCCCCACCTTCGCTGGCGCGAACTTCCTGCTGAACCCGATCGGCAACGCCTGGAATCTCACGCCGTTCAACCACACCTCGCCGGCGACCTACAGGTATCGCCTGACGGCCACCGGCCCGTGCGGTGCCGTCTCGCGCGACGTGCAGATCTACGCCTCGCGCCGGCCCAACCTCCGCATCGACGGCATCGAGGTCACGCAGAGCATACAGACCACCACGAACTCGGTGCGGCTGGTGGCGAGCAAGCCCACGGTCGTGCGCGTCACCGTGCGGCATGGATTGCTCGGGTTCGGCAACAATCGCGTGGCGGGCGTCACGGGGCGTATCCTCGTGCGCCGCAACGGCACGAACTCGGGGTGGATCGATGCCGCCAACGGCAGTGCGCCGATGGCGCCGCGGCCCGGTGCCTCGATCATCGTGCAGAATGTACCGCAGCGGAACAACACCGACGACACGCTCAACTTCCTGATCCCGCCGAACTGGTGCACCGGCACGGTCACCTATCACGTGGAAGTGCGGACGAACGGCTACGGCGCCGTCGGGGGGTTCGCCGGCTTCGACCAGGTGGTGACCTTCACCAGCGGCGCGTTCACCTTCCTGTCTCGCCGCACGCTGGAGTTCCGCTATATCCGCGTGCGCTGGAGCGGCACCACGCCGACCACGGCGACGTGCGAGAACACCCTGCGCACCGCCGTGCCGCTGCTGCCCACGCCAACGGCGAACATCCTGCCGCTCGCGGGTGTCGGCATCCAGACCGGCAGCACCACCGCCAATCGCGACGACCTGCTCGACGACTTCGACGATCGCCACAACTGCTCGTGGTGGGAAGCGATGTGGGAATGGCTCGGCGCCGATTGTCCTGACGACGACGGCGCGATCTGGGTGCTCATTCCGGGCGTGTTCTTCCGTGGGCGGGCGTATGACATTCCGAGCAACGTCTGTTTCACGCCACCGGGTGACGGTCCGTACGCAGCTCACGAAATCGCGCATTGTCTCGACCAGAAACACGTGAGCGTGATGTGCGCCAACGGACAGCAGGCGACAGGCGGTGATGCGCCGAGCGCCTGGCCCAACAATGCGCAGTTGCAGGACGTCCCTTTCGATGTCACGCAAAATCGCGCGCTGACACTCGCCGGCACCGGTGTGTTCGACCTCATGACCTACTGCGGCACCGGTGGCAACACCTGGCCGATGCCCGCCCGGTGGGATCGTCTGTGGAACGAGATCGGCAGTTGAAGCTCGGCAGTCGAAGCTCGGTAGTCGAAGCGCACCGTGTCCGCACGGCGCGCTGCCGTCAATGACCATCGGCCAGTGAGAGCGGATATGTCAGAACGCGAAGTACTCGTCATTCGGGGCCGGCTCGACCGGGCGGGACGGTTCACGCCGCACAAGGGGCGCTCGACCTCCCGGGTGCGGCAGTGGCCGGTCGTCGAGGAAAGTGAGGTCCTCGTGGAACTGCTCGATCGCGAGCAGCGCGTGCTGCATCGCGAGTACGCGCAGGTCATCCCGGTGCGCGAGTGCGAACCGGGTGATGCGCAACGCTTCCGCGTCCTCGCGCACATCGAGTTCCGCGAGGATGCGAGCATCGTACGATTGATGCGCCGTGACATCGAACTCTGGCGCGAGGAGATCCCGCCAGCGCCAACGCTCGAGGTGAACCTCGCACAGCGTCGGGTCACGCGCGAGAAGCCCGCGGTGCTGCGCGCCCGGTTCAGTGAGGGCGGGAAGGAGGCGACGCTCACCGTGGTCTATCAGTGGGGGCCGCGGCAGTTCCGCCCGATCTACATCGGTCCGCCAACGGAGCAGGTCGAACTGGATCTCGCCGAGCTGCCTGGCGGCGAAGCCTGTCGCTTCGTCGTCTCCTATAGCAACGGGATGCGCTCCGCCAACGCGGCGACTGACTCGTTCAAGGTGCCGCCGCAGGGTCCCATGGTGGAGATCGCGCGTCCCACCGCGCGCGAGCAGATCGTCGCGAACAGCGCCGTCATCCTGCAGGGCAATGTCCGCGACGATGAACGTCCCGGCGGTCCGCGCGAGGGAGACGTGGTGTGGCTGCTCGACGGTGAGGAGATTGGCCGCGGCCTGATCGCGAGCACCGAGGCGCTGGCGCCGGGAAAGTACAAGCTCGCCATGGCGTACCGCGCCGAGCCGGGGGCGCAGGCGGAGATGATCCTGCGCGTGCGCGAGTCGGAGGTGCCCACGGCGGCGCAGTGGCCGGCGTGGGATCCGTTCGCCAGAGAACCATGATCGCGCCAGGCAGTTCTGACCGGCGTTGCAGCACCTCGCGATACGTGCCGTCTTTCTCGAGCAACGAAAGATCAAGCGAAGAGCAAACTGCCTGACGCAAAGGCGCAAGGGTCGTAAAGGCGCAAGGGTCGTCTGCAGGATCCAGACACCTCGGCGCGATGTGATCGTCAGCAGCGACTTCGGCACGGATGTTTTTGCCACAGCAACGGCAGCAACGCTGTGTTTCTGCTGTTCCCATTCACCTGCGGTCCTTCGCGCCTTTGCGGCCCTTGCGCCTTTGCGTCAAGCCGTTGCCGTCAAGCCGTTGCCGTTCCGCCGTTGCCGTTCCGCCGTTGCCGTTCCGCCGTTGCCGT
>CAYMQV010000255.1:0-6000 GCA_964392395.1 uncultured Gemmatimonadaceae bacterium
ACCACGAGGTCGGCAGCGGCGCTTTTCGGGCGCTGGGCGTGAGCACCGGCGGCCGCGAGCAGCCCGGCGGCCGCGAGCAGCCCGGCAGCCGCGATGACGAGACGAGTATGCATTCCGCTGATTTACATCGCGTTCGCCGTCACGTCGATGGGTGCCCTGCCGCCGATGCCTCCGGCGGACCGCACGCTCAGCTCACCGGGACGACCCGCTTCCCCAGTGGCGCGAACGACACGGCGGCCAGTCGGAAATGCGCGAACCCGAACGGAATGCCGACGATGGTCACACAATACGCGATCCCGGCCAGCACGTGCGAAATCCAGAGCCAGACACCCGCAAAGATCACCCAGAGCACGTTCGCCAGCTCGGTACCGACGATCTGCCGCTCACCCACATCGCGCGCGTCGACCAGTGTGCGGCCGAATGGCCAGGCAGCGAAGCCGGCGATGCGGAACGCCGCAATCGCGAATGGAAGCCCGACGACCGTCAGCGCCAGCACACACCCGAGCGCCAGCCAGCCGAGACCGGCGAAAAATCCACCGCCGATCATGAACCAGAGCAGATTCAGGAGTAGTGTCATGTCAGTGTCCGGTCGAGGTGCAGCGGGTGCAGGAGCGTAAGCCTTCTGAAGTGATCCTACGCGTCACACCCGCGAAAGATTCGCAGGAGGCAACGTGTCGGGGGCCGCCAGCGATGACGGCCCCCGACAGACGCGCTCGAGACAACGTGCTCCCCCTATCTTCCAACTGCCAGCTTATCGATCGCGCGCCGTGGCCGTGGCCGTCATCACGCGTTCCGCCGCGCCAACGAGGCGGAGAAAACCGGCGCGATCGCCATCACGATCGTCGCCCTGACCACGCTCAGCGAGACGACGCACGTCGGCCCAGGTCAGCTTGCCCTTGTGATCGCTGCCACGCAGCAGCATTCCGAACCCGGCCACTGCGCTCGCGAAGGCGTAGTCTGCGGTGGGTGCACCGGCCGACTCGCGCACGGCCCACGAGAGCATCGCACTCTTCCCACCTTGCGGCGGCTGGTAACGGACTTTCACGAACGCGAGGTCATCGCTGTCGTTCTCGGTCGCCCGACGTCGCGGCGCGCCATAGCGCAGCGCATCGACCGTGCCCGTCGACACTGACGATTCGCCGTCCATCAGCTCGACGTCATAGAGTGCCGTCACGCTGTGCCCTGCTCCGAGTTCACCGGCGTCCTTCGTGTCGTCATTGAAGTCTTCGTCGCGGAGCAACCGGTTCTCGTAGCCGACGAGTCGATACGATCGGACGCGTGACGGATTGAACTCGACCTGGAGCTTCACATCCCTGGCGAGCGTGAACAGTGTGCCACCCATCTCGCGCACCAGTGCCTTCTGCGCTTCGGCCAGGTTGTCGATGTAGGCGAACTGACCGTTCCCCTTGTCTGCCAGCTGCTCCATCTTGGCGTGCTGCGTGTTGCCCATGCCAAAACCGAGCACCGTCAGAAACACCCCGCTCTTTCGCTCCGTTTCGATCAGCTGGATCAGGTCACTGTCGCTGGTGGTGCCGACGTTGAAGTCACCGTCCGTGGCGAGAATGACGCGATTCGCGCCTTCCGACAGGAAGTGTGCGCGCGCCGTGTTGTACGCCAGCCGGATGCCGGCCCCGCCGTTGGTCGAGCCACCCGACTGCAGCCGATCGAGCGCCTCGAAGATACGCGACTTCTCGCTGCCGAGCGTGGAGGGCAGCACGAGTCCAGCCGCGCCGGCGTAGACTGCGATCGCCACGCGATCCTGCGGGCGCAGTTCCTGAGTCAGCAGCCGGAGCGACTTGATCACCAGCGGCAGCTTGTTCTCCTCGCCCATCGAGCCGGAGACATCCACCAGAAAGACCAGATTCGCTGGCGGGAGGTCGGCGATCGGCAACCGCTGCGCCTGCATCCCGATCCGGATCAGCCGGTGCGAGGGTTGCCACGGTGCCGCGTGTGTCTCGATGGTCACATCGAGTGGCGCCGTGCCGCGTTCCGGCGCGCGATAGTCGTAGTGGAAGTAGTTCACCAGTTCTTCGATGCGCACCGCATCGCGTGGCGGGCGAATCGACTGATCGAGGTAGCGACGGACATCGGAGTACGACGCGCGGTCGACATCGATCGCGAAGGTGGAGAGCGGCGTGCGACGCGCGTTGAGAAAGGGATTCTCGGCAATCACCGAGTACTGCTCGCGGTTCGACGAATCCTGCAGTGACGGCGTGGCGCGGCTGGTTCCATCGCCTCGCACATTCCGTCGCCGGTCGAGCGATGGCGCACCCTTCACCGCGTAGTTGGGGGATCCTGCCTGTGCCACCGACACGCTCATCGGTGCCACGCTCGTCGGCCGAGATTCCGTGCGTGTGGCGTTGCCTTGCCCGCCGGAGACGGTGATCGAACCAAGTTGAGTTGGCGCAGAGATCAACGCCACGTCGACCGTCGCACCCTTACCAATGACGGCGACGTGACGCGTCACCGGAGCATACCCGATCATGCGAACGACCAGGTTGACCGATCGTGTGGTCGAGAGGATCGGGAAGGCCAGCCGATAGCGGCCAGCGTGCGCACTCTGCGTGCCAGCGCTTCGCCCTCGAATCATCACCGTTGCACCAACGATCGGCCGCTGAGTGCCACCATCGGTGATCGTGCCGCTGACGATGAACGAATCGCGGGCGGCGGCCGGCGGGGTCGTTGCCACTGGCGGCGTCAGGAGCGTTGCCAGCACCACACTGAGGAGAATCATCGGAGCCTCCGGTTGAGCCCATCGGTGACCGCGGATGGCGGCCGGCGATCGGGCTACAGCAATAGGGATGTCTGATCCCCAACTTCTTGCACACGGCTCGTCGGCCGGCTGACCCCGGAGCGCCCGTACTTCCCGGCTTCGGACTGTGTTCCGAGCGCAGGGCAGCGTCAGATCCCGCCTGATCCGATCGCGCCCGCGACATGCGGCTGGTGACGGTGGCTGCCACGGCGGAGTATGCCCTGCATCGGTGGCATGCTTGCCGTCGGACTCTCCTGCACTGGCGACGCTGCGATGCTTCATGCGCGTGGACACATCCGCACGATCATGCTGCTCCCCCTGCTGGCCTGCGGCGAGACCTCGGTCGGCGATCCTCCGGCCGACGGCCTGCTCGCGATCGGAACGTGGGGCGGCAAGGAAGCCGGAGTGCTCGTCGGAGACACACTCACGCACATACACATCGGCTGTACGTTCGGCAACGTGCGCGGACGTGTGACCCTCGACGCCGATGGTCGATTCACGCGCACCGGGAGCTATGTGCTGCGCGCCTTTCCAGTCCAGATCGGCCCGGCGATGCCTGCGACATTTTCCGGTCGCGTGTCCGGAGAGACACTCACGATCCGCGTGACGGTGCGGGACACGATCGAGAAGAAGGACGTGGCATTCGGGCCAGCGTCGGTACGACTCGGGACGGAACCGACGATGGCCAACTGCCCGATCTGCAGAATCCCGGGCGATCGGTCATCCCCGCGATTGCTGCCTGGCGCCGATGCGGTGCGGCCGCGGTGGTATCGGCGACTGCTCGGCGGCGGTTGAACGAACACTTCGGGGCGGCCACTGGCGGCGGGTGAGGGTAGGGATCGGGCGATGATGTGTGTTTCCAAGGGTATGACGGACCCGGACTGGCCGGGAACCGCGGAGCCCTTCACCGGGAACACCACGCATGCCGCACAGACAGCCACCACGCCGCCGCTCGATCACCGGGTTCGACGGGCGAGCGAAGAGATGGACAGGGCCCGCGCTGCTCGCCCTCGCGCTGATTCCGGCCTCCAACGCAGCAGCCCAGACCTCCACCAGCTCACCGTTTCGACTCGAGAGTTTTGCCGCGCGCAACGAAGCGTCGGTCTCGAGTCTCTTCGGTGGGTTCTCGCTCTCCGGCTACTCGGGAATCCTTGGTCTCCGTCTGAACGGCGCGGTCGCCGGCTTCGAACCAGGCGGACGTCAGCGTGTGACGGAGACGCCGGTGCGCGTCTGCAATCCAGGCTCGGGCTGTCGCACGCTGACGCGGCGGGTGGCGACGTCGGACTCATTCTTCGGCGCTGACGCATGGAGCGCCGACGCAGACCTGATCGCGGAACCGTTCCGTACGCTGCCTGTCATGCGCCAGCTGCTGCTCGGCTTTTCGCCGTACGCGTTTGCCGGAATCGGCCGCCTGACCAACAATGCAACGACATCACTTGCCCCCGACACATCACGGGCCGTCTGGAGTTACGGGGCGGGTGTGCATCACGATCTGGTGAGCCGCGTCGGGTTGACGGCCGAGGCGCGCGTGCGACGACGCCTCGAGGACAACGCATTCATCGGTAACGCCTTCCGTGATGCCGTGCAGTACCGCGTCGGCCTGAGCGTGGGTGTTGGTGGTGGATCGCGGAAGTCGAAGCGGAGCGCGCCGGAGGTGGTGGTGGTCTCGCGCGGGCGGATGCCAGTGCTCGATCCTGACGCCGCTGCGCCTGCTTCCACACCACGGATGCGGTTCGACAGTGTGGACCCCGAGGTCGTCGTGCCACGACTGATCGATGCGGCTGAGGCGTTGCTCGAAACGCCATGGCGCGAAGGCGGGGCCACGCCAGGCGCTGGTTTTGATGCCGGCGGTTTCGTGCAGTACGTGTTCGCGCAGGAAAACATTCGCATGCCGCGCCTGGTGCGCGACCTCTCGACGACGGGCGTGATCGTCTCGGCGCGCGCAGGGAATCTGCGCCCCGGTGACCTGCTGTTCTTCAGCAACGACGGCGGTTCTGCCGATCACGTGGCCATCTATACAGGCCGCGATCGCTTCGTCCATGCCACGGCCAGCGGTGGTGGCGTGATGTACGATGTGCTCGGCGAGGGTGCACGCGGGATCTGGTTTGCCGCGCACTTGCAGAGCGTGCGGCGGATCCTCGGCGCGCAGACGCCAGCATCACAGTCAGCAACACCATACCGGACGCCGATTCGTGCGCCGTCGAGTCGCCCGGACAACGCACCGAAGCCGACGGGGGCACCATGACCACGCTCGCGTTCCGACGACTTGCGCTGGGTATGCGCTTCGGAGGTGCGCTCTTGTCCGTCCCTGCGACGGCCGTGCTGGCCACCGCACAGTCGGCCACGTCGGCCGGAGCAACGGAGCCACTGCGACTGCTCGGCCTGAGCGTCGCAGCATCTGGAGGGCCACGAGACACGCTCGGCTTGCTCGTTGCCACGGTCGTGCGCAATGGGCCCGCTGATCAGGCGGGCATCACGACCGGGAGCAGAGTGCTGGCCGTGAACGGGCAGGCCGTGCGCCTGTCGCCCACTGATATCGGTCGACCACGCGCCGCAGATAGCGTGCTGGCGCGGTTCGACGAAGCGCTCCGGGCGACATCGTCCAGTGCCGACGTCACGCTGCGCGTCGTTGGCGGCGGACGGACGCGCACCGTCTCGTTGGCGACGTCGGATCGTCGCGTTGCGATGAGTGAGTCAGCGGGGGCGCCGACTGCTGTTGCGCCGACGACCGTGACGCAAGCTGTTGTCACGCCGAGCACCGTCCCGCCGAGCACAGCTCCACCGACTGCTGTCACACCGACGACGGTCACACTGACGACGGTCGACGCCGTGATTGCGGCGCCCACAGCGCCACCAACCGAGGCAACATCATCCACCCCCGCCACACTTGGCGTCCTGATCGACGCACTGCTCTCGGTCCAACTCGACTTGCGCCGAATCTCGCGCGACTCGCAGCCGCGCGCAGTGAGCGACAGTCTGACTGATCTCGAACACGACGTCGCGCTGCTTCGCGCACGCTTGCGGCGTGTGCAGGGCGCGCGAGGGGCAGCCGGCATCAACGACAACGGAGTACGCAACGCCGAAGTCACGACTGCGTCGGGCGCCAGGATCCCACTCGCGCCGGTGAAGGCGACGCCGTCACCGGTTCCTCAGCCGCCTGCCGTGTCAGTACCCATTGCGGTGCCCGCAGCACCAGTGGCCACCCTCCCTGCCGCCAGTGCCGCCAGTGCCGCCAGTGCCGCCAGTGC
>CAYMQV010000256.1:0-5994 GCA_964392395.1 uncultured Gemmatimonadaceae bacterium
ATTCGATGCTGGTCAGTTCCTCCGCGACGGAGGCGCGGGCGGGCTACGCGCTGGCGCTGCGGGCGGTCTCGGATCTGGCTGCGCTGGATCGGGAGCGGGGGCTCGAGCGACTCCTGGCGGCCTTGCAGGAGCGTGGGAGCTTTGATCTGGCCACGCGCCGCGTGCACGCGATGACGGCAGAGAGATTCGAGCGTGACTGGCAGAGCCGCACGCGCTGGCGATTTGCCTTCCTCGCCGTCGGCGTGAACTCCGCCGGCGGTGTGGTGCTCTTGCTGCTCTGCCTCCTTCCACTCTGGCGCTCGAAGCGCCGCGCCCACCAGGCGAGGCTGGCGGCGATGCGAGATCGCGAGTCGATCAGTGAAGGCGCCTCCCGGCGTCGGGCGCTCGATTCTCTTCTGCGTTCGATCGGGAGCGGGCGAGGTGAACCTGGAGCGGATGCTTGACCCACTCGCTCGTGTCGCGTACCCTGCGCACCTTATGGCATCCTCTGAAACTGACACCCCCCGCCGCCCCCTCCTTTGGTGGGGGCTGGCTGCCGCCGCGCTGATACTTGGGTACGCCGACCTTGCCCGCGGCGGGACAACGGTTGCTCCGATCCTGCTCGTCTTGGGCTACTGTGTCCTCGTACCGGTCGCGATTCTGAAGTAGATCCGTGTCCGCGGGGCCCGCCGCCGAGGTCGACGAAAGGTTACGATCTGGTTAAGGGCTGAGCGGATGAGCATTTCCTCGTGATGTGCGCTTGCCCTCGTTACGGGCGGCGGGCACTTTTCCGCCTGAGGGACGCTACCACTGCACGATGGCCTCGGCAGGCGGCGTGCAGGGGGTGTAGCGGTTCGTCGGGCGAATAGCTCAGCTGGTTAGAGCACCTGTCTTACACACAGGGGGTCGGGGGTTCGAATCCCTCTTCGCCCACGTGCACATCACGGGGCTGCGGCACGACGCGGCAGCCCAATCGGCACTACCTTCGTGGAGGTCGTCAGTGAGCGTTCGGATTCCTCAGATCGCGTGGCTTGGTCTCGTCGCCGGCAGCATGGCTTGCGCGCTGGATGCGCAGGTGGCCCGTGTGCCAGATCCCAACACGCCGCGGATGATGGTGCTGACGTTCCGGACCGCCACGCCGGGCAACTCCGGCGTACAGGCCGCGGACGCGTTGCGCTCCCGAATGGGCTCGGAGGTCCCGTACAAGCAGCTCTGGCAGATCCCGAACGCCGAGATCAATGCCGTGCTCGAGGCCTCGGGTTATCGCAAGGACGAACCGCTGTCGTCGAATGACGCTCGCGAACTCGGCCGCCAGCTCCGCGCCGATGAATTCGTGCAAGGCACTGTTCGTCGCGAAGGGGAAGCGTGGCGCGTGGAGGCCACCCTGCATCTGGTTCGCGACCCCTCGCTGGCTCAGCCGCTGACACTGGCGTCGGCGCCCAAGGCGGGCGACGCGGCGAAGTTGATCGCAGCCGAATTGGTCGAGGCCCGCAAGCAGCTCGTGCCGGAGCGGAACTGCGTCAACGCGGCGCGCGACAAGAACTGGGACAAGGCGATGGCCTCAGCCCGAGAAGGCATTGCGCTTTTCCCGAAGGCGGTCATCGCGCGCACCTGTCTCCTCAACGCGATGTTCGAAACGAAGGCGACCGACGAATCGCAGCTGGCGCTGGCCGAAGAAATCCTCTCGATCGACGCACGCAGTCGTCGTGCGCTCTCGATTGCTGGTGACATCTATCGTCGTCGGAACCTCGCCAACCCGCGCGACACCGCGAACGCGAACAAGATGATTCAGGCCTACACTGGTCTGATTGCCGCAGATCCGACGAATACGCGCCTGGTGGATGACGTCACGAAGGCCATTGCCGGTGCCGGGAATCCCGGCGTTGCACTGCCGATCATTCGGAAGGCGGTCGAGGACAACCCGGGTGACGCTGCGCTGATGCGGACCCAGTTCCTCGTCGAGCTCGCCGCGCGTGAAACGAAGGCGGCCCTTCGGACCGGTTCCGAACTCGCCGCGCTCGACACCGCGATGGCCGACACGAGCTACTTTTTCCGGATGTCCGCCGCGTACACGGCTGACAGCCAGCCTGCGAAGGCGGCGGAAGAGATTGCCAAGGGCGTGGCGAAGTTCCCGGAAAATGCCAGCCTCCTCGTGGTCGCGGCGCAGACCCAGCGTGCCGCCGGACAGACGCAACAGGCGGTCGAGACGTTGAAAAAGGCGTTGGCGCTGGACGCGAACGTCGAAAAGGGGCAGCTCCAGCTGGCGCAGCTCTACATCGAGCTGAAGCAGCCGGACAGCGCCATCATGGCACTGACGGCGGCCCGGAAGGGAACGGACAGCACGATCGTCGGGGACGTCGCCCTGTCACTCGGCAACGCACTTCAGCGTGACTTGAAGCCCGACACGCCAGACGCCGATTACGCGACGGCGCTGAGCTTCCTCACCTTTGCCGATGCCAACGTGACTGCGCCTGAGCGACGCCAACAGTCGAAGTTTCTCGTCGGCGTGGTGTCGACGAAGCGTGGACAGGCCCTGCTCAAGGCTGGGGTGGACGGCAAGAATTGCGCGCTGGTCCGGCAGGCGAAGGAGCAGTTTGCGGTCGGCCAGGTGAACATTCCGGCCGGTGGACGTTTCGCGCCGCAGGCCGCCGGCCAGTACATGACCTTCCTCGGACAGCTCATCCCGAACGCTGAGCAAGCGGAAAAGGCGATCTGCAAGCCGTAAGTCGGTGATCGGTGCGCTCACCGCGGCTCGCACCGGCAGCACCCGCACCATCCGACCGGAACGACGCAGCGCCCACCGTCTGAAGGATGGTGGGCGCTGCGTCGTTCCGCCTGCGCCCGAGTGCGTCGCACGCGGTGTTACCCGCGCGTTTGCAATGCATCGCTAGATTGCCATTGGCTGACCCCCTCAGACGGCCGCAATGCTCGCTGCAACTGTCCCGCCAACCGCGCTCGCCTTCGCAACGCCCTACCATGCCCCGGTGCTGGTCAGCGCGGTGCTGTCGGCGTGCGTCAACTCCAGGACGGTGCTTGACGGAACACTCGGTGGCGGCGGGCACACGGCGGCGCTCCTCGCCGCAGGCAAGCGTGTCACATCGCTCGATCGTGATCCGGCGGCGATTCAGACCGCCAGCGACCGGCTCGTCGATGAGCTCGCGCGTGGTGTGCTCGACATCGTGCAATGCAACTACGCGGACGTGGACGCGGTGCCGGCGCTTGCCGACCGCACGTTCGATGCGATTCTGCTCGATCTCGGTGTCTCCTCGCGGCAGCTCGACGATGACTCACGTGGCTTTTCCTTCCGGATCGGCACGCCGCTCGACATGCGGATGGACGCCTGCGGTGTCACGGCCGCCGAGTGGCTGAACACCGAAGATGAGGCCACGCTGCTGCATGCCTTTCGCGCCTATGGTGATGAGCCACGCGCGCATCGCCTGACGCGCGCGGTGATCGAGCGGCGCGCCTTGCGCCCGTTCGTGGTCAGCGATGATTTTGTGAATGCCATTCGCGCGACGCTCGGCGCGCGTTCCGGTCCGTCGGATTTTGCGCGCCTCTTTCAGGCGCTGCGCATTGCCGTGAATGATGAACTGGCCGGTCTTGCGCGCGCATTGCCCGCGCTGCGCGATCGGCTCACGCCCGGTGGACTCTTCCTGGTGATGGCCTATCACTCTGGTGAAGATCGTCTCGTGAAACACGCCTTTCGGGACTGGAGTGCTGCCTGCTCCTGTCCTCCCCGCGCGCCGTTCTGTCAGTGTGACGGCGTTGCGCTTGGCCTGCTGCACACACGCAAAGCCATTGTCGCCGATGCCGGCGAGATTGCGCTCAACGCTCGCGCCCGCAGCGCGCATCTTCGCATATGGCAGCGCGCCGCGTAGCCCCGAAGCGCCGCGGGCGCACCACCGTCGCCCTGTTTCTCGTCGGCTTCCTGATCGTTGCGGTCGGCGTCATCGCGCGCCGCGACTATGGCCGGACCCTGCAGCGCGATCTGAGCGGCATCGAACGAACTCGCACGCAAATGCATGGCGAGGTGATCAAGCTCGACGCTGACATTCTCTCCGCCTCGAGCCGAAACCGACTGGGCCCGGTGGTCGAAGCCACCCTCGGCATGCGTCGGCCGTCGGTCACTCAGGTCATTGATCTGCCGGTACCGGAGGCATCGCGTGTCGCTCCGTGAACGATTGAATGGCCTGCGTGACCGCTTTACGCTGCTCGAGTTGGGCGTGGCCCTGTTTGCGGTTGCGATTCTGCTCAAGGCCGCACAGGTCCAGCTGGTCAATGGCAACAAGTGGGCGCAGCTTGCGGTACGACAGCAGACGCGGCTGGAACGTCTGCCGGCACCGCGTGGCCGGATGCTCGACGCCAGCGGAACGCCGCTGGTCGAGAGTCGCGGCATGGTGTCCTTCAACATCGCACCGCGCGAGGTCCGACGCGGTGACCGTGCGGCACTGGCGCGGACACTGGTGCGCCTGAGAGCTCCGGCGGCCTTTGCCCGACGGGCGCTCGACACCGCGCGGAAGTGGGTCAATCTTCCCGGCCGCTACCAGCTGGCCGACGCCGGACCGATCATCGGCATGCGTGGCGTGTACGCGAACTACGAGATGGCGAGGACGATCACGATTCAGTCCCGCGGTGTGCGGGCGGTGGTCGGTGCGCTCGACGGAGAGCGCGCGGTGAGCGGCATTGAGTTGTCGCTCGACTCGCTGCTGCAGGGTGTGACCGGCTCACGCCAGCTGATTCGCACCGGTCGTGGGGATCGGCTCGAAACCCCTGACGCGCCGATTATACCACCTGTCGCGGGGAACGAGGTCACGCTCTCGATCAACTACAACCTGCAGGACATTGCCGAGGAGGCTCTCGAGCGCGCCGTGCTGCTCAACGGTGCTGATGGCGGTGATGTGGTGGTCCTCAACCCGCGGACCGGCGAGATCATTGCACTCGCAAGTCGGACACGGACTGGCGTCGTCTCCAAGCTGACCGCCCTGACCGACCCGTACGAGCCTGGCTCGACGCTCAAACCGTTCATTGTGGCGCAGCTCATCGCCGATGGTCGCACCAGTCCCGACGAAGTCATCGACACCCACAGCGGAACCCTGAGGTACAAGGGGATCCGGACACTCACCGATGCGCACGTCGCAGCGCGCATGAGTGTCACCGATGTCCTCGCGTATTCCAGCAACATCGGCATCGTCCTGCTGCGGGACCGGATGCCCAATCGCACCCACTATGAGCTCCTGCGCAATCTCGGCTTTGGTTCGCTCACTGGCGTCTCGTATCCGGGTGAATCGCAGGGGCGCCTCCGTCCGCTCGGTCGGTGGGATCAGTACACGCCATCATCGCTCGCCATGGGGTACGAACTGACGGTGACGCCGCTGCAACTCGCGCTGGCGTACGGCGCGATCGCGAATGACGGGCTGTTGATGGAGCCCACGCTGGTCAAGGAGATTCGCAATCCCGATGGGTCGGTGCGGTGGCAGCATCGGCCGCGTGTCGTGCGGCGCGTCTTCTCGTCCGAGGTGGCGCGCACGATGCGGGAGGTGCTCAAGCACACCATCACCGAGGGCACCGGCAAGAGCGCCCTGCTCACGAAATTCGAACTGGCAGGCAAGTCGGGGACCACCAAGCTGCTGCGAAACGGCAGCTACAACTCCGGCGACTACACGGCGAGTTTCATTGGACTCTTTCCCGCCGATAAACCGCAACTCGTGGTTCTGGCGAAGCTCGACCGCCCGAGATCGGGACAGATCTATGGTGGCGTCATTGCCGCGCCAATCCTGAAGGCAGTCATCGAAGGGGCCTTCGCGTCATCGCGAACTTCGATCGATCGCCGCGAGCTTGCGGCCCAGGCCGTGGCGCCACCGGCCATGCCGGATTCGGTGCTCGACGCCACACTCGCAGGTACCGAGCCGATGGCGCCACGACCGCCACGACGCGCGCGGAGTGAAGCGGGCGACGGCGCCGTTCCGTATCTGATGGCGATTACGCCGGGAGCGCGCACCGCGCCGCCGCCGCCCG
>CAYMQV010000257.1:0-5907 GCA_964392395.1 uncultured Gemmatimonadaceae bacterium
GTGGAACCGACTGTACGACGCCCCGAACGTCGTCGCCTGCGATGCCAGCTGCTTCACGACCGGGCCGGAGAAGAATCCGACGTTGACCGCGATGGCGATCGCCGCCCGCGCGGCCGATCGCCTGGCGCATGACTTGAAGCAGCACGCGATTCCCGCGTCAGGTGCGAGTCGATGAAGCGCCGCGCATTTGGGGCCACCGGGCTCTCCGTTTCGGAGATCGGCTTCGGTGGTTCGCGGATTGGAGGGTTGATGGCCCGAGGTACCACCGACTCGGGTATCTCGACGCTGCACGCCGCGGTCGATGCGGGGATCAATTTTTTCGATACGGCGGACATGTATTCGCAGGGTGAAGGCGAAGCGCTGATCGGCCGGGCATTTCGCGATCGGCGTGACAAGGTCATCATCGCCAGCAAGGGCGGCTACCTGCTGCCCGCCCGCCGCCAGCTCATGGCGCGCGTGAAGCCATTGCTCCGGCCCATCGTTCGTTTTCTGGGGATCACGCGGGAGAATCTGCCCTCCGGAATCTCAGGCCAGCTCGCGCAGGATTTTTCACCGGGCCATCTGACGAACGCGCTCGACGCGAGCCTGCGACGGCTCAGCACGAACTATATCGACGTCTACCAGCTGCACAGCCCATCGCAATCCGACATTGCGTCAGACTCGTTTCTGGAAACGCTGCATCTGCTGCAGAAACTCCAGAAAGCCGGCAAGATCAGGCATTACGGCGTTGCGGGTGACTGGCTCGAAGACGGCGAAAGCGCGTCACATCGGGGTGCGCTGCACTCCGTGCAAGGGCCGTTCGGCCTGCTCGATCCAGACCCGAACGGCTTGCTGCGCGCGTGGCGCGATAAGGGGATCGGCGTGATCGCGCGCGGGTGCTTCGGCGGCGGGCTGCTCAAGGAATCGTTGACCGAGAGTGAGCTGCGGCAGCGCACACCGAAGTGCGACTGGATTCTCGCGCTGCGCCGCCTGGCCGCAGAGCGGCAGCGGTCGATGATGGATCTCGCCCTGCAGTACTGCCTGCGCACACCGGGGATCGCGGTCACCTTGCTCGGCATGCGCACCGTGGAACATGTGCGCGACAACATCCGCGCCTACCAAGCCAAGCCACTCACAGACGAAGAATTTGTCGCGTGCGCCGAGCTGCAACGCGCATTCCCGCAGCCGGCGTTGCGCTCCTGACGCTGCGTTGAGCCGTGCGCTGCCGCCGGCCTATCTCCCCTGGGCGGCGACACTGTCCGCCAGCGGAAACTGCACATTCTCGATCGTCCGCCGGATGCTCCTGAGTTCCCGGGGAATCCCTGTCGTCAGGCGCAGGTAGAGCTGCGTGTGATCACCCGGCTTCTCCCAGAGCGCTTCGACTGAGAAGCTCAGACCGCGTTCGATTCGCCCACGAATGAGCACGGTATCTGCGCCCCTCACAATCTCGCACTCGATACCGGATGGGGCGAAGAGCCGAGGCCAGGGCTGCTGCAGATCATGCGAAACCTCGATCAGGCCGCGCACGCCGAGGCTGAGCGACAGCTGGTGCGAATTCGATCGTGGCTCAGCAAACCATTCCTTGTCGACCGAGATCAGTCCGGAACCCACCTGGAACGTGTTCAGAGACGCGTTCGTCGGCCTGGGGCCAGCGTCACGGCAGAGGTCGTCGAGACTGCCGTTCGTGCTGTTCGCACCAGCGGGCGCAAGCAGGCGCGAGTTTTTCGCACATGCCGCCATTGCAGTGAGCAAGACCACGCCACAAACCACGCGATGACTCCACATCGGATCCTCCGTGTCAGGCTGTGCCGCCCCTCGCCTCCTCGGGCAACGCATACTCCTCGTAGCTACCGGCTCGACAAAGGTTCCGCAAGAGCCGATTTCAGGAGATGACCCGCCGCACGTGACACACGAAATCACCCGTTACAGCTCAGCGGTATTGGCAGTGCCTCGGCCACGCACCCTCGACCGACACGATGCGCGATCCAATTCGGGAATCATCGATTCGTTCGCATCCTCGCCGTGAGCTCCTCGAGCCAGGGGATGTCGATGACAGGGTCGCCCGGTGTGCCGCGCCCAGCTGCGTCGTTCGCGCACATTCGGATGGCACGGGATCAGTCCAGAACCGCCGGCCGTCGGGAGCCATATCGTTCATCTGCGGCGAGACGCTGGCAAAATGCGCAACTCACGGCTTCGATTCAGCGCAAGATCCACCCTGCGCCAGTCGCTCAGCCAGCCCCGCGCTGGGCAGACTCCAGCGGCGCCAGTCGTTCCCGCCCCCTCGCGCTCGAACCTCTGGCGCCCGGCGTCCCGCATCGCCACGACGAGGCTCTCGCAGTCCACCGGTGACAACCGGTGCGCCCCTCGCAGCAACGCAGGCACTGCATCGGCAGAGAGCCCCGCGTGATACTTCGCGTCAAACGGCAGCCCCCGAACGGCGCGACTGATGTTCACGTCGACGACACGCGCTTCAGGGTTGATCAGGCTCAACACAACCACCCAGCCGATCGTGCAGTACAGCGTGAGCGGTGCGAAGTGCGCCGGGCGGCCGCGCAGTGTGGTGGCAACACAGGCAAGCAGTGCCGCCAGGACCCAGAAGATCGCGGCACTCGCCAGCGTCCGGTCGATGCTCAGCCCGAACTGGCCAACGAACAGCCAGATCCGCACCGCTGCCGAGACGAGCAGCGTCGCCACGAGGAACAGCAGGATGCGCCCGGCGATGCGATAGTGGCGGCGTCCGATCGCATCCTCGACCGACAGCAGCCACTCGGCCATCACCAGCGCGCCGAGTACCACACCGGCCGCCAGGACCAGCTGAAAGAAACCTTCGCGCGCGTAGTTCGCGACGGTGAGCCCTTCAGTCACACGCAGGAATTCTGCGCCGCCGAAGAGCACGCGTACCTGCGTCGCCACGAACAGCAGCAGCAGCGCAATCAGCGCGTACAGCGCAACAGCCACGGTTGGAAACGGGAGCCCCGGCGACCGCACCGTGAACAACGACGCTCCGACCGCGTCCCCCAGCGCCGCCCGCAACCAGCCCGCCGTCATCCATGCAAGGAGCGCCGCGACCAACAGATGGCCGAAACCTCCGGCCGATATCGTCGACACGAATCGATCCAGCATGCGGCCGAAGACAGCGTCTGACGAGGCCAGCAACGTCATGACGATCGCAAACGGTGGTGCGGCCAGCAGGCAGCCGATCAGGATCGCGCGACGACGAATCTGCGCCGTCGCTTCGGTCGAGAACTGCCGCCCACTCGCCTGCAGCAGGCCAGCGGCGCCGCCGATGGTGTTGATCGCCGCGAGGAACGCGGCGCGCGCGGCTTCGACGATCGACAGCTCACCAATGCGCCGGCCACTCCCGTGCCAGATGGTCAGCGCGCCGATGCAGAGCAGAGCGAGCATGTCGATGGTGAGAGCATCGAGGCGTCACGAAGCACCAATCCGAATGGGGCAATCGCGGTACCCGCCAGCAGCAAGGCGCGCTCGCGCGTTGGCCGTGAGCCGAGCGTGGCGGCGCAGACACACACCGCGGCGATCCAGAGTGCCAAGCCGAGCCGCCACATTCCGCCGCGGAGCAGGTAGTCGCCGGCCACGCCAACCAGTGCGGCTGACGCGAGCACCTTCCAGGCTGGCGGTTGCATCACGCACTCGTTCGCTGATTCACGCACTCGCTCGCTGCGACACGTTGCCGAAACGCCGATCGCGTCGCACGAAGTCAGCGAAGACGTCGTCGAGAATTGCCGGCGTGATGTCGGGCCACAGCACATCATGAAAGAACAACTCGGCATACGCGCATTCCCACAACAGGAAGTCGGAGAGGCGTCGTTCACCGCCGGTGCGGAGCAACAGATCAACCGGCGGAAGCAGCTCGCTTCCGTCTCTGCTATCGGGCACGCCCTGCCCTGCATGCGCGCGCTGGATCGCCTCGCGGCTCGAGTAGTCGATCGCGATCCGCAGGTGCATCGCAGTGCCACGAGCGGTCTTCTTTTCCGCATCGGTGATGGCACGGCGCAAGGCGAGCGGCAGGCGTCCGCGCCGTCCGATCACGGAGAGTCGAATGCCGTTGCACGCCAGCTCATCCGCTTCCGAGCGGAAGTGCGACGTGAAGAGCGAGAGCAGCGTGTTGACCTCGATCTTGGGCCGACTCCAGTTGTCGCTCGAGAAGGCGTAGAGCGTCAACTGTTCCACCCCGGACGCTGCGGAATGCTCGATGACCTCACGCATGGCGCGCGCGCCAGCGAGATGGCCCATCGAACGGGGCTGACCACGGCGTTCCGCCCAGCGACCGTTGCCGTCCATGATGACCGCCAGATGCGGCGGTGCATGCAGAGTGCTTTGCTTCATAAAGCCTGGCTCCAAAAGAATGACGCCCGGTGGCGCCACGTGAACAGGGACTTTTAGTACTGACCGATCAGCCGCGCTCCCCGACCCGACGAATCAATGCTTCCATGTGCAACAGGTACCGCTCCAACGCCGCCCGGCCGCTGGCCGAGAGGCGATACTCGGTGCGCGGAATGCGGCCATCGTAGCCCTTCTTGCACAGCACGTACTTCGCCTCTTCCAGCTTTCGCGCGTGCACCGAGAGGTTACCGTCAGTCGTGTCGAGCAACGCCTTCAGCTGGTTGAAGGTGAGCATGTCGTGCACCGCCAGTGCACTGACGATCGCCAGCCGGACACGCTCGTGGATCAGTCGGTCGAGAGCCAGCGGCGACCGGTCGTCGCCGGCCACCGCCACCAGTGCAGTCGATTCGACGGGTGGCGTGGCGGACGCTTTCGGCGACGCTTTCCGTACGGCTGCCGCGGTGCGCTTAGCCACCGTGCCTCCGCGCAATCCAGATGCCGAACGCGATCTGCCAGACGCCGAATCCCAGCGCGAGCATCACGTTTGCGCGCACACTTGGCATTACCAGCGCGACACCTCCCATCGCCATCAACCCGGCGCCCATCATTGGCACGGCGCGCACCGAGAAGGTGCCCGCCGTCATGATGCTGACGCCGTAGAGCAGCAACCAGAGGCCCGGCAGCACCGGCGGGACCACGCTGTTCGCGAGCCAGAGGTCCGTCGGATCGAGCAGTGCGAACGTCAGCGCCGCGCCGGCGAGCATCGCCGGCCAGAAGCCAAAGAGAAACTTCCGGGCGGGAAGGCTGAGCACCGGCGCACCGTTGACGCGCACGCGACGCTTCATCTTGCGCCACGTCATCCACCCGCCGAACAGCGCTGCGACACAGGCCTCGGCCACCCAGACCGTAATCCAGCGTCCAGCGCTGGTTTGTGCGCGAGCGACGAGTGATGCCGCGATGGCGCTCAGCCCGATGCCGACCAGTCCCCAACCTGGCACGTCGGTAAACGACGAGGCCCCCTCCATCGTCTGACGGATGAAGGAGAGATCCTGCATCGCCCGGTCGTGGAGCGCGGGCGGCGTGGACCTGGATTGACGCAACGGGGAGGCCATGCAAGCAATAGTGCCGCCCGGGCTCCCCGTTGTCAAGTACTTTGCACTACAAAGTGAAGTCACTCCCCCGGGACCTCTCCGACCCGTCTGGTGCCGTGCCGCCAGAATTTCGTGCCAGCCGGGCGCGGCTTTCGACGCGATTCGGCGTTGCAATCCCCGGCGATCCCTGCCGCCTTCCTCGCGCGCAGAAAGCTCAAACGAAGAGCAAACTGCTTAACGCAAAGGGGCAAAGGCGCCAAGGCGCAAAGGAAGCACCGGTCGTCTGCGGGATTTCGAGTCCTCGGCGCGATCTGGAGGTCAACCGCCACCGCAGCAAGGACATTTGGTAACAGCAACCGCAGCCGCGCTGTATCGCTGCTGTTCCCATACCCCTGCCGTTCTTTGCGCCTTGGCGCCTTTGCCCCTTTGCGTTAAGCCGTCGGTGAATGTCAAGATTGTTGTCGCATGAGTCATTACGCCGCACGCCGCTCCT
>CAYMQV010000258.1:0-521 GCA_964392395.1 uncultured Gemmatimonadaceae bacterium
GTGACGAGGGCCGATGCCGCCGCGCGCTCCGGCGTCAGCGGCAACCTGTTTCGCAATCTCGAGCAGGCATCCCACGGTGTCACACTCGCCCGAGCGCTCGACGTGCTGGCCAGCTTCGGCGTCGACGTGGTGCTCGTTCCGCGCGACCGCGCACTGACCCTGCGTGACCCGCGCGATCTGCCGACCACCACGACCGAACGATGACCGCGCCGACCCGCAATAGCGCGCCGGAGGAAAGCACGCTCGAGCGCGTCACCGTCTACCTCGACAGGCGACGGGTTGGCATGCTCGCTACCGAATTTGTCTACGACGCCGCCGTGCTCGGTGACCCGACGGCGGCCGTCAGTGTTCGGCTGCCCGTCCGCGCCGCCCCCTACCCGGAGCATGAGGCGCTCGCCTGCTTCGAGAACCTCCTGCCCGACGGCGACCTGCGTGAGCTCCTCGCCGCCGGTGTCCATCGCGCGGCTACCGACGTCGTCGGACTGCTTGGCGTCTTCGGCGGGGAGTGCGCCGGCGCCCCC
>CAYMQV010000258.1:531-5869 GCA_964392395.1 uncultured Gemmatimonadaceae bacterium
CCCTCTCGTTGTGGCCCGATGGCCAGGCCCCACCCGACGTGCCGACGTACCGAGCCTGCACAGCGGCGGACGTCCGGGCCGCCTTTGCACCGTCTGCGCTCACCGGGCCGGCACAGCTCCGCGCCGCCACCCGTGCGGACGATGCGGGAGGGGCGATGAGCGCCGGTCTGCCCGGTCTGCTCGCCCGTGCGCGCGTGTCGATGAGTGGCGCGCAGGAAAAGCTTGTCCTCTATCGCCGACCGCAAACTGGCTCGGCGCCGCCGGGCACCGCCCCTGAGTATCGCCTCCCCTTCGCGGGCGCCCCGAGCACGGTGCTCGTCAAGCGCGAACGTGCGCGGCTCCCCGGGCTGCTGCAGAATGAACTCGCCGCCATGGCGATGATGGCCGCCGCTGGTGTCCCTACCGCCGGTCACACGGTCTGCGCCCTCGATGCCGACGTGTACGAGACGGCCCGCTTCGACCGCGTCTGCGATCGCGACGGCGGCGTCACGCGCCTCCACGCCGAAGACGGCTGCCAGCTCACGGGCCGGCGCCCTCGCGCCAAGTACGCACAGACCGGCGGACCGACGTACGCCGAGTTGACGGCAGCGCTGCGTCGCTACGGGACGAACCCAGGGGCAGACACCCCGCTCCTCTTCCGGTGGGCGGTCGCGAACCTGGCCCTCGGCAATCGTGACGCGCACGCCAAGAACGTCAGCGTGCTCCGAACCGCCGATGGCGTCGTTCGCCTCGCACCGGCCTATGACGTCGTCTGCACCATGGCGTACGCAGACCTGAACACCGTGCTTCCGCTGCTCTTTGCAGGCGCAATGCACCTGCCGCAGCTCCAGCCGGCCGCGCTGGTGAAGGCGGCCCGCGCCTTCGGCATCACGCTCGCGCTGGCCAGGGAGCTCGTGGCTGATGTATGCGACCGACTCGATGCCGGCCGTGACGACGCGCTGGAATTCGCCGCGCGCCTCGCCGGCCAGCACGACGTGCTGACCTCCGTCGGCCTCGTCGTGGCCGAGATGACTGCTGAGACGCGCCGCCGACTGCTGGGCTGAATGGGGCAACGCGGATTTCGACTGAAGCCGATCACCGGTGTCGGTTCAAGCCGATCACCCATGCCGCGCCACATGTCGCGCGGCGCAGAACACTGCGAGTGTCCCACGCGAGGTTCAGTTCCGAAAAAGCGTGAGGGCGGAGCAACGTAAGTCGTTGCGCCGCCCTCACTTACAGATCAATTGGGTATGGGCCTGCGAGGAGTTGAACCTCGGACCTCACGCTTATCAGGCGTGCGCTCTAACCACCTGAGCTACAGGCCCCAAGAACCTCAAAAGCTATGCCGTCATGCCCCTCCACGCAACGGATCATGCCACCAACACCGGTTCTCCAGCGACGTCGGCCACACACATCGGCCCCCGGAGGACCTCACCCGCTCACATCACGCGCGACGCCCTGCCAGAGCGGTCGCCCCCCTACGCGCGCCGCCAGTCGAGCACGCAGCGCACCCCTGTCGCCCTGTCGCCGTGTCGCCGTGTCGCCGTGTCGCCGTGTCGCCGTGTCACCGTGTCGCCCAAAACGGCGGCGCCGCTGCCCTGTTCCACACCAGAGAACTGGTCGAGCTTGTGCACCTTCTTACCGATATCGGCGTCCACTTGCAGCGACACCGCGACCAGCTGGCAGCTGGTCAAGGTGTAAAGCACCTGGCGAAAGTCGGAGTTGCCGACGGCGATTTCCTCGATACTGCGAACGAAGCCCTACCTGGAGTTTCTCCGGGCGCTGAACGAACCTCCGTTGCGCCAGTTACGGTGAACGGTGGTGATGGCGATGCGGGTGATACCATGATTCTCACCTCGGCGCGCTCCGCTTACGGCTCCCACGGTGAGTTCCATCCACGTCACCACGCTCCCCACGGTCGGCGGTCGTGCAGGTCGTTGCGCCAGCAGTTGACGGGAGACGGCTCAATCCGCACGGTCCGTTCACGCCCACGACGTGCATGAGTGCGGTACCGGACATCCCGTCACCTTTCGCACTCACCTGCAGCACGGCAAGCACTTCGTTGCCTGCCAGTGACACCGGTGCTGCGTCCGGATCCTTCTGAACCGAGTTGAATGACGTAGACGAATCACATGCCGTCATGGTGTGGGCAAGCATGATGGGGATGCCGGTGCGGAGCGCACTCCAGAGCGCCTCGTCAATTGTGCGCCTGAAACAACCGTGCTCGTCATCTGACGATGCACCGACGCGGCATCAAACAGGCAAAGTATCAGTCACCGACGAAACGATCTCACCGCATTGCGTGAGAAACGGTAGCACATGTCGCACGCGCAAACTGTACGTGATCCGGTTGAGACTGTTCCATACGACCCTCGACCGATTCGTTGCGAACTAATTCCAATCCCGCAGCGCGCCGCGCCGTCAGCGAAGGTACCCGGCAGCGCCTGTTATGCGAGTTTCGCTGTCCCCAGTTGCGCATCGGGACGCACTGGCGCGCTCCGATGCCATCACTCTGCATGTTCTCGAGCTGGACAGGAGTGCTGGCAAGCTCCTCCGCACATCGCAGAAGTGTGTCGCGGTCCGCGACATAGCTTGCATGCACAGGTCACCAGAGCGACCCAGCGATTGCTGTGCGTTTGCGGCCGCATGCCTCGGAGCTGTGCATGTCAACGTCACACGCAATCGTCTGGCTCGACCATCATGACGCCAAGGTCATCCCCATCGGCGGAGAGGCCCGCGCAGCGCAGCAGATCCACGACGAGAAACATGATATGCGCCAGCACAACAGCGCTATCCGAACGCATCATGACTTTTTTGGCGCCGTCTGCGATGCACCGGTCAAGTTCGACCAGGTCGTCGTCACCAGCAGCGGGCGATCGCAGAGCGACTTCAGGCACTGCGTCACCAGGCATCGAGGCGCACTGCTCCCAATACTCGTGGGCTGGGAAACGGTCAATCACCCCACTGACGGAGAGCTGGTCGCGCTGGAACGAAGTTCTTCCGCGGCCACGACAGGATGATACGTGAACACACACTCGCCTGAGCGGCCCTTCTCATCCTCCCTTTGGACACGACGGACGACACCATGAGCCAGACCAGCGCCGAGCCAACGCGCAGCAAGAGGGGTGAGCCGGCCTATCGGCTCGAGCATCACACCGATTCTTACGACATCCGTGCCTATGACCACTATCTCGTGGCGGAGGTGATCGTACCGGGCCCCGCTGAGTCGGCGAGCAGCGAGGGGTTCCGCCTTCTTGCGGCGTACATCTTCGGTGCCAACCGGGGCTCGCAGCTGCTCGAGATGACGGCGCCCGTCACGCAGACAGCCGTCAAGTTGCCGATGACGGTGCCAGTGACGCAGTCACGCGTCGACGGCGGATTTCGCGTCCGTTTCGCGATGCCGGCCGGCTACACTCTCTCTACGCTGCCAGTGCCGAACGACGCGCGCGTAAAACTGTGCGAAGTGCCAGCGCAGCGCGTCGCTGTGCTTCGCTACTCAGGCCGATGGACTGAGGAGAACCACGCGGAGCACCTCGCCGAACTGCGCGCAACGCTCGCGGCTGCCGGGATCACCACGCATGGCGATCCGATGCTGGCCCGGTACAATGCACCGTATGTGCTGCCGTTCCTGCGGCGCAACGAAGTCTGGCTCGCGCTCAACTGATCGTGGCCAGCCCCGCCCTTCCGCAGTCAGGTTCGGACGGAGCGAAGCCGTCGGTCGCACGGGTCGCACCGGTCACATCGGCGACGCCCGACACAGCATCGATGCGGCGGCGCATTCTCGGGGCGCTGCGACGGCACCTGGCGCTGGGTATCGGTATAGTCGTCCTCGCAGCAATTGCGGCGATGTTCGGACCGCGCCTCGTACTCGGTCCGACCGTGGCGGTGGAGGCGGTGAGCCGCGCGAACTTCGTCCAGAGTGTCGTGGCCACCGGCCGCGTCGAGACGCCACATCGCATCGATGTCGGTGTGCAGGTCACTGGCACGGTGAAGCGGGTGCCAGTCGCGGAAGGTCAGGTCGTCGTCGCTGGTGCAGCACTGATCGAACTCGAGTCCTCTGAACTGGCGGCATCGGTCGATGTCGCACAGCACGCCGTACAGGCGGCGTCCGCACGTGTGCGGCAGGTCGCAGAGGTGCAGTCACCGCTGGCAATTCAGGCGCTGCGGCAGGCGCAGCTGAATCACGATGCAGCCCGCGATGCGCTCACGCGCAGCAATGCACTGCTCGCCGGCGGTGCGATCGGCGAAGCCGCACGCGACGATGCCCGGCGCGCAGAGCAGGCTGCCGCGGCGCAGGTGTCCTCGGCACAGCGTCAGGTCGAAAGCGCGCGCGCCAACGGCAGTGATGCAGCGGCGGCAGCGGCAGCACTGGCGCAAGCCCGTGCTGCCGCAGATCTGGCCCGCGCGCGGCTCGCCTATGCGACGGTGCGGGCGCAGCGATCAGGCACGCTCATCTCGCGCTCGGTCGAGCCAGGTGACGTCGTGCAGCCCGGCCGAATCCTGATGACGCTGTCACCGGGCGGCGAAACACAGCTCGTGGTGCAGATCGACGAGAAGAACCTGCAGATGGTGCGACTTGGCCTCACCGCGATCGCCTCGGCAGATGCCTATCCGAAGGATCGCTTCACCGCGACGGTCGTGTACGTGAACCCTGGGGTCGACGCGCAACGTGGTGCGGTGGAGGTGAAGCTGCGCGTACTGTCGCCGCCACCGTACCTGAAGCAGGACATGACGGCATCGGTCGACATCCAGATCGCTCAGCGTGATAACGCGATACTGGTGCCGAGCGATGCTGTACACGATCCCGAGACGAGCACACCGTGGGTGCTGCGGATCGACGACGGCCGCGCGCGGCGCCAGCCAGTGAGGCTCGGCCTGCGGAGCGGCGGACTGTCCGAGGTGCTCGCCGGCTTGTCACCCGGCGACCGGGTGGTGCCTGCGGCCAACCTGAGCGTGCGTGACGGTGCTCGTGTACGGGCGATGTTACCAGTGGTTGCGAAGTGACCTCGGCGCTTGCTCCGGAGAGCGCGGTGGCAGCCGAGGGCGCACCGGCGGCAGTGCTGCCCTTCGCACGTTGGCTGCCCTTCGAATGGATCGTGGCGATCCGCTTCCTGCGTGAAGGGCGTGTGCAGACGGCATTCATCATCGGTGGGGTGGCCATCGGTGTAGCCGTGATCGTGTTCATGTCTGCGCTCATCACCGGACTGCAGTCGAGCCTCATCGAGCGCGTGCTGACGGGGATTCCACACATCCAGCTGACGCCGCAGAGGGACATCGTGCGCGCACTGCGCCACAACACACCAGGCACGCGCGAGGGCGCCGTGATGCAGGCGCCGCTGCAAAAGCTGAAAGGTATCGA
>CAYMQV010000259.1:0-5855 GCA_964392395.1 uncultured Gemmatimonadaceae bacterium
TCGCACCGCCGCGCCCGCGCGGCGACGGCCGACGAGGGCGGCGCGCGGAGTCCCCCCGCGACCGGCGGACCGTCTGGACCAGGCGTCACGCGACGACCCACCGCAGCCCACCGGACTCACTACGTCTCACCCCGACGCCCCGATCACGCGCGGGGACGTTCGGTGAGCGCGTCCGTCCCACCGGGGCGTCCGATCGGTCCCCGCTGCGACCGGGCGCCCACGGGGCACGCCGACCGGACATCCACCGAGGCGCGGCGGCGGGCGGCGGTCAGGCCGCTGCGCGCCCGCCGGCCCTCGCGTGGTCGGCGATGCGCCGTGCGTCCGGCGGATACTCGACCGACCCCGATTGAATTTCCTATCCCGCATCTCACGGTGCCGCGACCGCCAGAGCACGCCGCGTCTGCAAAACCATTACGTCTGGATCGACCACCAGACGATCGGGTCGCCGCGGTAGCGTCCATCGAACCGGCACGGCCTTCCCGGCACCGACGCTCACTCGCGCGGTACCTCCGGCCACGACGGTGTCGCCGCGCATCGCCGCGATATCGACGCGCGCCTCACCGGTTCCGATGTTGTGCAGCGACGCCGTGCAGCGCCAGGATGCTTCGACCTCTACGCACCGTGCATCGTGGAGCGTGAACTCGGGCAGCTGCGTGCTACGGAACCATTGCCCGACCTGCGCGTCGAACTGCGCCGTGTCCAGCGCCTGCAATCGCAGCGTGCGCAATAGCCCTTCAGGCGTCGCGAATCGACCCGGTGCACGATGCTCGGTGATGAACGCGCGCAGACCAGCGAATGCATGATCTGCACCAAGGCTGTTGTGCAACATCCACATCGCCCAAGCCCCCTTCTTCTGCAGCACTGCCTCATCGGCGCTGTCTTCCTCACGCGTGTCCACAAGCGCCCGCTCACGCGCTCCGACGCGCCCGTCCAAGTACTGCTGCTCGAGCAACACCGCGTACGCCTTACGCGCCGCTTCGCCGCGCTCGGCCTCGTACAGCAATAGCGTGGCATAATCGGCCATGCCTTCCACCAGCAGTCCCGTGCCGGGCCCGGTGCCCGCTGTAAGCAGGTGTCCCCACCATTGGTGGGCCGCCTCGTGGGCAGTCACCGCGAACGCCAGACCGCCGTGCGCACCATCGGTGGCAAGGAAGCCGAGTCCTTCGGAGAACGCGATGTTGGTGGGATACGATGTCGCCTGCGATGACAGGTCCGCGTACTCGCTCAGTCGGAGTTCATCCCACGGATACGGATAGAACCACGCCGAGTAGCGTCGCCGCGCCGCTGCGAGTGTGGTCACCATGGCGTCGAGATTGCGCGTGTGCGCCGGATGATGGTACACCGCCACGCCCTCGGCGCGGCGCACCGCATACGCGGCGCCGACCAGGTTGAGTGCTGATACCGGCTCGCGTGTCTCCCACGTGGTGACCGTCTCGCCATCAAGCGCCAGCGATGCCGTTCGCTCCCCGACCCCGTTGATGATCAGTGCGTTCGGCGCCCGCACCCGCATGGTTGCCGTGAACGCCCACCCGCGATTGAACAACCCGTCGCCATCAGACCGGCTGACCACAGTACCATCCGCTGCATCGGCGGCGCGCGCCGTGTTGCCGACCGGCTGCAACGACACCGGTGTTCCCACGCGATAGCCGGGAATGGGGAGGAAGTCACCGCGATGCGTCGACACCAGAATCCCCGACGGCATGACGAAGGCGTCGACCGGTCCGCCGTTCCACGATATACCGTCGTTGATGCGGGCCGCGTAGCGGAATCCCACGCGTACCGTGTCGCCGGGTGCGAGCGGCGCCACCAACGAGAGAACGTGCATCCCGTCGAGGCCGGTCGGTCTCATCGACACACCGCGCACGCGCCAGTGCACGCGCCCGAACGCGGCAGGTACCGTGAACGGCAACGTCGTCATCGAGATCGAGGTCCGATTGACCAGCTCATACATGCCGTCGACATTCAGCGTGCGACGGGCCGGGTCGATATCGACCGTCACGTCGACATGCTGAATCACGGCTGGTCTCTCCGATCCCCATCGGCGCTGATTCGACGACTCATAGGCTGCGACGGCCCGCGCCGCCGCGGGCCCATCGAAGGCGTCTCGCACACGCACGGCGAGAAACGCGCCGGTGAACAGCGGCAACGCGATCAATGGTGATGCGCGCAGGGCGAGTCGTCCGACAGCTGCCGGCGTACGACGTGCGCGGGCCGCCACGGGATCACGTTCGGTACGCACGAACAGTAGGCGAGCGGCACCGAAGAGGGCCAGCGCCAGCCCCATCGCCAACACCCGATTCAGCAGGAGCGCCTCGCCGTCCAACGGAAAGAGGGCAAACTCTGTCCAGCGCAGCGATCCCCACAGGGGCCAGTTGGTCACCCACGTCATGGAACCACGAATGAATTGCGCTGCCGTCAACAGCAGGGCGACGAATCCAATAGCCAGCGCGATCGTGCGCGACTGTACCGCCGTCATCACTGCCGTGACGAATGCCATCCAGAGCACGTACGTCGGCCCGAGCACCGCCCCGAACACGAGAACCAGCGGCCACCACGATACCGCTGGCCCGGACTGCGCCAGCAACAAGACGCCGCCACTGACGACGCACACGACGGTGAATACGCCAACCAAGACCATCGTGGCGAGCGCGTGGCCAATCACGAACGCGATCGTCGGGACAGGGCTACTGAACGCGATCGCGTCGAACCCGGTCGCACGATCGCGATGCAGGCTTTCGACGATCACGAACAACAGGAAGAGACAGATGAGTACCGTCACCGCCGGTAGGGCACTGATGGCAATGCCGCCAGCCGTAAGCACTGGCGTCGAGCCGTATGCATCCGCCTCGGCGCCACCAACCTCGGCGACTACCGCAAAGAGGAACACGGAAAATAGATAGCCCGATGGTTGCCGCATCAGTGACCGCAACTCGGCCATCAGAATCGTCGCGGTCGCGCGCAGTACCCGGGGCGTGCGGCGGCGCATCGACAGGCTTTCGAGGCTGCCGAATGAGCGCGCCCTCCCCTTCGCGGTCGCGGTTGCGGCCGCTGCTGATGCCGAGGAAACCACAGGTACGGCGGCACGACCAGTCCTCGTGCGCGCCAGCAGCGCAATGGCACCCAGCGGCAACAGCATCGTGACGACGCGCCCCAGCACGAGGACACGATCGACCGCGAGTGGCGCCGAATTGTACCAGGCGATCGCGCGATCGTCGCTGAACAGCGAATGCGTCAGCCAACGGAGACCCGTGGGATCAACCACCATCAACAGCGCATCCAGCGTAGGATCGATGCCACGCGGATGCCAGTTCCAGAGCAGGACGAACTCCAGCACGAATAGCGCCAGCGGCATCACGTAGACCGCCATCGGCGCCTTCGTGCGCGCGCCGATCACGAACGTGATCCCGGCCATCCACAACACGCCTGGCACCACGAAAAGGCCTGCAGGCAGCAGGTACGCGGCGAGGTCGAACGGTCCCCGCGCGACACCACCCACACCGGCCTCTCGAAACACGATCACGATGAGCACGTGCACGGTGACCGCGATAAGCAACGCTGCTGCGACACCCGCGAACTTGGTCCAGAGGTATTCCGTCGACGTGAGTGGCGTGCTGTGCAGCAGCTCCGATATGCCCGCTTCGTCATCGCGCAACACCGATAGACCGGCCATCAGCGCCGCGAAAAACGGGTACACGAAGAACCCGCTCATCGCGAACGTCGGCGCGAGCGCGTAGGCCGAGTTGGCGACGGCGCGTACGGGAAGGTCGGCGGCGGCGCCACCCGGGATCATCGCCACGGGGTTGAGCGTGCTGGTCGCGGCCAGCAGCAGCGCCAGGAGAGCCACGAAGGGCGCGCTCGTGAGCTGTGTACGCAGCTCGTGCGCCATCATGGTGCGGCGACGATTCACGCTGCCCCCGGTATCAACGGCCGCTCCCGCGCATCCCGCTGCGTCAGCAGCATGTACGCATCCTCCAGCGTGGGCGTGACCGGCTCGAAATGAGACGGTACATCATTCGGCGGCGCATGAACGCGTACCCGATGGCGACCCTCGACGAGATACGCCTGCGTCACCTCGAACCTCTCCGTGATGTCGCGCAGCTCGTGCCGTCCGATCTCACCTTCGTAAATGGTGCCGGCGATCGCCGCCCGCGCCTCCTGCGGCGTCGTCGTGGTCAGCACGCGTCCATGCCGGATGACGGCAAACCGCGGACAGAGTACGGCCACATCGTCCACGATGTGCGTCGACAGCAATACCGTGCAAGACTCCGCCAGCTCGGCCAGCAGTTGATAGAATCGCGTACGCTCTTCGGGATCGAGTCCCGCCGTCGGCTCGTCGACGATCAATAGATCCGGCTTGCCGGCGATTGCCTGTGCGATCCCCAAGCGCTGCCGCATGCCACCGGAATACGACTTGACCGGACGACCCGCCGCAAGCCCGAGATTCACCCGCTCCAGCAATTCGGCGCACAACGCGTCGAGCCCGTGGATATGCTCGACACCCTTGAGCCGCAGCATGTGCATCAGCATCGCCGTACCGCTCAGTCCCGGGTAGAAGCCGAAGTACTGCGGCAGATATCCCAACCGCGGCCAGATGCGCTCCGGATGCGCCACCACGTCCTCGCCATCGAGGAGCACGCGCCCGCTGGTCGGCTCGAGCAGCCCGGCGAGGATGCGCATCAGTGTCGTCTTGCCGGAACCGTTCGGCCCAAGCAGGCCGAACATGCCGCGCGGGATGTGCAGCGAGATCCCCTGCAGCGCCGTGACGCCGCCGGGATAGGTCTTCGAGAGCGACTGAATGTCAATCATGCGCGGTTGGGAGAGGGAGTTCCTCACTTACGGTCTCGGGGACCGGCTGGGTTCAGCGGGTCTGGCGCGGGAGTGGGCATCCGCATCGCCGCCGCCGGACTTGACGGAACGGCCGCCGACGGTTGGAATCTCTCTCGGGTCCGGCACGTACGGCTGTGGTCTCGGCGGTGCTCCCTGACGTGCTGTATTCGCAACATCTCCTACCTGTCGAGCGCATCATGTCGCTGCCTGCCCCGGTGTCGTTCCCGCGCCCCTTGACGGCGCTCGCTCCCGCGCTGATGTCGCTGGCTCCCGCCGTGATGGAGGCGCAGAACGTCAACCCACGCTTCGGCCGCTGGCTGCTCAAGAGCGACGCCCCGGCCCCCGCGAGCAACGTCATGACCTACGAGCCGTTCGGTGCCAGCGGCATGAAGGCCACGATCGAGGCAGTGAACGCGCGCGGTGACACGACGCGCTGGTGGTACACCACGGAGTTCGACGGCCGTGATATGCCAGTAACGGGCAACGCGGGGCAAACGCACGCCGCAGTGCGCGCGGTTTCGCCGCTCGTGAACGAGATCGTGAACAAGCAGAACGCGCGCGTGACACAGCGGCTCACCAACGTACTCTCGCCAGACCACGACACCATCGCCGTGATCTACATGCGCGAGGATACCATCGGGACCACAACGGCCGTGACGTTCGCGACCTACCTGCGAATGGCCGCGGCGATGAAGTCGAACCTGACGTCGATCGACCTCACCGGCACGTGGCAAGTGTCCGGCGTCTCTCCGCGCGGGCCGGTGGCGTCGACCCTACGCCTGACCCAGTCGGCGGCGTCATTGCTCGGCGACATACAGATCGATCAGGTGGGCTCGTCCAAGCTGACCGGCACGGTGAGTGGCGACACCGTGCGATTCACGTTCCCGCTCACCATGCAGGGAGCACCGGGCGAGGTCCGTGTGATCGGCATGCTGCAAGGACGCGATAGCATGGTCGGAACCATTGTGCTGCCGGAGCCCATGGGGAGCTATCCGTTCACGGCGACGCGCCGGGCGTCGGGTTCCTGA
>CAYMQV010000260.1:0-5819 GCA_964392395.1 uncultured Gemmatimonadaceae bacterium
GTGAGCAGCCGTCGCGCGCAGCTTGGCGGCGATCAGTGCAATCTTCAGTGCAAGCTACTGCGGCGGTGAATCGTCACCGGTGGGCGGGCGACTGCCTCGCCCGCGTCGACCGCCACGGCGACCACGGCGCCGTCGGCGCTTCGGTGCCTCGCCACTGGCCGTGTCGGCCGCCAGAGTGCCGTCGTCGCCATCCTCCGCATCGCCGTCGTCGGTATCATCGGCATCCACTTCGGTGTCGTCGACCGGACCGGGAACGACTGTCGCCGCGATGGGTGGCGTGCCGACCGGTGGTGTGCCGCGCGTCACGCCGGTTGCCTCGGACTCCGTGGCTGGTGTCACAGGCGAGTCGATGCCTGGCACGGTCGGGAGTGCCGTCGTGGTGGGCAGCGGAGACACAGCGGTCTTCGACGGTGGCGCCATCGTCGCCGCCGCGGTGGGCAGGACGGGGAGCGAACGGTCGGAGGCCGGCACGCGCGTGCGTTCCGTGATCGTCGGTGCGTCGTCAAACGCCAGCACCCCTTCCTCCGCCAGTTCACGGGCATCAGCGATGCTGTACTCCTCCGTCACCCCGGGCGTCCATCCCGACGTCTCGCGGCGCAACTCGATCAGCGTCAGGATGCGCGATTCTCCCTCCGCGCCGCGCAAGGTGACACGATCGTGGAAGATGTCGTTCAGCATCACCTTCTCTTCACCCCTGGTGGTGGTGATGATCTTCCCCTCTTTCGGAAAACGCTTGCGGCTCTGCACGTAGAACTCGTGCTCGTAGCGCAGGCAGCACATCAGGCGCCCGCACGCGCCACTGATCTGCGTCGGGTTGAGCGACAGTTTCTGATCTTTCGCGACACCGAGATTCACCGGTCGCAGATCGGGCAGCCACGACGCCGAGCAGTACTGTCGCCCGCACCGTCCGATGCCGTCCAGTCGCTTGGCTTCGTCGCGGACGCCGATCTGTTTCAACTCGATCCGCGCCTTGAAGGTGGCGGCCAGATCCCGCACCAGCGTGCGGAAGTCCACGCGCTTGTCGGCGGTAAAAAACAGCGTCAGCTTGCGATGATCCCACTGCCAGTCGGCGTCGGTCAGCTTCATCTGGAGGCCCAACGCGCGTGCCTGCGCCATCGCCGCGCGACGCGTCATCTCGTTCTCTTCGGCCAGCGCGAGTGACTGCCGGATCTCGTCATGTGTCGCGAGGCGCAGAATTCGACGCGTGGCTTCTCCGATCATCCGGCCGTGCGCGACGCCAGCGAAACGCTTTTCGGCGAGCTCTCCGATCGCGTGCACCTGCCCGAGATCCTCACCGCGGTCGCCTTCGACGATCACGTGCGCCGGCGGCGCGGGAGGCGGAACGACATCCTCCCACGTGAAGAACTCCTTGCGGTTGCCCTTGAAGGCGACCTCGATCAGGTCCGACATTCTCGCGGTCTCGTCAGCCGATGAACTGGCCCATGCGCAGGAACTTCTCGCGGCGGCGGCGCACGAGCTTCTCCGGACGCAGGCCGCGGAGGTCGTCGAGCAAACGCACCAGCGTCGACTTGAGCGTGGCAGCGGCGGCATCATGATTGGTATGTGCGCCCCCTTCCGGCTCGGGCACGATTTCGTCGATCACTCGCAGTTCGACCAGATCCGGGGCCGTGATGCGCAGCGCCCTGGCCGCCCGTTCCTTCGCTTCGATCGACTTGTTGTCCTTCCAGAGAATCGCGGCGCACCCTTCGACCGAAATCACCGAGTAGACCGCGTTCTCGAGCATCAGCACGCGATCGGCGACGCCAAGTGCCAGGGCGCCGCCTGAACCGCCTTCACCGATGACGGTGGCGATGATCGGTACTGCCAGCTGCGTCATCTCGAAGATGTTGCGCGCGATGGCTTCGCTCTGGCCGCGCTCTTCGGCACCCAGCCCGGGCCAGGCGCCCTGTGTGTCGATGAAGGTGAGCACCGGCACCTGAAACTTCTCGGCCAGCTTCATCAGACGCAGCGCCTTGCGATAGCCCTCGGGATGCGGCATCGCAAAGTTGCGCTTCAGATTGTCCTTCATGTCGCGCCCGCGCTGATGGCCGATGACCATCACCGTCTCCCCCTCGAGGCGCGCCCAGCCACCGACGATCGCGGCATCCTCGCGGAATGCCCGATCGCCATGCAACTCGATGAAGTCGGTGAAGATGCGCTCGACGTAGTCGAGCATGAACGGCCGCATCTTGTATCGCGCGACTTCCACCCGCTGCAGCGGCGTGAGCTGCCTGTAGATCTCGCGACGCAGCTCGGTGAGGCGCTTCTCGAGTGGCTCGATCTCGAGCGCGACGCCGAAGGATGCGTCGCCGGCGAGCCGCTTCAGGTCGTCGATGCGCTGTTCGAGTTCAGCGATCGGTTTTTCGAACTCGAGTGCTGCAGCTGTCGCCATCTGTCTATGTCTCCTGCGCGCTCAGTTGCCGCGGACGAGCCGGACTCGCTCGTGCCCCAGCAAGGCGCGCAATTCGGTCAGAGCGGCCCCATCGGCCGCCATGGTCAGCGTACGCGAACGGAAGCGCGACGAGCTGCCGCGCCCGTCATTCCAGCTCACTTCCAGTGGTGCCGTACCGGGATGGCCTTCGGCCACCGCCCGAATGTCTCCCATCACGGCGGGAGACAGCCCGACACTCGACTCCAACCGCAACGACACGATCACTGCCCCGTTCGTCCGACGTTCGGCCAACGGGGTCACTTCATCGACAATGAACGTCGGCTTCTCGTTGTCCTGATCCCGCCGGCCATACCCTCCCTTGATCAGGACTGGAATGTCTGTCCTGATCCGGTCGGAAAGCACGGCCCACGCCTCAGGGAATACTAGAACCTCGGCCGAGCCTGAGAAGTCCTCCACGGTCAATCGGGCAAATTCGTTGCCGGACTTCTTGCTCGTCTGGCGCTTGATTGCCGTGATGACCGCGCCGAGGGCCATCTTGTCGGCACTCCAGCCCTGCAACTGGGCAACCGTGTGCGTTGCAAAGAGTTCGCATTCGGTCCGGAACGGCTCCAGCGGGTGCCCCGAGATGTAAAAGCCCAGAATCGCCTTCTCCTGGGAGAGCCGCTCCGAGTCTGACCAGACGGGCGTATTGGGGAGCGTCGGGCCATGCTTCGGCTGTCCGTCGATCGGTGACGCCGCCGGCCCCAGATCGCCAAAGAGCGACCCCTGCCCGATGCTCGCCTCCTCCTGCTTGAGACCGGCTTCGCTGATCGCCGCATCGAGGGCGGCAATCAGCTGAGCCCGGTGACCGCCCAACGCGTCGAGGGCTCCGCTCTGAATCAGTGCTTCGAAGACACGGCGGTTGCAGAGCCGCAGGTCGACTCGCTCGCAGAACTCGAAGAGCGACGTGAACGGCCCCGTCTGCCTGGCGCCGAGGATCGAGTCGATCGCCGCGCGACCCACATTGCGCACGGCACCCAGGCCGAACCGGATCCGCTTGTCACCGATGACGGTAAACTTGAAGTTCGACTCGTTCACGTCTGGCGGCAGGATCTCGATGCCCATTTCGCGGGCCTCGGCGATGTACTTGATCACACTTTCGGTGTCGCCGATCTGCGATGACAACAGCGCCGCCATGAATTCGGCGGGATAGTGCGCCTTGAGATAGGCGGTGTGGTAGGCGACGATGGAGTAGGCGACGCTGTGGCTCTTGTTGAATCCGTAGCGCCCGAACGTTTCGATCTGTCCGGCCAATTCCCTGATGATCTTCGCATCGTGCCCGCGCGCGACGGCCTTCGTTTCGAACTTGCCGAGTTCCTGGCCGATCAGCACCGCGTCCTTCTTGCCCACGGCCTTGCGGAGCACGTCGGCTTCGGCAAGCGAAATACCCGCCAGCACCTGTGCAATGCGCATCACCTGTTCCTGATAGGTGATGACGCCGTAGGTGGTGGAGAGAATCGTCTCCAGCTCCGGGAGCGCGTACGAGACCGGCTCTTCGCCCTTCTTCCGCCGGATGTACACCTTGTGCATGCCGGCATCGAGTGGCCCCGGACGCAGCAGCGCGTTCGACGCGACGAGGTCGTCGAATCGGTCACAGCGCATGCTGCGCAACACGTCGGTGGCCAGCGCTGATTCGAACTGGAACACGCCGGCGGTGCGCCCCGCACGCAGCATGCGATAGGTGGCCTCGTCATCCAGCTCGAGCGTGTCGAGATCGATCTGGATCCCCGTGCGCTGGAAAATGTTCTTCACGGCATCAGTCACCACGGTGAGCGTGGTGAGGCCGAGGAAGTCCATCTTCAGCATGCCGGCCTTCTCAAGGCTGTTCATGTCGTACTGCGTCACGACCACCGACTCGTCGTCGCCTGACCCTGCCCCCTTGGACGACTGGGTGCAAATGGGGACGTAGTTGTCGAGCGGACCCGGCGCGATGACGACGCCGGCGGCGTGCACGCCGGTGTGGCGCGACAGCCCTTCGAGCGCGGCCGCATAGTCGAGCAGCTGGTGGTAGCGCTCTTCGTTCTCGTAGCGCGACTTCACATCGGGAACGTCCTTCACCGCTTCCTTGACGGTGAGCGAGAAGTTCGGTGCGTTCGGGATGAGTTTCGCGAGCGCGTCGGTTTCCGTCGGCGTGAAACCCAGCACGCGGCCAACGTCCTTGACCGCGGCACGGCTCTTCATCGTTCCGAAGGTCACGATCTGGCCGACGCTTTCCTTGCCGTACTTCTGCCGCACGTACTCGATCACTTCGCCACGTCGTTCGAAGCAGAAGTCGACGTCCACGTCCGGCATCGAGACGCGTTCCGGATTGAGGAAGCGCTCGAAGAGCAGGTCGAACCTGAGTGGACAGACGTTCGTGATCTTCAGTGCGTAGGCGACCAGTGATCCGGCGGCCGATCCGCGGCCCGGTCCGACGGGAATGCCCCGATCGCGCGCCGCCTTGATGAAGTCCCAGACGATGAGGAAGTAGCCGGCGTACCCAGTCGTGGTAATGACCTCGAGCTCGTACTTGAGCCGATCCCGCACCTCGTCCGAGTACGGCGTGCCGTATCTTTCCCGGGCGCCTTCCTCGGCCAGCCGGACCAGCAGTTCGTTCTCGGTCTCGACACCGTCGGGCAGTGGAAACGCTGGCACGAAGTACTGCTTCTTGAACTGGACGTTCGTTTCTTCCGCGATCCGGAGCGTGTTCTCGAGGACGTCGGGCCGATCGGGAAAACGCGCACGCATCTCGTCGGCGGACTTGAAATAGAGTCCACCGTCGTAGTGCATGCGGTTGGCGTCGTTCCGGTCCTTGCCGAGGCCGATGCAGAGGAGTACGTCGTGGGCGTCGTGATCGGAGTGCCGGAGGAAGTGGGCGTCATTGGTGGCGATGACGGGAAGTCCCATTTCGGCGCTGAGGGTGAAGATTTGTTCGTTGAGCCGCGCCTGACCGCCCGAATCGTGGGCCTGCACCTCGAGGTAGTAGCGGTCCTTGAATACCTCGGCATACCATGCCGCAGTGGCGCGTGCCTCATCCCAACGGTTGTTCTGGAGGTGGGTGGCCACTTCGCCGGCCAGGCAGGCGGAACTCACCACCAGCCCTTCGGAGTACCTGGCAAGGAGCTCGCGGTCGATGCGGGGGCGGGTGTAGAACCCTTCGGTGTAGCCGAGGGACGAGAGCTTGATGAGGTTCTGGTATCCGACGAGGTCGCGGGCGAGTAGTACGAGGTGGTAGTACGGTCGCAATCCGGGACCCGGGCGGGCCTTGAGTCGTCTGTCTCCGGTGGCGACGTAGGCTTCCATGCCCAGGATGGGGCGGAGGCCGGCCTTGCGTGTCTTTTCCTGGAACTCCCAGGCGGCGTGCATGTTGCCGTGGTCGGTGATCGCGAGGGCCGGCTGCTCCAGTTCC
>CAYMQV010000261.1:0-5815 GCA_964392395.1 uncultured Gemmatimonadaceae bacterium
GCAACACCCGCTTCGCCGTCAATCAGGTCTCGACCTCCGGCGACAACGAAGATGTCAGCATCCGGGTCCGTGTCACGGTCGGCAAGAAAGTCGGAGCCGCGACGACCAATCGGCTCGATGATGCCGCGCTCCGCCAGGTCGTGCAGACGGCCGAACGCATCGCCCGCCTGCAGCCGGACGATCCCGAGCTGATGCCCGAACTCGGAGCCCAGCAGTACATCGCCGTCGACGCGTTCCACGCCGCAACCGCTGCCGCTGAACCACAGCAGCGTGCCGACATCGTCGCCATGGTCACCGCCGCCTCGCGCGCCGCCGGTACCAGTGCGACGGGCTACCTCGAAGTGGTGACGTCGGCCAACGCGATCGCGAATTCGGCTGGGCTCTTCGCCTACCATCGCAGCACGGATTGCGCCTTCACGACCACCGTGCGCACCACGGACGGTACGGGATCCGGCTGGGCGGGCGCCGCGTCGCGGGACATCGAGGCGATTGACGGTGCCGCGCTGGCCGCGACCGCGATCGAGAAGGCCCGGCGCTCGCTCAATGCCGTCGCGGTCGAACCGGGTCGCTACACCGTGGTGCTCGAGCCAACTGCGGTCGGGAACCTCGTGCAGCTCATGGCATTTGCCACCAACGCGCGACAGGCCGATGAAGGACGGAGCTTCTTCTCGAAGCCCGGCGGTGGGAACAAGGTCGGCCTCAAGGTCGTCGACGAACGAGTCAGCCTCCGATCAGATCCGCAGGATCCGCTCGCCCCTGGCGTACCGTTCGATGGTGATGGTTTGCCGATGCGAAAGGTCAACTGGATTGAAAATGGTGTCGTCAGGGAACTGGGATACGACCGGTTCTGGGCGCAGAAGCAGAGCGTCTCGCCGATCGTCCTGCCTGGCTGCCTGCAGATGGCTGGCGGCTCGCAGAGTGTCCAGGAGATGATTGCATCCACCGAGCGCGGCATCCTGGTGACACGCTTCTGGTACATCCGTCCGGTCGATCCACGGACCATCCTCTATACCGGTCTGACGCGCGATGGGACGTTCCTGATCGAGCGCGGTCGCGTGACGAAGGCAATCAAAAATTTACGCTTTAACGACTCACCCGTCTTTTTGCTGAACAACATCGAGGCGCTCGGAAAAGTCGAGCGCGTCAGTGCCAGTGAAAGCGGGTCGGCCGGCGTTCCGATCGTGGTGCCGGCGATCAAGTCGCGCGACTTCACGTTCACCAGCTTGAGCGACGCAGTATAGGACGTAGCGCGCGACGAGCGTGTCGCGCGCGCAGGATGTCCGGCTTCTCTCTGGAGGAGTCGGCCGTGGGGGCCTCCCGCCCGGTCGGGCGTGGCCCCTTGGTTCCGGTCTCCACCGGGGGAGACAAGGGCCGTATCACTCCAGTTCTGGAGGAAGTACCAATGGCTGCAAAGAAGGCTGCTAAGAAGTCGGCGAAGAAGGGCGCAAAGCGCGCGGCAAAGAAGGGCGCAAAGCGCGCCGCGAAGAAGGGCGCAAAGCGCGCGGCAAAGAAGGGCGCCAAGAAGGGCGCCAAGAAGGCTGCGAAGAAGGGCGCAAAGCGCGCCGCCAAGAAGGGTGCAAAGCGCGCTGCCAAGAAGGGCGCAAAGCGCGCAGCCAAGAAGGGCGCAAAGAAGGGCGCCAAGAAGGCTGCAAAGAAGGGCGCCAAGAAGGCCGCCAAGAAGGCCAAGAAGCGCGCCAGCAAGAAGGCAAAGGCTCCAGCTGCTCCTGCTGCGCCGGCGATGTAATCTCGGCGTTGCCGAGGTTCAAACGGGGGTGGCGCTGTTCGCGCCACCCCCGTCGTCGTTTCGGCGAACCGTGTGCAGCGTCGGGCGCAATGTTCTGCCGACGCGCTGCGCGACATGTACCCCGCCTCGCTGCCGTGACGGCGCCATGGTCTGCCGTGTTGTCGCGCTGCCCTGGACGTTCGCCGTGTGGCCCCGAAAAAACGGAGGTGATGCCATCGGCACCACCTCCGGTTCAGCGCGGCCTCAGAGTCGCCGCGCCAGGCCCGCGCTACGCACGCGAACCCTTGTCTGTCATGCCGCTGCGAACTCCGGTAGCTCCAGGTCCGCCGGACCCCAGATGAACGCCAGCACCGTTGGCGCAGACTCCTTCTCTGCCCCCCTCGAAATCACGATGCCCATCGGCTCGTCGCTCGGTCCTTGAATCTTCTTCTTCGCCATCGTCTCCCCCGGCCGTATCCCGGGGCCGCGGACCGCCACTCACATATGAGTGGCATGCGGCCGACTGCCTGACCCCGGAGCGCCACTGCGTGGCGCGTGTCTGCGGATGAAGAGTGCAGAACTGGTGCCGAAGACTCGGAATAACGCAAGTCGCTTATCCGCAGGGACTTGCCAGTTTTTCTCCGCGGCCGATGCACGCCTGCTGTCGCGATCTGACACGAAATGGTGTCCTCGCTGTGTCCTTATGCGACGCGCGGCTTGTGGAGGACGATGACGCCATCCCCCGTATCGGCTGGGGCTTGCCAGCCCACGTAATTCGCGATCAGCGAGCGGATCTCGGCGCTGCGGCGCAGGTCTGATGACACGCCCTCGATGTAGTGGACACCGCCAGCAGCGGTGGCGTCCTGGAGATGTGCCAGCACACGTACCCGCTTCTCAGGCGTGAGCGCGTCGAGGACCTGCGCGTGCCAGATGACTGCGCGGACCGGCACAACCGGCAGCCATTCGTCCAGGCCGTCGGCGCACCCGACCACATGCGCCGACAGGCCGGCCTGCGCAGCGGCGACGAGCACCTTGCTCACCAGCGCTTCGTCCTCCTGCTCGCCGATGGCCGTGACGTGTGCACCATGCGCGGCCAGGAAGAGTGTGCGCTCTTCGACGTGGGGCCCGGCCACCACGACGTGGGGATGTTCCTGCGGCCGCACCGCGTCCACCAGATGCTGTGTCACCGACAGGCCCCAATGATCGGCACGCCGAAACTGATCGAGCATCTTCAGTCGATTGCGACGCCAGCGCTCGTACGGCGGCAGCTTGAGCCGGCGCATGATCTGCTCGTTCACCGCATCGCAGAGCACCAGCTCGCTCAGCTCCAGCTGCGCCCGGGTGCTCATCGAGGCCACGGCATCGTCCGCGAGCTTCATCAGCGCATCGCGTGAAATCGAGTCCTTGTAGTGTTCGATCTCGAGATCGATGTAATTCGCGTACTCGTGCTTGAGCGAGCGTGTCGGCGTCGACAGCAGCATAGGCATCTCCAGCGTCAGCGTGCGCGGCAAGGTGTCTCGGCCACTGCGTGAATGCAAGGCCGATGCGAGAGATGGCGTCCGTCGCGCCACTGGTGTCAGCTGCTATTCATTCCGGTATGCCAGAACTACCGGAAGTGGAGAGCGCTGCGCGCTTCCTGCACGCGACGCTCAGCGGTCGGATCCTGCGCGCCGTCACGTGGCTCCATCCGTCGCTGGCTCGGCTCGCGGATGGCAGGATCGCGACGCTCATCGGGCAGCGCGTGGTCGCCGTGACACGCGTCGCCAAATGGCAGGAAGTGCGTTTCGCCGATGGCGCGGCGCTCATCGTTCACTTCCGAATGACTGGTGACTGGGCCGTGACCAGGGACGCCACCGTCCCACCGTACGCTCGTGCACACTTTGCGTTCAGCGGTGGCCGACACGTCTGGTTGATCGATCCTCGCGTTCTCGCACGCGTCAGTCTGCGCGCCGTGGGTGACGCGCCGAGCGCGGCACGCATCGGTCCGGACGCGCTCGATCCACTACTCGACGCGCGCCAGCTCCGGGCACGATTCGCCACCCGTCGAGCCTCGGTCAAACAGGTGCTCCTCGATCAGTCGGTGATCGCCGGCGTTGGGAACATCTACGCCGCTGAGGCGCTCTGGCACGCCCGGGTCAATCCGGAAACGCCCGCACGGCAGTTGTCGCGCGCACGGGTGGAGCGGCTCATCGCGGGCATTCGCTGGACGATGGGGCTCGCATTCGAGCAGATGGGCCGCCATCAGTATGGCGAGGCCACCGATCGCTTCGTCGTCTACGACCGTGAGGGGGCGCCATGTGCACGCTGCGGCGCGCCGATCACGCGGATCAGGCAGGGGCAGCGTTCCACGTACCTCTGCCCCCGCTGCCAGCGATAGCCCGGCCGCCGGCACGGATGACAGTGCTGAGCCGGTGCAGCAGGGAGGCCGCTCACGCCAGGGCCTGAAGCACCGCCCCTTTGAGGTAACCCGTTTCCGGCACGGTGAGCACCACCGGGTGATCGAGTGGTTGCAGCGTGAGCGATCGGATGGCGATGTCGCGTCCGGACTCGGCCGCGGCGTGTTCGAGGATTTCGAGGAACTCCGGAACGTGCACGTGGTGGCTGCAGCTGGCGGTGAACATGAGGCCACCAGGCGTCAGCAGCTGCATCGCGAGGCGGTTGATGTCCGCGTAGCCTCGCATGGCATGCGTTACCGAAGATCGGTTCTTCGCAAATGCCGGCGGATCGACCACGATGGTGTCGAATCGATCGCCCTTCGCTTTCGCTTCCCGCAGGTACTCGAAGACGTCGGCGACCACCGTCGTGACGTTGGTGAATCCATTCAGCGCTGCATTCTCCGAAGCGCGCGCCAGCGCGGCTTCAGAGACGTCGACCGCGGTGACGTGGTCCGCGTGCCGAGCGAGGTGCAGCGCGAAGGATCCATGATAGCTGAAGAGGTCCAGGGCACGACCACGCGCCAGTGAGCCGATGAGGACGCGGTTGTCGCGCTGATCCAGAAAGGCCCCCGTCTTCTGGCCCGTGCGCAGCGCCGCGAGGTAGTGAATGCCATGCTCGGTCACCCGGATCGTATCTGGCACCGTACCGGCGAGGACTTCCACGATCCGCTCGAGGCCTTCGCGCGTTCGCACCGAGGGATCGTTGCGCGCGAGAATTCCGGCCGGTTCGACCAGTGACTGGAGCGCCGTGACGATATGTGCGCGCTGCGTTTCCAGACCCGCGCTCAGCAGCTGCACCACGAGCACGTCGGCGTACCGATCCACGACCAGGCTCGGAAGGCCGTCACCCTCACCGTGCACCAGGCGGCAGGCAGTGGTGAGATCGCCGAGCGGCGCGCGGCGCGCGATGGCCTGTGCCAGCTTGCTGCGCCACCAACCGGCGTCAATCACGACGTCGGGGTCAGGCTCGAGTCGGCGCAGCGTGATCTCTGACGTCGGGCTGTAGAGCGCCGTACCCAGTTTGCGGCCACCGGGACCACGGACGTCGACGAGCCCGGCGTCGACCCGTGGCGCGGTGGCGATGTCGCTGCGGAAGACCCATGGGTGGCCGCGAAGGAGGCGTTCGGCGCCGCGCACGCCGAGTGTGGCGATCGGGAGTTTGTGATTATTCGGTGTCATGTCAGAGGGAGCGTAGTGTAGTGTCGCCGAAGTCTCGTGGCAGTCGGGCGCGTCTTGTGGCGCGAGCCGGCGTTGCCACGCCTCGCGAAACCGCTGGTATCGCTCCGGGTTGCGCCTTGGCTGGCGCCACAATCCATCCGCCGCCTTTCGCCACGGCACTGCTGCCACGCTACACTAGTGCCTTCTCGCACGCGAGGCGAGTCGAGGGCCTTGACCCTGAAAGCGAGTCGACTACTTTCTTCAGACTCCCCGGGATAATGACCGGGACGTTGCTGAGACCGGCGCAGGCTGGGCGAAGCAGCGGACGATGTTTGATAATGGAAAGAGTGTGGAGATCGTGGGAAGTGAATCCCATCGTGGACTGGGCACGGCAACGTGTCTATCGCGATGAAGTGATTGCAGTGTGCATGAATGCGCATGCACGGCTTGACCGGTTACGGGAGGTCAAGCGAGAGATGGCATGTGGGGGATGCCTGGG
>CAYMQV010000262.1:0-5767 GCA_964392395.1 uncultured Gemmatimonadaceae bacterium
GGCCGCTGCGGCGTGGCCGCCTCATCGCGACGTGGCAGTCCAGCACCCCCACAGCCCCAGCATGAACTCTTCGAACCGCGATGGTTGGCGGCGCCGGCGCATCTTCTCGGCGCTGCTCGTCGGTGCGCTGCCCATGTCTCTGATCGCGCAGGTTCGGCGCCCCGATCCCGCTCCGGCGGGACCGCGAGCCGCCGGAAAGCTCCTCAAGCGCCGCACCGAAATCTTCATGGGCGGTGGCATCCTCAGCCTGAACGAAGCGAACGCCACCAAGGCGACGATGGTGGTCGGGTCGATCGGCTTCAGGCGCCAGATCTCGCCTGAGTGGCTCTCCCTCGGCGCTGCCGTCGATGTCGGTCGCACGACCATCGATGGCCGCCTCTTCCCATACGAGAAGCGTCCGGTGGGCGACACGCTCCAGTATGTGGTCGTCGACGGCAGCGCTTTGATGCTGTCAGGGCGCGTTACCGCTGACCTGCTCTGGCCGATCGATGAGGCCGGGAAGTACCGCGCCGGCGTCGGCGGCAACGGCGGTGTGTACATGATGTTGCCGGCGGGTGCGGGAAGTTCGTTCGTCGCGCCCACCTTTGGCGCGTCGGTGATCGGACAGGCCGACCTCACGGAGCGATTCGGTGTCGGGGCCAGCCTTGGCTTCACTCAGTTCATGAACTTTGATCGTGAGAAACTCCGTCCGAGCGATCCGGCGCTTGCTGATCCCGTGTTCCGTACGCCGCTGGTTGCGCCGCCTGATGGCGTGAAGAGCTTTGGTGGCGCGCGGCTCATCGTCAGCATGACCTACCGGCTTGGCGTGAAGAAGACTTCCGGAGGCAAGAAGTGAGTATCCGATTCGTGTTCGCCGCCCTGGCTGGCGCCTCGCTGCTGGTGGCCTGTGGTGATGATGGTTCCGTGACGCCACAGGGAGGGCAGGCCTTCGACGCCGTGTTCCTGCCGGTGGCGTCGGTGCGCTATCCCACGATTGTCGCGCGGGCGTATGGACGCACGGTGAACAATGCCGCCGTTGCCGACTCGGTGGTCGGGGAAGTGGCGCTGCTGAAGCAACTCGACGGTCGGGCGCGCTATCAGTTCTACATCGTGAACGGTCTCGATTCGGGCGCGACCCCGGTGTCGCACCGGCAGTGGATCGTCCGCACCGACACGCTGCTCGATGCGAATGGTGGACTGAACTCGCCGGTCGATACGAATCGCACGGCGGGGGTGCGTGACTTCTGGCGCGGCGGCTTCTTCGGTCAGAAATTGCGCTTCGCCGTCACATTGTCGGCCGCCGACTCCGTCCAGCAGCGCGGCGCCTGGCTGGTGCTGACCATTCAGGCCGACTCCACGCGCACGGTCTACAACGACTCCACACCACGTCCGCTGTTCGTGCGGTTCCGCGACCAGAAGGGAACCGTGACCCGCGATGATGACGCGATCATTCCCGATACGCTTCGCGGAAGTCTTGGTGAGTTCCTCAGTCCAACGCGGCGGACGACCTTCGCCGCGGCCGGCACCGGCACCCTGGCGTTCTGGGACGTCGTCACGAACGGCAAGCCGGCCATCCGCGTCGATTTCGCCGGGCTTCGGAAGCCGCCGCGCGGCTACTTCTACCAGCCATTCATCATCGATAGCCTCTCCGGCATCGCGTACGCGTGGGGGCAGGTCTACGACGCGAAGGGTGAGCCGCTGGCGAATGCCGACCTCGCGGCCGACAGCATTCTTCCGGTGTTGCGCGCCGTTCAGCCATCGAACGACGTCATCGGGCAGGCGGAGAATTACTCCCGTGTCGATCTGATCCTCGAACCGAAGACCGCAGCGCCGCTGCTGCGCACCGGGTTGACGATCTACAGCACGATGAGCGTGCAGCGCGCAGCCATTCCTGAGGCCCTGCGCAACAAGCGCGCGGCGCTCGGCACGGTGCAGGCGATCGTCACGCGTGGCACGCAGGGCGGCGCGGTGGCGCCGAACATCGGTGTCGTGCTGCAAGGGCCGGGGCTCAACTTCAATTCGCTGCTCGGCAACAGGAACACCGACAGCACCGGAACCGCCCGCTTCAGCGGCGTGCCGCCCGGGGAAGTCCGCGTGATCGCAATTCCGTTCGGTGGAGCGATCGTCGAGACGCGCGCCACCGTTGTCTCTGGTCAGTCGGTTACGGTGCGGTTGGTCGTACCGTAAGCGAATCTGCACGACGACGGATTGTGAGCCGGCCGCGTATTCTCAGGCGAGCCGGCGTCGTAGCGCCCTGCGATGGTTGTCGTTTTTCTGGAGCACGGATAGATCAAACAACGAACAAACTGCTTGACGCAGAGACGCAGAGGCGCAGAGGCGCAGAGGCGCAGAGGCGCAGAGGTCAGGAGACGAAAGGGACATCTGCCGGATCCAGCCACCGCCGCGCGAGGTGATCGTTCGAAGCGACCGCGGCAAGGATATTTTGTAACAGCAACTGCAGAAGCGCTCAGTTCCTGCCGTTCCAATGCATCTGCTGTCCTTTGCGCCTTTGCGTCCTTGCACCCTTTGCGTTACGCAGTTGCCGTTCCGCCGTTGCGTTACGCAGTTGCTGTTCCGCCGTTGCTTGCACAAAAAGCCAAAGCCGCCGGAAGCCACGGAAAGTCGGAAAGAGCTCTAGCTCTCACGCAGTGCCGCCATCGGCGTTTCGCGGAACACTTCACGCCCGGTGAGAATGCCGACCAGGATCGTGATGAAGAGCAGCAGGCCGGCGATTGCGAGTGCCGGCCCCCACGCCATCACGAACGGAACCTTGAAGCTGAATCGCGCCAACCCCCACGCGCCACCAATGCCGAGCAGCATGCCGGCCAGCGCACCGAGCAGGCCGAGCACGGTGTACTCGCTCACCATGATGCGACCGATCTGCGCGCGCGTCGCACCGAGCACTTTCAGCAGCACGCCCTCACGCAAGCGCTCACGTCGGGTGGCCGCGACGGCGCTGATCAGCACCGGCACGCCCATGATCAGGGCGAACACCGCCATGAACCGGATCGCACTGCTCACCTTCTCGAGGATGTTGCCGATGGTGCGCGTGATCAGCGAAATGTCGAGCGAACTGACGTTCGGGTACTTCCTGACGACATCGCGCTGCAACGTTGCGACGGCACTGTCACCGCTGACGCTCGCGATCACGGCGAACTGCTTTGGCGCCTGATCGATGGCGCTTGGCTCGAAGACGACGAAGAAGTTCGGCTCGAAGCGCGCGAAGTTCACCTTCCGGGTGCTCGAGACCACCGTCTTCACCATCGCACCCTGCACATTCCAGGTCAGCTGATCGCCCACCTTGACCATCAGTTCACTCGCGATGCTTTCATCGATGCTGACGCGGCTCAGCCCCGCCGGCGCTGCGGGTGCCTTGTCGAACCACTGGCCGGCGGTCATCGTCTCGCTCTTTACCAGCGTATCGCGGTAGGTGCTGCGATACTCCCGCCGATACGGGAATGGCGCCTTGCCGAGTTTTTCAGCTGCCGCCTGTGCGGTGGCCACGGGAATACCCTTCACTTCGCTCAGGCGCATCGTCACGATCGGCACGCGCTGCACCAGCTTGTGACCCGAGCGTGTGATGATGGTGTCCATCCACGGCCCCTGATCGGCCTGCACGTCGTAGAACAGCACGTTGCCGCCGCTGGCCGCCGCGTCCACCGAGAAGCGCGTCAGCAGGGTGGTTTGCAGCAGGTACAGGGTGCTGACGAGGAATGCGCCGAAGCCGAGCGAGAGCACCACCGACCGGGTTTGATTGGCTGGCCGGTACAGGTTGGCCACGCCCTGACGCATGACATACGGCCAGCCCGCCCGCAGCAGCCGGCGCGCCACCCACATCAGCAGCGATGCACTGCCAAGGAGCAGCAGCAGCACCACCGCGATCGCTCCACTGATGGCCAACCCTGCGCGAAGGCTGCCGGCGCGTGAGATCGCCAGCGCGATCACACTGGCCACGATACCGCAGGTGACGAGCAGTCCGCGCCAATCCTTGTACCATGGCTGTCTGGCACTCTCGTCCACTTCGGTGCGCAACACCTGCAGTGGCGAAATGTTGCGCACGCCGACCAGCGGGCGCATCGCAAAGGCGAGCGCCACCCACACGCCGACACCCAATCCGGAGAAGATGGCAACCGGAGACAGCGACACCGACACGTCCACCGGCAGCAGTTCGCGCACCAGCTCTGGCACCGCCAGCTGAATCGCCACGCCGAGCGCCGCGCCGGCCGCCGCACCCGCGAAGCCCATCATCGCTGCCTGTACGCCGTAGATGAACAGTACCTGTCCGCTCGTCGCGCCAAGGCATCGCAGCACGGCGATCGTTTCCTGCTTCCGACGGATGAAGGCATTCACGCCAGCCGAGACACCGATGCCGCCGAGCAACAGCGCAACCAGTCCGACCAACCCGAGGAAGCTGCCGAGTGTATCGATGGCTTCCGTCACGCTGGCTTCCGATTCGGCGGCGGTGCGCACACGCAGCTTGAGCTTCTCCAGCCTTGGCTTGATGCGAGCGGCCCAGGTCGTCGCCTGCACGCCTGGAGGCATCTTGAGCAGTGTTTCGTATGACGCGCGTGACCCGAACGCCAGCAGACGCGTTTCGTCCAGCCATTGCTGCGCCACGAAGACGCGTGGTCCCACCACCGAGATGAAGCCCGCGTCACCGGGCACCTGCTTGAGCGTGCCTGCAATGACGAAGGTGGCGTAGCCGAGTGACAGCGAGTCCCCGACGAGAGCGTTCAACGAGATGAGTAGCCCAGGGTCGACCACCACCGCGTGCTCGGCGCGAATTCGCAGATATGCACTGGCCGGTTCGGTGATCACGTCACCATACAGCGGATAGGTGTTCGTCACGCCGCGCACCTGCACCAGGCGCGTGTTGCCGCTACTGGTGATGGCGGCCATCGACGGAAATTCGACGATCTTCGCCACCGTCATGCCCGAGCGGCCGAGCGAGTCCACCAACGAGTCAGCCGCCGGCGTCATCCCGGTACGTGTGGTCAGCGAGACATCGCCACCGAGCAGCGATCGGCTCTGTTCGCGCACCGATCGGGTGAGGTTGTCGGCAAACGAATCGATGGCCACCAGTGCCGCCACGCCAAGCGCGATCGACGACATGTACAGCAGCAGCCGGCGACGCGCCGTGCGGCTTTCCTTCCATGCCAGCGCGGGCAGTCGGCGCCAGGGAAAACGTGCGGCAGGCAGCGGAGCGGTCACGCCACCGCCTCGCTCACTTCTGGTGTCGTCACGGCGCCGGTGTCTTCGATGACCAGGCCGTCCGCGAGGCGAATGCTGCGGCCGAGGCGTTTGGCGAGCACCGGATCGTGTGTGACGAGCACGATCGTGGTGCCGTCTTCACGATTGAGTTGTTCGAGCAGCTCGACGATGCGTTCACCGGTCGCGCCGTCGAGGTTTCCCGTCGGCTCGTCGGCGAAGAGCACGCGTGGACGATTGACGAAGGCACGCGCAATGGCGACGCGTTGCTGTTCACCGCCGGAGAGCTGCGTGGGGAAGTGATGGATGCGGTGACCGAGCCCCACCCGTTCGAGCAGGTCCCTGGCGCGCGCATCGCTGTCCCGGATGCCGCGCAGTTCGAGCGGCACCTGCACATTCTCGATGGCGGTGAGCGTGGGGACCAATTGGAAGCTCTGGAAGACGAATCCGACCTGGTCACCGCGAAGCCGTGCGCGCGCGTCTTCGTCCAGTCGCCCCAGATCCGTTCCGGCGAGGAGCACCGAGCCGGTGGTCGGGGTATCGAGACCGGCGAGCAGGCCGAGGAGCGTGGTCTTGCCGC
>CAYMQV010000263.1:0-5762 GCA_964392395.1 uncultured Gemmatimonadaceae bacterium
ATGCCGAAGTGTGCCGGATCGAACTGGGCGACATCCGCCAGGAAGCCGCCGTACCGCGTGTTCATCTTGCCCGGCACATCCGGGTCGGAATCGAAGTAGGCATCGATGTCCCACCGGTCCTTCGGCACCTCGCCGATGGCATCGGTGCCCGTCTCGAGAAGCTGCGCCAGCGCCTCTGGCGAGTCGGCACCTGGAAAACGGATGCCCAGCCCGACAATCGCGATCGGTTCGCGGACGCGGTCCTCACTGGCCTCGAGCCGTTCCTTCAGCTCCAGCGCGAGGAGGGCGAGTCGCTTTGGCGAGAGCCCGGAAATCCGATCGTAGAAGTCATTCATTTCCGGTTTCGCAGCTTGTCGGCGAGCATCCGCTCCACGTCGTCATCGGACATCTCGTCGAGATCATCAAGGAGGGAAGCGGGTGATTCAGCAACCGGCTCTGGTGGCGTGACTGCCACCGCGTCGGGGGCAGCGGGAAACAGTACGCCAAGGAGGTACGTCGCGAGATCATCCACCGTCGGGTAATCGAAGAGCAGTGTCGCTGGCAGGCTGCGTCCGATGACAGTACCAAGTGCGTTGCGCAACTCGATGGCCAGCAACGAATCGAGCCCGGCATCACGAAGCGGTTGCTGATCCTCCACAATCTGGCCCAGTGGCGACCCGAGCGTTCGGGCCACACGATCGCGGAGGTAGGCACGCAGCAGAGCAGGCCGACGTGCAGCAACCGCCGCGGTCAGATCGGCAAGCAGTTGCGAACCCTCGCGCGCGGGCTCCTCGCCCGTCCGCCCAGCGGTAGAATCCGGAGAGCCATGCCTTGCACCGCTGGGTGCATTGGCGCTCCCAATCGAGGCGCGACGCGCCATACGCTCGAAGAACTCGAGTGCCGCGCCCGGCCGGCCGGCAAGGAACGTCTGCCAGTCGATCGGTAGTGCCACCACCTGCGCGTCCGAACCGCTGAACACGGCTGACAGCATTCGCAGACCATCGGCCGGCGTGATCGAGCCGACACCAAGTCCCGCGGCTCGCGCCAGCACACCATGTCGTACCGCCGCACCGATTTCGTCCCAGGCCCCCCAGTCGATGCTCACCGCGCACCGCCCCTCGGCCCGACGCCGGTGCGCCAGTGCATCGATGAAAGCGTTGGCCGCTGCATGATTCGCCTGTCCTGCCGATCCGAAGACGCCGGCCACCGAGGCGTAGCAGACGAAAAAGTCGAGCGCATCGGGTGCCGTGAGCACGTGCAGGTTCCAGGTGCCGGTCACCTTCGATGCGAACACCCGTTCCACCCGCGATGCGTCCAGCTGGAGCACTGCACCGTCATCCAGCGCGCCCGCCGACTGGATCACACCACGAATCGGTGACACCCCTCGCACGCGCTCGAGCAGTGCACCGAGTGCCGCCGAATCAGACACATCCACCGACACGATGTCGACCCGTACGCCACCGGTCCGCATCCGGTCGGCGGTGGCCGCAGTTGTAGCGTTACCACCCGAGCGAGAGCAAAGGACGAGGTGTGTCGCCCCGCGACGCGCAAGCCACTCGGCTGTGAGCAATCCAAGACCGGAGGTACCGCCGGCGATGACGTACGCGGCCCCCGGGACCACGGCAGTCGGCAGGGCGCCGTTGCCATCGAGCGCCTCGCGATGCGAGATGACGATCTTACCGGTGTGACGCCCCTGTGCCATGTAGCGGAATGCGTCGTGCATGCGCGAGAGCGGGAACACCTGCACCGGCAATGGCGGCAACGTACCCTGCTCCACTGCGTACAACAGCGTGCGCAGTGCCTCGCCGATGCGGGCCGGTTCCGTGCGCGCCAGGTTCGTCCAATCGACGATGTGGTACTCCAGCTGCGTGCCGAGTGCGGCGACCTGCTCCGCGCTCCAGATCCCGCGCTTGCCAATCTCGATGAAACGTCCGCCACGCGCAGTGACAGCCAGCGATCGCTCGACGAAGGCATCTGACAACGAGTTGAGCGTGACGTGCACACCTTCGCCGCCGGTACGGGCCATCACCTCGTCGGCGAACGACAGCTGGCGCGAGTCCAGCACATGCGACACGCCGAGCTCTCTGAGAAATGCACGCTTTGCGTCAGAACCCGCCGTTGCGAACACTTCGGCACCGGCACGCAGCGCGAGGTGCACGGCCGCCATACCCACGCCGCCCGCACCTGCATGAATCAGCACCCGCTCACCACGCTGCAGGCGCGCCAACTCGATCAGCGTATGGTAGGCCGTGAGGTACGCGATCGGCAGCGCCGCCGCGTCATCCATCGCCATGCCATCGGGCACCCAGACAACCAGCGTTGCGGGAGTCACGACGTGTGACCCCATCGCCGCCTGGGCAATACCAACGACGCGCGCACCAATGCGATGCGTGGTGACGCCCTCACCCACACCCGTGACGTAGCCCGCACACTCGCCACCAATGGCGCCGGCGTCACCAGGATAGGTGCCGAGGACGTTCAGCACGTCCTTGAAATTCAGGCCCGTGGCCACCACGCGAATCACGACCTCGCCCGGGCCTGGCGCAGGCTGCGTACCAGCCGAAATTTCGAGTGACTCGATGGTGCCGCGCACACGCGAGGCGACGCGGTAGGCGGCCGGGAATGCTGGCGTCAGCGCCGCGGCGGTATCCAGGCGCGCCACGAGTCTGGCGCCGTTGCGGAGCGCGACCTGCCGCTCCGGTGTCGGTGCCAACAGCTCTCGTGCCAGCGCGTCGACGTCGACGGCGGAGGGGCGCAGCGGCAAGTCCACGCAGCGAACCTGCAACTCCGGATGCTCCAGTTGCAGCGTGCGGGCCACCCCCCACACCGGCGATTGCACCAGCGACGGCGCGTCGTCACCTGCGCTCGTACGAACCGCGGACTGCGTCACGTTCCAGAGCGTTGGACGCGCGGTGGTATCGTTTCCCCCGAAGGTGAGCACCGCCTGGGCCACCGTGATGGCGCTGGTCGCCGATGCCGAAGCGGCTGCCGCAACGCCCGCATCGCCACGCGGCGACGCCTGACCGGCATCCAGCGGCAAGCAATTCAGCACACTGGAAAGACCGCCAGCACGGCCGACGGCATCGAGCGTTTTGGTCAGCTCCGCACGATCGGTCGCGTCGGCCACCAATGACGTGACGCGGTCGTCGCTGGTGGCAGGAGCGCCCGCACTCACCGTGGAGATCATCGTCACGCGCGCGCCGGCCTCCGATAGCCGGCGTGCAATCGCGGCGCCCGTACCGCCCGCGTCGCACAGGACCACCCAGCTGCCATCCGCGCTCGCGGCTGCCGCTGGCGCCGTGCGTGCGAGCACCATCGACTGTTCCTCCAGACCGGCGCCGGAACCTGCAGTACCAAGGGCCACCGAGACATCAGGGAAGCCGGCGGCACGCAGCACACGCGTCCACTCGCTCGATGGGAGCAAGGGATAGTCCGTGCGGAAAGCATCGTCAAAGGCCCACCACCCCTCGGTGAACCCGAACGACAGGTCCACCCAGCGCGAGGGACGCGACACTTCGAGCATCAGCAGCATGCCGCCCGGCGACAGCAGCTGGCGCAGCCGCGTCAACGTCGATGCGACGTCGCGTGTGGCGTGCACCACGTTCGCGGCCACGATCAGGTCGACGCTCCCCGTCTCGAAACCCTGTGCAAGTGCATCCTTCTCGAGATCGAAGACGCGATACGCCACGCCGCTGCGCGAGGCAAATCGATCACGCGCCTTGGTCAGGAACAGCGGTGACGCATCGGTGAACGTGTATGAGCATCGTTCGTCGGGAATGGCCTGCAGCACTGCCTCCGTCGTCCCACCGGTGCCACCGCCCACTTCGAGCACCCGCAACGTGCGCGCGTCGGCCTGCCCCGCTACCAGCGCGGCGACGGCATCGCGAACGAGCGCATTGTACGTCTTTGGGAACGGGGAGTCGCGGTAGATGCGATGTACTTCGTCGAGCGATCCATTCGGGAACAGCAGCGCCAGCGGATCCACATCACCGGTGAGTGCCAGCGCGAGGTTCTCACCGCACCGCACCAGCAGGTTCAGCTCACCGGTGAACGGCGTGTCCGCCGCACGCAGCTGCTGCACCAGTGTCGGAATGGCGTCCGGATCGAGGACGTGCGCCACAACGTACGCCTCACCGTCGCGGTGCATGACGCCATCCTCGACGAGCATGTCGAGGAACCGTGCCACCAGCTGTACGTGCCGCGCCTGCACACGATGCCGCGACACGAATTCGACAGGCTTGAGCCGTGCTCCAGGCAGGAGCGAGGCGCCGAGCTGCCGTAGCGCCGCCCAGACGTAGAGCGCGCCGAGCCGTTCGGTGATCGGACCATCCACCGCGTATCGGTCGAGTGTGGTCGCGGACGCGTGTCGCGGGCCCTGTGCCATCACGCGCTGCGCAATCACCGACAGCGGCACCGCGTCAGCTGCCTGCACCGCACCGCCTGCCGGCAGCGGCTTTGGCTCCCACTCGATGCGGTAGAGCGACTCGCGTACGGCGCCTGCACTCGCCAGCTGCAACGCCTCGGGCGTGGCCCGCTTCAGCGACACGCCCACCAGCTGACCGATCACACATCCATGCTCGTCGTACGCCGTGACATCGGCCACCACCGACTCGCCGGATGATGACACATCACGCAGCGTGGCATGGCAGACCATCGGGCCAGTGGCTTTGCCATGCCAGCTGAAGCGCTCCACCGCCAGTGGCATGAAGAGCGATGTCGACACATCCTCGGCTTCGGGGAGCGCAAGGGCGATCGCCTGGATGCAGGCGTCGATCAGCACCGGATGCGCGACGCCGTACGGCCACGCCGGCGCAGCGTTGGCATCGATGCTGACGATGGCATTGCGCTCATGGCGCACCGCCCTGCGGACGAGCTGGAACGGTGGGCCCAGCGTCAGTCCCACGCGCGCGAATCGTCCATACAACGCTGCCTCGACTGACACAGCGTCTCCGGGCAGCGAAACGGCCACCGTGTCAGCAGGCGCGGCGCGCGCCACCAGCGTGGCCTGCGCGTGCTGCGTCCATTCGCCGGCCGGCGTGGCGGCATCGCGACTGTATGCGGCGGCGTGACAGGTGCCGTCACTGGAGGGTGCGAGCACGAGCTGCATGGTGCGCGGACGATCGTCTGGCACCTGCAGCGCCTGCAGCAGCGTGAGCCCCGTCACCGACCAGGTCGTCCCAGGAAATGCCTGCGCACCCGCCGTGGCCAGTGCGTCCAGCCAGGCCGCGCCCGGAAGAATTGCGCGGCCATGCACCCGATGGTCGTGCAGCAGCGACAGCGCCTGCACCGACAGCTCACGTTCGCAGACCACACCAGTGATGGCGGGTGAACGCATTGGAGCACCAACCAGCGGATGACCATGCGCGGGATTGGGCCGTACGTGGCCGACGCGGGCGATGTTCAACCAGTGCGGGTCCTGCGCGAACGGGTACGTTGGCAGGTCGATGCGGCGACGCGCGTACGGGCGGTCGAACGCCACCCAGTCAATCGTCCCACCATCCGCCCACCAACGCGCGACACCCGCCGCCAGCGTCTCCCATGCACCACGACCGCGTCGCAGCGAGGCAACGCCGATCGGCAGCGTTGCATCGTCCGCCGCGGCCACCAGCCCAGTGAGCACCGGATGCGGTCCGATCTCGATCGCGTGTGTGATGCCACGATCGCGCAGCGCAGCAATCGCGTCGCCGAACTGCACCGCGTGACGCGTCTGCTGGCGCCAATAGCGAGCCGTTGGCGCCTGATTCGGTGCCAGTGCCGCCGCGCCGAGATTCCATTGCACTGGC
>CAYMQV010000264.1:0-5705 GCA_964392395.1 uncultured Gemmatimonadaceae bacterium
GCCTCCGAGTACATCATGAAGCCCTTCGACGCCACGATCATCGGCTCGAAGCTCGAGGCCTGCGGGGTTCAATGAGCGGCACGGCCGATCCCATTCGTGTCATGATCGTCGATGACAGCGCGGTGATCCGGGGTGCTCTCGGACGCATCGTCGACGCGGAAGGCGACATGACGGTCGTGACCACGGCGCCGAATGGCCGAGTGGCGCTGGATGCACTGAAGCACGCGAAGATCGATGTCGTGCTGCTGGACGTCGAGATGCCGGAGATGGATGGACTGACGGCGTTGCCACTGATTCTCGCGCAGTATCCCTCGACGCGCGTGATCATGGCGAGCTCGCTCACGCAGAAGGGTGCCGAGGTCACGATGACGGCGCTGGCGATGGGTGCGTCGGACTACATCGCCAAGCCTGCCGCAAAGAGTGGCTCGGCCACGCTGGCCGCGATCAGCGTGGAGATCGCGTCGAAGGTCCGCGCGATAGGTCGTGCGGCCCGTGGGTATCGCGCAGCACCGACAGCTGCCCGACCGGCACCACCAGTGCGCACCGAGTTGCTGGCAGCGCGGTCGGAGGGTGCCGCCCCGCGCATCCTCGCAATTGCGTCGAGCACGGGTGGACCGAACGCGCTGGCTGAAGTGCTCTCCGCGCTACCGAAGGATTTTGCCCTCCCGATCCTCATCACGCAGCACATGCCTGCCGTCTTCACACTGCTGCTCGCGCAGCGGCTGGAGCGCGACACAGGCCGGGTCTGCGTCGAGGCGAAGGACGGGGATCGCATCACCCCCTACTGCACTTACGTCGCACCAGGCGACTATCACATGATCGTTCAGACGAACGAGGGACTTCCCTACGTGCGACTCACCAGGACGGACCCCGAAAACTACTGCCGGCCGTCGGCCGACCCGATGCTGCGGTCGATCGCGTCGATCTACGGCGCGTCGACGCTGACGATCGTGCTGACTGGCATGGGCGAGGACGGTCTGCGCGGGTGCAAGGACGTGCAGCAGCGCGGTGGCCAGATCCTGGTGCAGGACGAGGCCACCAGCGTCGTCTGGGGCATGCCCGGTGTCGTCGCCAATGCTGGTCTCGCGGAGGCCGTGCTGCCGTTGTCACAGATTGGACCCGCCATCCTGTCGCGCTGTACCACCACTGCCCCGGGGAAGGCCGCATGATCACACCAGACGAATACGCCTTTCTGGGCGAGCTGCTGAAGAAGCACAGTGGCCTCGCCCTCGGCCCCGGCAAGGAATACCTGATCGAGAGCCGACTGCCACCGGTGGCCGTGACCTACGGGCATGCCGATGTGACGACGCTGATCGCAGCGCTCCGCAAAGGCGCACCGCAGGCGCTGGTGAAACACGTCTGCGATGCGATGACGACCAACGAGACTCTGTTCTTTCGCGACAACAAGCCGTTCGTGGCGCTCGAAAAGGAGATCCTGCCCGCCGTCGCCAAGCGCGCGCGTGAGCAGGGCCGGCCGGTGCGCATCTGGTGCGCCGCCAGCTCCACCGGTCAGGAGCCGTACTCGATCGCGATGATCGTCGCACAGATCGAGCACCAGCTCGGCGGCGCGAAGGTCGAGATCATCGCCACCGACTACTCCGCGGCAGCACTCGCACGCGCCAAGGCGGGCGTGTACAATCAGTTCGAGGTGCAGCGCGGCCTGCCGATCACCCTGATGATGAAGTACTTCACGCAGACGCCGGAGGGATTCGAGCTGAAGCCGGAAATCCGCTCGCGCGTGACGTACCAGGAGATCAACCTGCTGGAGCCGTTTCCAGCCTACTGGCAGTTCGACATCATCTTCTGCCGTAATGTGCTGATCTACTTCGACGTGCCGACGAAGAAGGATGTGATCGATCGCATGGCGCGTACGATGGTGCGTGGCGCGAGCATGTTCCTCGGCGGCACCGAGAGCACGCTCGGCATCACCGGCTCGGTGGTGCGAGTGCCGAACCATCCGTCGGGCGTATTCTGCAAGCCGAATGAGCTGGACCTTCACGCCGCCATCGCGGCGTGACGGGCAGCAGACGACACGAGGCGCGAGGGGTGATGTTCACCCTCGCGCCTCGTGTCGTTGTAACATGCTGCGCTGCGTGTCGATGCGGCGTGCCAGTGCTGCGACGTCCCTGAACTACTCGAGCCAGACGGTCACTTGCCGGTGCTCCTCGTTCAGCGAGAAGATCGGGCGCGGATAGAGGATCTCCTGCCGGTTCAGGTCCTCGGTGATCGCCTCCAGCGGAATCTCCTCGTCCTTGATCTTGGCAACGACGTCGGCGGGAATCAGCTCGATCAGCCAACGCGCGCTCTTTGATGGCAGGGCCACGCGCACCCGCTCTTCACCGTCGCGCACCACACGAACCATCAGGTTCTTCGCCGGCTCGCCGGGAGCGGCCTTGCCTGACGTGAAGAGACTGCGAACCCACGTGTATGGACAGGAGGACATCCGAACGCCCGGGACAGAGAGAGGAGGCGGCAGCACGGTGAACCGTTCCTGAGAGTGTCGACCTCTTGACGCGAAAGGATGAATCGCTCCGAACCGGCGGCAGCGTCCCGACATCCGAGCTGCTGGCGCTTCTCGGCGACGACATCGCGCAGCGGCGCGGCCGCAGTGCCACGCAGCACCGGTGATGTCGCCGCACGGCGCCGGGCTGCCGCCGCAGGGGAGACTGCAGCCTCACTCGCGTCGGTCGAGTCCGTATCAATCGCTGCACGCCCCTGCCAGCGTGGCGTTGCTGCAGTACCGTGGCGAAAGGCGGGTGATGGCAACCGCGTACCGGCAACGGCGGAAGGGCAACGGCTTAACGCAAAGGCGCAAAGGCGCAAAGGCGCAAAGGCGCAAAGGACTGCAGATGAATGGGAACAGCAGCAACACAGCGCTGCGGCCGTTGCTGCTACAAGACATCCGTGCTGAAGTCGCCGCTGACCATCACATTGCGCCGAGGTGTCTGGATCCTGCAGACGGCCCTTGCACCGTTGCACCTTTGCGACGTTGCGACTTTGCGACTTTGCGACTTTGCGTCAGGCAGTTTGCTTTTTGCTTGTTCGTTCTGTGCTCGAGGAAGGCGGCACGTATCGCGAGGTGTTGCAACGCCGGCTCGCGTCAAGAGACGTGCCCGACTGCCACGAGACTTCGGCGGTACAGCAACGGCTCCAGCCACGCCGGTACCCGTGCCGATAGTGAAGCCGGCCACTCCGGCGGCGCATCCCCGGATGGCACACGGTTCGTGCTGTCCACACCGGAGGCAATGCGTACGCGCTCGCGGTACGATTCGGGCGCGACGCACGGTGGGCTGCAGACATCGTTGCAGAGGCTGTCGCAGCCGTCGCTGCGATGCTGCGTGCTCCTCACGGATTGCACCAGTCGCAGGTGGCAGCCAGCGCGGTTCTCGGTCCGCCCGTCGGACGCTCCTCCGCGTGTTGACACAGGGAACACCGGAGGATATCGGCGCGCGGACGCGAGGTTGGCCGCCCGCAGTCATGGCACGCCAGCCCGCGCAGCACGTCGACCACCACGAACCCCGGTGACGCGCAACTCGGGCACCGACTCAGCGCTGCTCGCGCCAGCACCTCGGTGGCGCGTTGGATGCTCCGCATCCGGGTCGGGTTCCGGTCCGCGCGCATGTCGGTCTCGATCCACGCCGCTCCATCTGCGCGCAGGAGTTGCTCGACCTGCTGCAGCAACGCGTCGACGTTCGCAGCATCCTTCGTGATCATCTCGCCCAAGGGTGCACCATTCCGCGCCCGCATCGTGATCACCCCATGCGACGGGAAGCCGATGCGCTCGACGAATGCCTGCGCGGCGGCGATGCTCTCGATCGCCTGTCCGGAATAGTTCGTCTCGAGAGTGAGGTCGGCGCCCATCAACTCGAACGCTCCGTCCCGTGCGCTGAGAAGCACGAGTTCCAGCCCGGCCGCAACGAATGGTATCTCGGGATGCGGTCCGAAGCTGCCTTCACTTGCGATCGCGAACGGCGCCGATGGCACCGCATTCAGCGCGGCGCGAGCTTTCGCGCGGACAGTCTCGTGTGCAGTACGATCGCGTGTCACCTCACGCGTGAATGTCCCGAACACATCGCTGTCGAACGCTGGCGGCACGACGACGCGCAGCCCGAGGGTCTCGGCAAGGACCGGTCCAATCACCCGATCCTTGCCGTGTTTCGTGCCGAGAACGGCCATCTCACCTGCGAATCGTGTCATGCGACAGAAGATGGACGCCAGGATCGTGGAGCGGAATCCAGCTTTCGCGGCCAGCGCTCGTCACCGGCACAGAGAGAGTCTCGGCGGCGGGCTGCCCAGATGCGAACGTTCGGATTGAGCGTGCCACCGAGACGGACGATCGCAACCGGTTTTTCGCTGTGCCCGGTCGCGCCTGTCGCCGGACTCAGCCTGTCCGATGCGGCTGCTGAACGGCTCGCGGCAACGGGACGTGCAGGTTGTGAACCGGTGAACCGGCGTCGTCACGCAGCCGCTCGACCAGCCGGCGTCTTCCGCGCGGGCGGTTGGCTTACCGGCCGCAACTCCGCATGGTGTCGTGAATTTTGTCCGGACTGTGGACCGGCACTCGCGGCAGACGCTCGAGCCACACCCACCACGCCATCACCGCGCCGCCGCGCCGTGCGGTTGTCGGGCTCTGGTGCAGCCCGTGCCCTCAGGTGACATTTTCCATGGCGCTCACCCCTCTCCGGATCTGATGACCCTTTCCTTCGCGAAGCTGCAGCACGAGTTGCGGGCGACGTACCGGCTCGAGCGCGAACTGGGTGGCGGCGGAATGAGCCGCGTGTTTGCAGCCGAGGAACTGGCGTTTGGTCGGCGGGTGGCACTGAAGGTGCTGCCACCCGAACTGGCCGGAGAGCTGTCGCTGGAACGCTTCAGGCGAGAACTGCTGACCGCCGCGCGACTGCAGCAGGCGAACATCGTCCCCGTGCTCTCCGCCGGCGATCTGGACGGCGTGCCATGGTACACGATGCCGTTCATCGAGGGGCGCTCGCTGCGCGACCGGCTGACCGAGGCGGCCGATCCGATCCCGGTCACCGAGATCATCGGCATCGCCCGCGACGTGGCGCGCGCGCTCGCGTACGCGCATGCACGCGGCATCGTGCACCGCGACATCAAGCCGGACAACATCCTGCTTTCGGCGGGCACCGCCGTCGTGACCGATTTCGGCATCGCCAAGGCAGTCGATGCGGCGCGCACGCGCGGTGGCACGCCAGGCGTCACGCTCACCAGCGCTGGACTGGCGATCGGCACGCCGGCCTACATGGCGCCGGAACAGGCGCTGGGTGACGAGTCGATCGACGGCCGCGCCGACCCGTATTCGCTGGGCTGCGTGCTGCACGAGGCGTGCACCGGTCGTCTGCTGTTCGCGGCGGTGACACCGCAGTCACAGCTGGCCGCCCATCTCAGCCAGGTGCCGGTGCATGTCGGCACGCTGCGCCGCGACCTGCCGACACATGTGGCCGATCTGATCATGGCCATGCTGGCCAAGGACGCCAGTGCACGCCCCGCATCGGCCGCGGCGGTGCTCGCCGCGCTCGACACCACGTCGCTCACCAGCAGCGGCTCGATCGCAACCACGGAACTGCGTACGGCGGGCGCGCTGTTGCGCTGGGCGGCAGCTGGCGCCGCGCTGGTGGGCCTCGCGTTCGCGGCCGACCGCATCATCGGATTACCCGATTGGGGCATGCCCGGCGCAATCGCGATCGCAC
>CAYMQV010000265.1:0-5702 GCA_964392395.1 uncultured Gemmatimonadaceae bacterium
CCGTGACGCCGTTGGGGTCGTGTCTTGGCTGTCTCGTGGCAGTCGGGCGCGTCTTTCGACGCGAGCCGGCGTCGGAACGCGCTCGCGATAGCGCGGCTATCGCTCCGGGTGGCACCTTGGCTCGCGCCACAATCCTTCACCCGCCCTTCGCCACGGCACTTCGGCGACACCACAGTAGATTCCTCGTATGCTGAACGTGAACCACGCGCGCTCCCTGCTGGTCACCACCATCGTCGGCGTCAGCCTCTGCTGCCCGCGCATTCTGTCGGCGGAGACACGGGGCGATTCCACGATCATCAGCGGAACGCTGATCGGTTTTGACGGCCGGCGCCCGATACGCGCTGATGTCGAGCTGGTGCCGATTCGTGCCGAGGGGCGAGCCGTTCGGGCTGCGGTCGACGGCACCGGCGCATTTCGCGTCGCGATCGCGGGGGGCGGCCCGTTCCGCCTGCGCGCAGGCGGCGTTGGCTACGTCGGCTTCGAGCGTGCGATTCCGGTGACTGCGCCGACGTCGGTGACCGTCGCCATCACGCTGGCGGGACTGCCGAGCGGGCTCGCCAAAGGCCCGCTGGTTGGCGTCGCAAGCGAGACGGATGCCGAGAAACCGCGGCCTGACATGCCACCGGCAGTTCTGCTGACGCCGTCAGCTGATGGGCGTCGCGCGGGCACGCTCCGCTCGCGCCGCGACACGGTCGCGTATCGTGTGGTCGACATCACGTCACGCATCTACCTGCCGCCGGCAGGCGCTGGAGCGTATCGCTGGGCGCCGGACGGCGAGTATGACGGGCTGCTGATCGGACGAGCGGGGCAAGACGTACGACTGGTGTACGACTCGAGTCTGGTCGCGGTGGGAGGTGCGTCGTCATTCCGTGTGATCGGTGCACATGCGCTGGCGCCGGTGATCTCGCAACTCGATTCCATCTTTGCGCTGCCCTCGCGGAAACGCTGCATCCTCGCCGCACAGGCGCCGCCGATCAATCCTGCCGATGCCGTGCTTCCCGACACGTCGCTGACCGAACAGCTGCGCCTCGTGCACCGATTTCTCCGCGTGGATGCCGACTGTCAGGTGCATCCGGCACTCGGCGAACTCGTGGTGGCGCAGTTCACGCCAGGATCAGCGCTCTGGCAACTCGACGATGTGATGCGTCGACGTGTGCTCCTGCTGGCCGCGAGACAGGCGTCTGGCCAGACGCGCTTCAACACGCCCGCGGCGGTGTCATTGGTGAAGGCGCGCTTCGACGCCAGCCTCGCTGCGGCATCCGACACGGCGGAACGGTTCGATCTGTACGTGGCGGCGGCCGAGACGTTCATGCCCGCTGACACCATCAGTGCGCAGCGCTACGCCGCTCGGTTCGTCGCCGAATCCTATGATCATCCCCGCGTGTTGCCGCTGCTCAAACTCACCGGTTACAACCGTGTGCTCCAACCCGGAATGATGGTCCCAGCCTTTCGCCTCCCATCGATGGATGACGCCAAGGTCACCATCAGCGATGCGAGTCTGCGCGGCACGGTGTACCTGCTGGATGTGTGGGCCAGCTGGTGCCGGGACTGCATCGTCGAGCTTCCGGCCATGCGAGCCCTCCACCAACGCTTCGGGACGAGCGGATTGACGCTGCTCTCCGTGTCGGTGGACGAGGAGCGGGGAACTGCGGACCGGTTCCGGCGGGTACGTGAGCCAATGCCGTGGACACATGGTTGGGCCGGCGTCTGGCCGGACGGTGAAGGACCGATGGCGGGTTTTGAAGTGACCTGGTTGCCAACGACCATTCTGGTCGGGAAGGATGGTCGTATCCTGGCGCTGGCACCGAAGCTCGAGTCCGCAGAATTCACCGCGTTGGTTTCGCAGGCGTTGAAGTGAGGGAAGCATGAGAATGCTGAGGAGTGAGGGTATGCGATGTGTACTGCTGGTCGCGCTGGTGCTGGGCGGTGCTGGCGCGGCGCTGGCGCAGCCACGAGCGTTGATCGGCACCGGCGTGAAGCATGCGCGCGCACGCATGGAACCGATCGACGTGCGTGGGAATGGCGCCCGCGTGCTCGTGACGCTGCTGGTGGACTCGGGCTGGCACGTGTCGTGGCGAAATCCCGGCGAGTCGGGTTTGCCGACGCGACTGTCGTGGAGCCTGCCCGTGGGCGTGCGCGTCAGTGACGAGACCTGGCCGGTGCCGGTGATCACGCACACGCCGGTCGGTGACACGCACACGCTCGAAGGGGACGTGCCCTGGGTGGTAGAGTTCCGCGTGGATCGTGCGAGCACGGTCGATCGCCTGATCGGCCTGACGTTGCGGTACGGAGTCTGTCGTGACGTCTGCATCCCCGAGCAGCTCACTGTCCAGGGGGTGTTGCCGGCGCGCACCGATCCGCGAGGCTTCGTCGTGCCGCCAGTCTTGCAGGCACGGCTCTCGGCACCGTCCGGTGTCATCGCGGCTCGCCGCATGTCGCCGACGCAATTGTGCCTTGAGCAGGTCCCGCTCTCGTCAGGTGGGGTGTTCCCTGAAGTGGTGGCCGATTCGGGACTCGGACTCGATGCCTCGCTCCGGCTCACCGCTGGCCGTGGCCGTCGCGCGACCACCGGGCTGGCCACGATTCCGGCGACGGCCAAACTTGGGACGGGCGCACGAGTGCTCTTCGTGCGGGGTACCTCCGGGGCCGCGGCTGCGCTCGATTTCGGACGGCCCGCCCCCCGCTGCAGCGCCAGATAGCGACCGCCCTCCGGCGCCAACTGAATGCGGGACGAAAGCGTATTGTTGTGATGCGCTGCCGTTCGCATTCGCGGCAGCCGCAGGCTTTCACCCCACCTGGGATTCGTCATGCGATCTGTCGTCCGTCTCTCCCTGCTGCTCGGCGCCGTCGGGAGTGCGCTGGGTGCGCAGACCCCAGCGCCGACATCCGGTGCGCTCGATTCGGTCACGCTCTCGGCGATGCGCTGGCGAGCGGTGGGCCCCGCCAACATGGGCGGTCGTATCGCCGATGTCGAAGGCATTCCGTCGCCCTCGAAGACGTTCTACGTCGCGGCAGCCGGCGGCGGCATCTGGAAGAGCACCAACGCCGGCACCACGTTCAAGCCGATTTTCGAGAATCAGCGCTGCTCGTCAATGGGTGACATCGCCATCGCGCCATCAGACACCAATACGGTGTACGTCGGCACGGGCGAACAGAACTCGCGCAATTCGATCTCGCCGGGGTGTGGCGTCTTCAAGAGCACCGATGGTGGCAAGACGTGGATGTCGCTTGGTCTGGCGGAGACGGAGCATATCGGGCGACTGCAGGTGCATCCACGCGATCCGAACACCGTGTACATGGCCGTCCTCGGATCGGCCTGGAAGTCGAGCAAGGCACGTGGGCTCTACAAGACCACCGACGGTGGCAAGACCTGGACGGTGATCAAGTTCATCAGTGAGCGCGCCGGCTTCATCGATGTACAACTTGATCCGAGCAACCCCGACATCGTCTGGGCGTCGAGCTACGAGCGCCAGCGTGGTCCGTACTTCCTGCAGAGCGGTGGCCCGGGCAGTGCGCTCTGGAAGTCGACCGATGCCGGTGCCACGTTCACGAAGGTGAGCGGTGGCGGTTTCCCGGCATCGAATCTCGGTCGCATCGAATCTCGGTCGCATCGAGATCGCGATCGCGCGATCCACTCCGCGCGTGATGTACACGATGGTCGAAGCCGATACGCTGCCGAACCCCGTGAAGGATGCGGCGAAGAAGCCGCAGTCGAAACTCAGCGGCCTGTATCGCAGCGAGGACGCCGGCGCGACCTGGGCCCGCACCAACAATGAAAACGTACGCCCGTTCTACTACTCGCAGGTCCGCGTCGATCCGAAGAATGCCGATCGCGTCTACTGGTCCTCCACGCCGGTGAAGGTGTCGGATGACGGTGGCAGGACCGCGCGCGACGCGACCGTCGGCATCCACGTCGATCACCACGCGATGTGGATCGATCCCAATGATCCCGAGCACATCATTGTGGGTAATGACGGCGGGGTGTCGCAGTCGTGGGACCGCGGCGGCAGCTACGATGTGATGAACATGATCAACCTCGGCCAGTTCTACGCCGTCAGCTTCGACATGCAGATGCCGTACCGCATCTGTGGCGGCCTGCAGGACAATGGCTCGTGGTGCGGTCCGAGCCGTCGTGTCCGTGGACAGATCGGCAACGAGGACTGGGTGTACATCAGTGGCGGCGACGGCTTTGTGACTGCCAACGATCCGACCGACCCGAACACGGTGTATAGCGAGAGTCAGGGCGGCAGCATGGGGCGCCTCAACATGGCCACCGGCGAGCGCACCAGTCTCGGAAAGCCCAGCTGGCGTCCGCGGTACATGCAGTATGAGGATTCGATCATCGTCGAGCGAGGGGATACGGCGAAGCCCGGGACGCCGGCCCAGAAGCGCCGGATCGCGTCGCTTCGCTCGCTGCAGCTCGCCGATTCCACGGCGCTCGACATGCGCTGGAACTGGAACACGCCGTTCTTCCTCTCGCCGCACAACCCGTCGGTTTTCTACGCCGGTGCGAACCGGGTGGTGAAGTCGACCAAGCGGGGGGATGACCTGATGGTCATCAGCCCCGATCTGTCGTTGCGCGATACGATGAAAATTCGTATCAGCACCAAGACGACGGGCGGCATCACGGTCGATGCCACTGGCGCCGAGACTTTCGGGACGATCACGTCACTGGCCGAGTCGTTCGTGCGTCCGGGGCTGCTCTTCGCCGGTACGGATGATGGCCAGGTCTGGCTGTCACGGAACGATGGCACCACCTGGGAGAAGCTGACCGGACGCTTCTCCGGCCTCCCGGAAGGCACCTACGTCAGTCGCATCGAACCCTCGCATCACGATTCGTCGACGTTCTACATCACCTTCGACAACCATCGTCGCGGCGATTTCACACCGTACGTCTATGCGACCCGCGACTACGGCGCGACCTTCGCCAGCCTGGCCGCAACGTTGCCGACTGGCGGACCGGATTTCGTGCACGTCATTCGCGAGGACCTCGTCAATCCCGATCTGCTGTTCGTCGGGACCGACGTCGGCGCATTCATGTCCATGAATCGTGGGCAGAGCTGGCAGAAGTTCATGACCGGCCTGCCGACCGTGCCGGTGCACGACCTGCAGATCCATCCGCGTGACCACGAGTTGATCGCCGGTACGCACGGACGCGCGATCTATGTCGTCGACATTGCCGCGTTGCAGCAGATGTCACCGTCGATCATCGCCAGGAAGGTCCACCTGTTTGCGCCACGGACGGCCATCGCGATGGGGCAGGCGCCTGACGCCGCCGGCAGTGCGGGCGGTGGCAACGGACACAAGCGATTTGCGGTCAACTCGCCGGCCTACGGTGCAGAGATCACCTATCGGCTGGCTGAGGTTCAGGCAGGGAAGCGCGTCCAGATCGTGATCACCGACGCGGCTGGTGACACGATGCGCACGCTCAATGGACCTGGTACCGTTGGCGTCCATCGGGTGATGTGGGACATGCGCGGCAAGGCGCCGGCGGCCAAGCCGCTGTCTCCGGCCGAGCGTCGCGACAGTGTGAAGTCGATGGTACGGATCGCGCAGATTTTCGACTCGCTGCAGGCCTCTGGGATGGACAGCAACATGGTGCGCTTCGCACGGAACGCGATGATGTCCGGTCGAACCGCTGAGTTGCTGGAGCAGTTCGGTGGCTTCGGCGGCCGCGGCGGTGGTGGCAACCAGGCCGCTGG
>CAYMQV010000266.1:0-5667 GCA_964392395.1 uncultured Gemmatimonadaceae bacterium
GTGGATCGCCGACGTATCGTCGACGCGGGCGTCGGTGGGTTCGGCGTCCCGAGTGCCGCCTACGCCGCGGATCTGGCCCGCGACACGGCGCCCGCCAACACGTCGCGGGCGGACAGCCTGCTTGATGCGGCGGGGTGGCGACGCGCAGCCGACGGACGACGCCAGCGTGGCGGTGTGCCGCTCGAGATGGTGATGCTCTCTGTCGGCTCGGGAGACAATCCGGTGGAGCAGTTCCTGCAATCGGATTTGCTCGCCCGCGGGATCATGCTCCGTATTGCCACCCGCGACATGGGTGCGCTCCTCAACAGCGCACGCGCACAGGCCACCGATCACTGTGCCATCTACACTGGTGTGGCCGGTGATCCGGGGCGCAGTCAGCTGGCAGCGCTCTTCGATCCGGTCGCGGCGGGAGGCGCGCTCGACTTCGGCGCCGCCCGTCCGGCGCCGCTCACCGCTGCCTTCGCGCGGCTTCGCGCCGGCGCCGACACGTCGCTCCGTTCGCTCGCGTGGCGTGAGGTGATTGCAATCCTCGACGACAGCGTTCCCGCAACCCCGATCTTTCATTCGCGCGGCGTTCAGGGGCTCTCGAAGCGTCTGCAACACGTGCAGATCGACCTCCGCGGAGAACTGTTCTCAGCGGCGCGATGGACGCTGGCCGCCGAGCCTCCGCAGTGAGTCTCTTCCTCAGTCCGCATGCGCTCGCGCAGCGCAAGCGTGATCTGCAGAATCCGGCAGCGCTCGGAGGACTTGGCCCGTCGCTCCAGCGTGAGCTGCATGCTGCGCTGGATGTATCCGTACCCGATGGCAAGTCGCGACTCACGCGGTTCGGTGGGCGCTGTCCCACCTGTATGGTGCTGCTTTCCTTCGACCCGCGTCAGCCGCGCGAGCACCGCTGCCCGAACTGCGGAGGTGTCTACGCGGATCAGGTGCATCACGAGTGGTGGCTGATGAACGCGCACCTCTGGTCGGCGGAGCAGTGCACACGTGCGGCAGCTCTCGCCTATCTGCTGGATGATGAGCGAGCGGCCGCACGCGCGGATGCCATTCTGAGCGCGTACACCGACCGGTATCTGCGCTGGCCGAACCGCGACAACGCACTTGGACCGACCAGACCTTTCTTCAGCACCTATCTCGAGTCGATCTGGCTGCTCCATCTCGCAACCGCATTGGACCTGCGCATCGCGGCGGCCGGGCAATGCCAGACGCACCACGGCGAGACACTGGACCGACTGATCGCGCCGAGCGCCGCGTTGATCGCCGAGTTCGACGAGGGACGCAGCAACCGTCAGGTGTGGCACTGCGCCGCACTGCTGGCGGCAGCGGGCCTGCTCGGCGACGACGCGCTCCGTGCGAAGGCCACACGCTCACTCGAATCGCTCCTGCGTACCGGGCTCCACACCGATGGCAGCTGGTATGAAGGCGAGAACTACCATCTCTTTGCGCATCGTGGACTGCTGTCGGCGGTCACGCTGGCCGAAGGTGCAGGCATCGAACTGCCCACAACGCTCGTACGTCGCTTCGAGTCGGGTTTCGCGGCGCCATTCCGCACCATGCTGCCGGACGGCACGTTCCCGGCGCGGCGTGATAGTCAGTACGGCATTGCGCTGCGCCAGCATCGCACCGCGGATTGGGCCGAGTGTGGCGTCGCGCGCACTGACACGCCGGAACTGCGGGCGGCGCTGGCGACGCTCTACGCCACCTGGCCGCCGAATGGCGACACCGGGCGCGCGAACTCGACGGCGGATGCAGAGCGAAACCAGCCGGGAGTGCGGCTGACACGCGCCGATTGCAACTGGCGAGCGTTGCTGCTGGCGCGACTCGATCTGCCGGCACTCGAATCTTCGACACCGCACTCCGAACTGCTCGAGGGACAGGGGCTGGCGGTGTTTCGTCGCGACAGCGGACGGTTCTGGGTCGGACTCGACTACGGCGATCCGGGCGCTGGTCACGGCCACCCCGACCGGCTCAACCTCGTCGTCGCAACGCAGGCCAGCCGCTGGCTCGACGACGTCGGCACCGGCAGCTACACCTCGCCGACGCTAGGGTGGTATCGCAGCTCGATGGCGCACAACGCCCCGATGGTGAACGGGCAGGATCAGGGCGCGGCTCGTGGGAGTCTGCTCGCACACGACGAGCATCCGGATGCGGGATGGGTTTCGGCGGCGTTCGCCGAACCCGTGAGTGGCGTGCGTTTCGTGCGCACGGTCGTCGTGATGGATGATCATCTGCTCGATGAGGTCACCTGGACATCCGAGACCGACGTCATGGTCGATCTGCCCCTGCAGGCGAAACTCGTCGCCGGTGCGGCGGCAGATTGGCCACCATTTGTCCCCGGCACGTCGCAGGACCGGATGCTTCAGGATCCGAAGGCGGTAACTCTGCCCCCCGCGACGACGCACGCGCTGACTCTCCACGCGCTCCGCTCGCCGACAGCCCCCGGTGACTCGCCCCAGGCGACGGCCTCGTTTCAAGCCATCGTCTGGAGTGAGTCAGCGGCGACGCTCTGGAGCGCTGGGACGATCGGCCCGCCGGCTGGGTCGCCGCACGGGCTCGTGGCACTGCGGCAGGAAGGACGGGCGGGACGTAGCCTGCGCATCTTCGCCACACCGGACGCGGTGGAGAGCGTCGTGGTCGATGCCAGGGGGGTGATGGTGCAAACCAGCGGCACGGGCGCGGCGCGCTGGACGCACCAGCGACTTGACGCCGGTTGGCGAATCGAGCGCGATTCGACGATCGGTGAGGCCGAGGCCGAGATCGTGTTGCGCGGCGTCCGATCGGCGACCGCCGGAATGCCGGCTGGTCCACGGGCAGCGCGAGAGCCCGAGGTCGCACCAGTCGCCATGAACACGAGCAATCCGGATGCGAGCCGCTTCGCCGCCATGATGCTCGGTGAATCACACTATCGGCCGACCGAAGCGTCGTGGGCCGACGCCGGCGCCCCGACCGCGCAGGTCGGGTGCGTCGTCAGCGTCGAGCCAGCCACGCTGGTCTTCTCCGCCAGTGTGCATCTGAACCGAGCGCCCTACTTCGCCCCGGCGGTCGACGAAAATCCGCTCGACAATGAACCCGCCGACATCAACAGCGACGGGGTGCAATTCCACTGGCGATCATTCATCACCGGCGAATGGAACAGTCTCCTCGCAGTCCCCGACGGTGACGATGTGCGGCTCACTGTGACCAGCGGTAGTGATGATGGTGTCGCCGCCAGCTGGCAGCTGGATGGCCCGGGCCACTCGTACAGCGTCTCCCTCGAAGTGTCATGGCCCGGCCTGGGCACGGTGATCGAGTGGGACTGCGTCATCAACGAATGCCCCCCAGACCGCGAACGGCGGCGCGGCCAGCTCGTCATGAGCGGCGCCAACGGCGAGTTCGGCTATCTTCGTGGAGCCCGTCAGAATCCTGAGCGCGCCGTCGTCCTCCAATTCCACGCCACGCCGTCGTGAGCTTGCTCCGCAACATCCGCGTCGTCCTCCACGAACCACAGGACCCGGTGAACATCGGTGGGACCGTGCGCGTGATGAAGAACATGGGGCTCGATGACCTCGTGCTCGTCCGCCCATTTCGCTACGACCCGGAAAAGATCGAACGGATCGCGCACAACACGCGCGACCTCGCCGGACGCGTGCGGCATGTGGACGAACTGCACGAGGCACTGAGTGACTGCGTTGCGGTCTACGCCTTCGCCGGCAAGCATCGTGCGGCGCGGTGGCCCGTCATCACGCCGCGAGAGATGGCCGATGTGGCCCTCGAGCGCGCGGTCGATGGGCCGGTGGCCATGCTCTTCGGGCGCGAAGATCACGGCCTGCCCAACGAGGCCCTCGATCAGAGCACCGCGGTGGTCTGCATTCCGACCACCGAGCATATGTCGCTCAACCTGGCGCAAGCGATTCTGGTCGGTGCGTACGAGCTGCATCTCGCGGCCGGCGACCGCACCCGCATGCCGCCGCAGCGTCGAAAGGAAGGGCCGAAGTCGACCGTCGAAAACCGGGAACTGACGATCCAGCGGATCCACCGCGCGCTCGACCTGCTCGATTTCTTCAAGACGCGGAACCCCGATCACGTGATGCGTGCAGTCCGCTCACTCGTCGCCCGTGCCGAACCGGCGACGCGTGAGATGGATCTCGTCAAGTCGATGGCGATCGAAGTCGAGCGCACCCTCGAGCGCGAAACACGGAACGCCTTCAAGGCGGCGCTCAACGGTGAGATGTATCAGGAGCCCAGTTCCGACATCCCGGGCATCCCGCCTGGACTGACCGAGCGCGATGCCCTGAATCGCGATGCCCTGAATCGCGATGCGACGGGTGACGCGGCGTGACACTGGACTGGCGCTCACGTGCGGCTGCGGCGATTCCCGGTGGCACCTCGACCGGCAGCAAGCGCCCCAGCGCGATGTTCGGTCCCGGCGTCGACGGACCAACGCACATCACCGAAGCGCTCGGCTGCCGTATCCGCACCGCCGATGGGGCGTGGATGATCGACCTGACCGCGGCGCTCGGCGCCGTCTCGCTCGGGTATGCCGATCCTGCCGTCACTGAAGCGGTCGTCCGCGCGGCGCAGCGTGGACCAGTGGCTGGCCTGCCGTACACCGACGAAGTGACGCTCGCGGAGCGACTGCAGGGGATGATCCCGTCTGCCGAGCGCACGCGATTCCTGAAGACTGGCGCCGAGGCGTGCGCGGCGGCGGTGCGCATCGCGCGAGCGCATACGGGTCGGGATCGCGTCCTTGGCAGCGGCTACTTCGGATGGCTCGACTGGTGGTCGCCGGCACTCGGCGCGCCCGGTAATGCCTATGCGGACTATACACATCTGCCGTTCAACGATCTCGATGCGTGGCGCACCGCACTGACGGACGCCGATGACACGCTGGCGGCGGTGATCGTCGAGCCGCTGGTCGAGGTGCTGGCCGATGTCGCCTGGCTGTCCGAGCTTCGCGCGCACTGTGATCACGTCGGCGCGGTACTCATCTTCGACGAGGTCAAGACCGGTTTCCGGCTGCATCGCGGCGGCGCCCAGACGCTGCTCGGTGTCACCCCCGATCTGACGACGCTCGGCAAGGCCATCGCCAACGGCTATCCCCTGGCCGCCGTGGTCGGCAAGGCGGAGATCATGGCGACGGCCGAACGCACGTGGATTTCCAGCACGCTGGCAACCGAGCTCACCGCACTCGCGGCCGCCCACGCGGTGCTGGACGCGCACACCACGGGTGATGTCTGTGCGCAGCTCACAAGGACCGGCCGTGCGTTGCGCGACGTGATTGCGAGCGCCGCGGCCGATGCCGGCTCACAGCTGCAGACGAGCGGAGACGACACGATGTTCATCATCCGCTGGCCGGACGACGACACGATGCATCGCAAGCTGACATTGTTGCGGCAGGCCGGCGTTCTCGCCAAGCGTGGGCCGTACCAGTTCCCCACCTGTGCCATGGCGCCGGCGGATATCGCGGCCGTCGGCGATGCGTTCCACTGGGCGCTCACACACTGATCATGGCTCCCCGACACCTCATCGACCCTCACGCGCACTTTCACTGGGCTGGCAGTCGCGACGATTTCGCGCGCTACAACGCGTCGCGCCTTCGCGCTGGCGAGGCCATGGGCATCAGCTATCATGTCGCGTCGATCCTCGGCACCTGGGGACGCACGTCGCCGACGTACTTCGCATCGCCGGCCG
>CAYMQV010000267.1:0-1857 GCA_964392395.1 uncultured Gemmatimonadaceae bacterium
CCCTGACAGATCGGGCAGATGGTGGCCATCGCGTCGCCCTCATAGCAGCTGAGCAATGAATAGTACCCGGGCAACTCGGCACAGCCGCAGCTGCACCGAATGCCATCGGCGACCTCGGGGATGGCACGAATGGCATCGAAGAGCGGCACCAGATACGCCGATTTCGCCAACCGTGCGGCGGTCATGACCCTGGCTCCCGTGATGCCCTTGCGCGGCGTCGGGTGCACCACGGGCCCGTACCGACGGGGCGGTTCCGACCCGCACATCGGCATCGAAACGGCGGCGGCATGGCGGACACGGAGCAATCGGCGATCGAACAACGCCCCCGCTCCGGCAACACCCGCGACCGAAAGAAACGTGCGACGATTCATCATCCGGCGACCTCCCGTGCCTGTCCGAGACGGAACATATCGATATTCATGCCCCGACGCCCTTCATCGCGCCGAAGGCCGACCGCCGGTCGACGAACGAATCTGCACACTGGGACGCTGCCTCAGCGTACTCGCCCGAGCGACGCATAGAGGGCTTCGGTGCGGCGCGCGAGCGATGCCGCGTCAAACCGGCCGCGCACGAATGCCGCGCCCGCGGCCGCAAGGCGCTGCCGCGTCTCGGGGTGGTCGATCAGATCGCGAATCGCGCTGGTGAGGGCGGGACCGTCACCCTTCGGCACCAGTCGACCCGTCTCACCGTCGATCACCACTTCGGCGGTTCCGTCGGCGTCAGAGGCGATGACGGCAACACCGGCGCGCATCGCCTCGAGCACCGTCAGCGGCATCCCTTCCCACATGGAGGGGAGGACGAACACGTCGAGTGCGGCGAGCACCGCCGGTACGTCGCGGCGGTGGCCGATGTCCATCACGTGCGGCGCCAGGCCGGCGGCACGGGCGCGGATCTGTTCGGCGCGCGGCCCGCCACCACCGATGACGAACACGGCGCGTCGGCCCTCGGCCGCCAGGTGCTCGGCCGCGTCGAGAAAGAGATCCGGTCGCTTCTGCTCCGACAGACTGGCGAGGAATCCCACGACGGTGGCGTCACCAGTGATGCCGAGCCGCGACCGCGCCTCGGCGCGCGTCGGAAGCGACGTGAAGGAGGCCTCGCAGAACGCCGTTGGAATGACCGTCGTCTTTTCACCCGGTTCGCCGCGGGCCACCAATGCCCGCCGTCCGGCTTCGGAGACGACGATGCGGTGATCCGTGATCGTCGCCAGCCGCTGCCGAGCGATGCGCAGCGCGAGGCGACGCGTGTTCAACGTCAGTCGCTGGTGGGGCGGGAATCGGGGGAGCTGTTCGGTGCGCACCAGCAGCCCCACACCGGCACGCAGGGCGCCTTCGAGGAATGCACGGCCGACGCCCGGAACATGCTGGTGCAGGTTCGCCACATCGAACGGCCCATTCGCGCGCAGTTCCTGTTCCCACCACCCAACGCGACGGAACTGATCCAGCGGCGCAGCCATCGGCCCGCGCCGGACATCGATGCCGCAGCGCACCAGCCGCGCGATGGCGTCATCGGCACCGCGAATGCGATCGTCGAGATACACGACAGCGTCGACGGCTCGGCGATCGTGGTGCTCGACGAGGTCCACGAGGTAGTTGAGCGCGCCGCCGCCGTGGGGGAGCGGAGTGCCGTAGGCGACGCGGATCACGAGGGATACGGTGACTGATCGTGTGCGGTGCTTCGCTGCGTGGGCGCAACTTCGGCGTTTTGGCATGCGGCACCAGGAAAAGCGCGCACCACCAGCCCGGATTCCGCGACTCGCTGAATGCGCTCGAGGCGCAGCGGGATCTCGACGATCGTCATGAAGGAAGGCGCAGTGTACGGGGGATACTGCGCGACAATCGCGCCGGCAGCCCCGAGGTC
>CAYMQV010000267.1:1957-5620 GCA_964392395.1 uncultured Gemmatimonadaceae bacterium
CACGTCTTTCCCCGCACGCCGCATGCAGATTCTGGTCACCGGTGCCTCGGGCTTCGTCGGCGGCGCTTTCATGCGTCGCTTTGCGAGTCGCACTGATCTCGACCTGATCGGCCTGGGACGGCGCGCGACTGATCTGCCACAGTACCACCGCGTGGACCTCGCGCAGCCGTTCGATCTGTCGCTGGAACCGGACGTGGTGATTCACGCCGCCGCGCGGGCGTCACCGTGGGGTACCCGACGCGAATTCGAAGCGCAGAATGTCGCCGCCACGCAGCATGTCATCGACTATTGTCGACGTCATGGCTCCCCGAGGCTGGTGTACATCTCATCGAGTTCGGTCTTCTACCGCGATGCGCATCAATACGACCTGACCGAGTCGAGCCCGATCGGTCCGCAGTTCGTCAATGAGTACGCCGCGACGAAGTATCGTGGTGAGGAGTTGCTGCGGGCGTATGAAGGCGAGTCGGTCATTCTGCGCCCACGCGCGGTGTTCGGGCCGGGCGACACGGTACTCTTCCCGCGCGTGCTGGCAGCCGCGCGCAAAGGCGTGCTGCCGCTATTCGTCGGCTCTGGCGAGACGGTGATGGGCGACCTGATCTACATCGACGTGCTGTCGGACTACCTGTTGCAGGCGGCCACCCGTCCTGCCATCGGTGGCAGTTACAATCTGACCAACGCCGAGCCCGTGCCGCTCCAGTCGCTGCTGCTGGACGTGTTGACACGTCTGGGGCTGCCGGCGCCGGCGCGACGGGTACGGATCTCGACCGCGATGCGTGCGGCAGCGGCACTCGAGAGGATGTATCGCACACTGCGTTTGCAGGGCGAGCCACCGCTGACGCGGTTCGGCGTCGGGGTGTTCGCCTATTCGAAGACGTTCGACGTGTCGCGCGCGCTGGCCGACCTTGGGCGCCCAAGCCTGACGCTGAGTGACGGGGTGGATCGCTTCGTGGAGTGGCAGCGGGCGGAGTGGAACCGGTGAGCGCCGTGGAGTGCATGTGCAGGGGGCGCGCCCACTTACTGTGCATGTCATGACCGCACTACTGATCGCGTCGGCTTTCGCCTGCATCCCCGGCGAATACCTCGACGTCAGACTGCTCGTGTATGTCTTCAAGCCAGTGGCGACGATCGCGGTGATCCTGCTGGCCGCGCGAAGCGCCGCGCCGGTGAGCCCCTGTTACGAGTGCCGGTCGTGGCCTGCGTCACCGTGATCGCAACGATGGCATGGCAGGCGAACGGCCCGTTGCCACGGTCCCCCCTGCTGGTCAGAACGACACCATCTGCGTGAACTTGACCAACAGCGCGCGCCCCGGCAGCGGCGAGTCGGGCGTCAGGATCCGCTGGTCGTTGTACACGATGAACAGGTCGCTCAACGGATGGTGAATCAGGTTGAAGCGGATGTTCGCGTTGAACAGCTTGCTGACGGCGTCGTACTGCGACAGGGCATCCACGAACATGTTGGGCGTGAACGAGTAACTCGAACGCACTGTCACCAGACTGTTGGTGAACCGCAGCGCCGGAAGCGCCAGATCCGCCTCCGTGCGCTGCAAGCCCACCGTGGCGCGGAACCGATAATTCGGACGGAACTGCACCGACCCGTTGATCGTGCGCTGCGTGCCTGAGTACAACCCGCCGACGATGATCCGCGTGCTGGTGGAGAACATGCGGCTCTGATCGGTCGTCAGAAAGACCGCATGCTCGTTCCAGCTGTATCCGCCCGCCGGAATCGGTGAGGCCATCTTCGCGTTTGGCCGGAACGGCGCCAGCAGGCGATTGAAGGTCGGATTTTCCGACCACTCCACCACGCCACCGTTGTTGAAAAAGAAACTCACGCCGGTGTGCAGCCGCTTGGCGAGCATGCCGCCCTGCAGGTTCTCCTGATAGTCCCAGACGATGTGCGGGTGAATCTCCCGCACACCGTGCGCTCGAAGCCACTTCGTCCGCGGCCGGACACCAATATCCGCCAGGTACTTCCGCATGCCGATGCGCCGGTAGAACCCGAGATCGTTCTGGAACCCTTCGCCGAGCTGCATCAGCCCGCCCTTGCCGTGAAAGAAGTTTCCTTCCCAGTTCACGGTCGATCGCCAGGCGTAGTCACCCTTGGTGATGCCCGGCGTAGACGTCCTCACGGCATACGAGTTCCAGTCGAGGTTCCGGAACAGGCGCAGGTTCTTGTCGACACCAAACACCCGGTTGGCGTAGCTCGTATCGCCGAAGCGTACGTTCTGCATCGCGAACACACCGAGGTCGTTGCCGGTACGCCCCAGGTTCTGACGCAAGCGGAAGACGCTCGCGTTCGACGCCGGATCACCACCCAGTTTTCTGTCCTGTACGCTCAGGATTCCAAGGCGCGTGTGGTCCGTCAGCCGCCCAGTCAGGCGGAACCCGCCGAGGACCGGAATCGGCAATCCACCGGACGTGAGGCCAATGCGCCGCGAGAAGAAGAGCAGGTTGTCTTCATCCGGGGTCGGCGTCGGGTTGACGCGATTGTTGCGGGCGGCATCACCGACGTAGAACACACCGGAGTTCTCGAGGAAGAAGTCGCGCTTTTCGGGAAAGAATTGCGAGAACTGCGTCAGGTTGACCTGCTGTTCGTCCGCTTCCGCCTGCCCGAAATCCGGATTCACGGTCAGGTCCATGGTCAGCCCCGACGTCACTGCGGCCTTCACGTCGACGCCGACGTCGATGCTGTTGGCCATGCTCGGCGACGGAACGGCACTCGTGCCCAGTGGACGCACGGCGTTGTCGGCGAAGTACGGCTTCACCCGCAAGTCGCGGCCGGCGTTGCCTGTTTCCAGTCCGTCCAGCGCCCCCGCCAGCGACACACGATTGAGGCTGAACGCGCGCGGCACGGGTGACCAGAACGACACTTCATTCAAGCGGCGCAGATGGCGCGAGAAGTTGATCCCCCACACGGCGGCGTTCGCCTTGTCGAAGCGAAGCGAGCGAAATGGAATGCGCATTTCAACACTCCAGCCATCCTTCAGGCGCCGGGTCTGCACTTCCCACGCCGCGTCCCAGCTCTGGTTGATCTCGCGCCCTTCCAGCGACACCTGGCGATCGTGCCTCGCCCCCTTCACGTTGGTCGAGAAGACATACCCGTTGCGACGGTCGCCAAAGGTGTCGAGCAGCACCTCGAAGTCGTCCTGATCCTCTTCGCGGAAATCCTTGCGGATATCATTGATGACGATGTGCGTTGGATCGCTGTCGTGCATGTACGCGCCGACGTAGAGCTGATCGGCGTCGAACAGGACGCGGACCTCGGTCTGCTGCGACGCAGGCTGTCCGCCGAGCGGCTCCGACTGGACGAAATCGGTGGCGACGGCTGCCGCCTGCCAGCTGGCATCATCGAGCGCGCCGTCGATGACGATCCGGCCGAGTGCCCGGCTGGCGACGGTGCGTTTCCGGGCAGCTACCGTACGCGGCGCGGGGGCCGTCCCGGGGCGCGCGGGGGTCTGCACCTGAGCGCCGATCAGGCCCGGCGCGGTGAGCAGCAGGGCGGCAGAGGCGTGCGGAAGAAAACGGCGCATCGGAGCAGCGGTGGGGGAGTGATCTGCCCGTGCGAGGGGCTGACCCGGACATCGTAGTCTGAAGCACCCGTCGACGGCGCGCTATTCCAGCCTACGCGGGCTCTGGCGAATCCGCTGGCCCCGGCCCCTCGTCCCC
>CAYMQV010000268.1:0-4241 GCA_964392395.1 uncultured Gemmatimonadaceae bacterium
TCCAGCGTCAAGGCGTCATTCGCGGTCCAGCGATCCAGCGTGCCATGCAACACCGGCAATGATCGTCCACCACTATGCTCAGCCAGCTCGTTGCCCTGCTGCCGCGCAATCGCGATGACGACCTCGCGCGCGATCTGGTGCACGCGCTCAGCGCCGAATTCCACCGCCATCGCGCTCAGCAGCGGAGCGACGATACGCGCTTCGATCAGGCGTCGGTTCAGCACACCGATCTGATTCAGCTCAGCGTCCGTCGGGAGGCTCATAGCTCCACCATCGGGCTGGCAAACAGGCCCCGTCCGACAGCGACGAGCGTCCCCCGTGCATCATGAACTTCAATGTCGGCCAGGCTCACTCGTCGCCCCGCCTTTACCACGCGGCCCGTCGCGACGAGATCACCGGCACGCGCTGGTTTGAGCCAATCGATGCGCAGATCGATCGTCGGCACGCCCGCATTGAACTTCGTCACCACGGCATAGGCACCAGCGATATCGATCAATGCACTGGTGATTCCGCCATGCAACCAGTCGCTGCCGTCCTCGCGCAGGAATTCCTCACGAAACGGCAGTCGGATGACCACTTCACCGTCGCCCGAGCTCTCGAGCACCAGGCCGAGGAAGCGCTGATACGGGGACGAATCGAGTCGCATGATGTCGGGCATCGGAGTCATGACGGTAGTGGGGCGAGAGGCGAAGGCTCGATGTTCGTGCCTCGGCGGACCATCGGAAGCGCGACCAGGAATCCGATCGCAGTGAAGCCGGCGATCACCGCAAAGCCGGCAGCGTACGTACCCGTCCGATCAACGGCAAAACCCACGATCGGCTGCGCAAAGAAACCCAGAGAATACAACAGCTGGTACAGCCCATACCCCTGTGCCGCGCGCGACGGCGGCAGGAGGTAATTCGGCAGCGCCATCAGCGACGGCATGCCGAGCGCCAGCGACACACCCATCATTGCCGCTGAGAGGCGCGGTGGCACGCCGGCGAACAGCAGCGCGACGCTCGCCAGGGCCGCTGCGGTGGCCGCGACCGTGAACCACGGCGCGCGATCGCGCGTGAGCAGACTGGAGAGAATCGGCTTCAGGATGACCGCAACCAATGCGTACGAACCCACCGCGGCGGATGCCACGCTCACCGACAGCCCGCGCCCGACCAGAAAGTCCGGTGTGAACGTCAGGTAGGCTTCCGTGCCGATGGAGTATCCGAAGTAGGCCAACGCCAGCATCCAGGCACCGGCACCGAGCGCCCAGGGGCGGATGCGCTGCACGGCAATGACGGGACTGACCGCAGCCACCGCGCCGACGGTTGGCGCGCTCGGTACGAACGCGAGCAGCACCAGTCCGATCACCGAGAGGATCGCCATCAATCGCATCGCAGGTGCGGACCCCTGCGTCTCACCGATCCGGCCCAGCACATTCAGGCTGAGATAGATGCCCGATGTGAAGCCCAGCGTATACATCCCCATCACGAAGCCCAGCTCGCGGCGCCCGGCGAACCAGTTGCCGAGGATCTTCGGGGCGCCCACCATGTGGGCATTCATGCCGGTGGAGAACACCACGCGGCCAAGACACAACACCGTGAAACTGGTCGCGGCCGCCATCGTCGCCATGCCGAGTGCGATGAGCACCCACATCGCGAGCAACACGCGACCTGGCTGCAATCGATCGAAGGCCCAGCCCGCAGGCATCGAGATGAAGATGCCCGGCAGATACCAGAGCCCGGACAACAATCCGCCATCCGCCTTCGAGAGCCCCAGTTCGCGAATCCATACCGGCAGCAGTGCAAACGGCGCCGCAAACGACATCATGCCGATGCTGGTCACGACGATCATCAGGGCGAGAACGATCCATCGGTTGGTGATGCGCATGATGGCCATCAGCTCAGGGCCGACGATGGTGGCGCGCGAAGGCCTGCGCCTCCGCGATCAGTGCTGCGCGATCGATCTTGTGCGTACTCGCAACCGGAAGCACATCGCGGAACGTCACCACCCGCGGGTGGGCATATGCCGGACCGTTGGCCAGCGTGAACTGTCGCACCGCAGCTTCATCGACGGTCGCACCGGGATGCCGGACCACGAACGCCATCGGAATCGTCCCCTTGATCTCGTCCGCCACCGGAACGACCGCCGCCTGCGCGACCCCCGGGCACCGTTCGATCAGTTTCTCCACTTCGCCGGGATACACATTCTCCCCGCCACAGACGAACATGTCATCGGCACGTCCGACGAAGTAGAAGAACCCGTCAGCATCGCGGCGCATCACGTCACCAGTGTCGTACCAGCCGTCGCTGAGCCGTGCCGCGGTGACCGCGGGCAGATGCAGGTACCCGGGCATCACCGCAGGCGTTTGCAGGTGCAACACGCCTTCGTCCTCCGACGCACCACCCACCAGCCGGATGCCCACATCCTGGTATGGATAGCCCAGTGACAGACCTGGTCGCGTGCGACCGTCGGGATGTGGCCCGAACACCGCCGGACCCGCTTCGGTGGTGCCGTAGCCATTGAGGCAGATCGCATTCGGGAAGAGCGCGTGCACACGCTCCAGCAACGCATCGGTCAGGGGCGCCGAGCCGATCGTGACCGTCGTGACTGACGACAGATCGAGGGACGCCACCAGATCAGCCTCGCGTGCCATCAACGCGAACATCGTCGGGATACCACTCAGCAGCGTGCACCGCTCCGCGGCAACCGTCTGCAGGTACGCGCGTGCATCGAACCGCGGCATCGACACGAAGGTGATCCCATTGCTGACCGCCACCGACGTGAAGAACAGCCCGTTCTTGTGATATGCAGGCGCGACGATCACCGTGCGTGCGGCGAGTGCCGCATCATCACCAGCGTAGCTCTTGCGCAGTGCCCAGAGCTGCCCCGCATGCGTCAGCGGCACACCCTTGGGCCGCCCCGTCGAACCCGACGTGTAGAGCAGCTTGGCGAGTTGACCCTCGCGCGGCGTGACCGCCGCAAAGGGCCCCGCATCGAGCAACGCCGCAAACCCACCGGGCCCGTCGTCATCCATGCTCCATGACGGCAGCTCCGCGGGTACCAATGCCTCGCGCTCGGCGTCGACGATCACGCCCCGCACGCCGGCATCCTCGAAGACGAAAGCCAGCGTGTCGCGCGAGAGACGGAAGTTCAGCGGCACCGCCACCATCCCGGCCGACATGATGCCGAAGTAGCTCGCGATGAACTCCCAGCGGTTCGCGCTCAGGATCGCGATGTGATCACCCGCTGCGCAGCCGCGCGCGCGCAACCCGCGCGCGACAGCGGCAATGCGACCTCGCAGCTCGCCCGCCGTCAGCACGACTGCTCGCGCTGCGTCACGCTGGTCGATCACCAGGCGATGGTCCGGTACGTCCGCGCGAACGATGTCGCCGAGGTTGGTGATCTGCTGCATGCGACGTCAGGGCGTGATGAGAACCTTGCCGAGCACTTCACGATCTTCGAGCAGCCGCTCGGCCTCGGCGGTGTCCTCGAGCCCGAATCGACGATCGATCACCGGATCGAGCCTGCCAGTGTCGATCAGCGTCAGCAGGCGTGACAGATCGTCCACCGACCAGCCATTGGAACCGATCATCTCCTGCTCGTATGTCCAGAGATAGCGCATGTCGGTCTGCACGGCGTAACCGGCGGTTGCGCCGCAGGTCAGAATACGCCCGCCAACCCGCAGGCAGCGCTGCGACGGCTCCCAGGTATCGCCACCAGTGAAGTTCACCACCACGTCCACGCCGCCGCCGCCGGAGATGCGCGGCTTGCCGAAGATCTCCCGCACCGACTCGGCGAACGGCCGGGTGACGTAGTTGAGCACGTGGTCGGCACCGACATCCCTGAGCCGCGTGAGCTTCTCATCGGTGCTGGCACAGGCGATGACTTCGGCCCCTGCCAGTTTCGCGAGCTGCACGCAGGCAACACCCACGCCGCCGCTGGCGCCAAGCACCAGCACCCGCTCGCCGGCAGACACATGTCCACGCGTATACATCATGCGATGCGCCGTGCCGTACGCGAGTGGCAGCGCCGCCGCCTGATCGAGCGTCACCGCGTCCGGCACCCGCACCAACTGGTCGGCGGGCACCGCGATCAGCTCGGCGCGCCCACCATCGCAGATCTCGCCGATCATGCCGTAGCGCCCCGCTTTGCGCAACACTGGATCGAGCAGCACACGATCGCCCACGCGCCAGGAGGTCACGCCATCACCCAGCGCCGAAACGACGCCTGCGATATCCGACCCGACGATCACCGGCAGCGGGATC
>CAYMQV010000268.1:4341-5456 GCA_964392395.1 uncultured Gemmatimonadaceae bacterium
CGGGCGACAGCCAGTCGTTGAACGCACATTCGTCACCTGAGGTTCATGGTCATGCCAATCGACGTGCTTTCTCGCCGCCCGATCCGACGCGAACTGGTGACGGTCGCGCGTGGGCTGCTCGGCGCTGCACTGCTGGCGGTCGCATGCCGTCCGCTCGACGCGCAGACCGTGACGGGTACCGTGATCATCCGCGGCACGTCGGTCATCGATCCAACGACCGGTAGCATCACGCCGAACCGCAGCATCGTGGTCGTTGAGGGCCGCATCACCGCGGTCGGCGGGCCGGCGACGCCGGCGCCAACCGGCGCACGCGCGATCGATGGTCGCGGGTCCTTCGCCATCCCCGGCCTGTGGGATATGCACGCACACGCCGTCATCCCGGGGTTGGCGGAGACCATCTTCCCGACCAACATCGCCAATGGCATCACCGGCATTCGCGAGATGTTCGGCGTCACCACCGATGCCCTGAAGTATCGGAGCGACGTGACATCCGGGCGGATGGTTGGGCCGCGATTCGTGTTCGCAGGCAACATCGTGGATGGCTGGCCACCAACGCGCCCGGGCCAAGTGGTGGTGCGTAACCCGGCCGAAGGACGTCGTGCCGTCGACTCGCTGGTGGATGCACGAGCCGAGTTCATCAAGGTCTATTCGCTCCTCGACTCGGCCAGCTTCGACGCCATCGCCAGGCAGGCGAGAGTACGGAAGATTCCGATCGCAGGGCATGTACCGCTCTCGGTCTCGGCGGTGCATGCGGCGACGATGGGACAGAAGAGCACCGAACATCTGGAAGGCGTCACGGCCGGCTGCGCTGCGGGCGAGAACGACATCGTGGACGCGGCTGTGCTCTGGCTGCGTGGCAGGGTGACCGATAGCGCCAACGCCCCATCGCTGATGTCGGAGATGAACCGACGCGTCGCGCCGATGACCGCGACGTACGACGTTGCCCGGTGCGACGCGCTCTTGCGGCAGCTTGCCTCGCTCGGCATGTGGCAGGTTCCGACGCTGGGCGTGCTGCGCGCCGTCTCGCGCCTGAGTGATCCGGCGCTCGTGCGAGCCGAGCGCACCAGATACCTGCCGCCGATGCTCCAGCAGATGTGGAGCAGCATGAGCGCACG
>CAYMQV010000269.1:0-5451 GCA_964392395.1 uncultured Gemmatimonadaceae bacterium
CCAGTGCCGCCAGTGCCGCCAGTGCCGCCAGTGCCGCCAGTGCCGCCAGTGCCGCGAAGGTTTCACTCACCGGCCTGGAACTCGCGCGCGTCACGGGCGACCTCGCGGTCTTTCTCGGTTCACAGGCCGACTCGGCCCTGCTCGTGCAGGCGGCCAGCGATGCATGGGAACCGCTGCGGGCGGGTGACGTGGTACTGAAGGTCGATGGCAGTGCGCCGGAACTGACGCGGCTGCGAGAGGCGCTGTCATCGCCGCAGACGGTCACGCTGGTCGTGCTGCGTCGGGGGCGGACCTTCACTGTTGCCTTCGGCGGCACCCGCCAGCCATAGCGCGTAGCACGATATGCTCCGGCGCGCGATTCACCGCGAGGATCGCGCGCCCGATCCGAGCCATGGCGACAGTTGTTGGCGAAGGACGCGCAATGCCTGTGTCATGTGAGCTTCGACCGTCTTGGTGCTGATGCCGAGCCGGACCGCGATCTGCGTTTGCCGGACGCCATGCATGCGACTGAGCACGAACACTTCCCGGCAGCGCGGTGGCAGCGCCGCGACTGCCGCATCGATCGCCGCATGGAGCTCCGCGTCCGCGAGGGCTCGATCGGCATCGGCGCGGTGATCGTCGGCCGAGAGCTGGAGCGAGATCGCCAGCCTGGGTTCGGCGCGTGATGCAATGGCATCGTGGCGAACCACATTCAGCGCACGGTTCCGTGTGGCGTGGAACAGCCAGGCCTGCGGCGAGAGGTGTGGGTCGAGGGTGGTTCGACCTCGCCAGAGCGCCAGCATCGTATCCTGCACCACGTCCTCCGCGCGCGCGCCGTCGCCAACGAGTCGCGTTGCGAAGCGAACCAGTGGCGCATACCAGGCGGCGAAGATCGTATCGAACGCCGATCCCTCACCCGCACGCAGCCGCGCGACAAGGTCGTGATCGGTGATTTGACTCGTTACCGGCGTTGCGGTGGGCAGTGCCATGCGCGAGGCGTTTCGGTGCGGCCGGCAGTGACGCCGGTGCACCGCTCCAGAGGCAGGTAGTCGTGCTGCCGGGGAGAGCCGCACAGAATCAGACGACGGGTGCTACACCGTCACCAACGGTTTCGGATGCGCGGTTTGGCGGGCCGGCAGCTGGCAAGCTCGGCTGGCTGCCGTCGTGAGTGAATCCCCAGTCGCGCACTCATCCGTACGGACACCGTCCCCGCCTCTCGCCCCCTCTCAGCTGCTCACAGGATTTCGTGGAGCGTCGGACGAGGCGGAAGCCGACGGTGGCCGACCGCTGACCCGTACCCATATTTCCTGCTTCGCGTTCACTCAGCCTGAGACAGGGATTTCAGTATGCGCCGGTTCATCTCCGCACTCGCACTCACGCTCGCTGCAGTTGGCGGCACGTCGGCCGCTCCGTCACCACTCGACGCACAGGGCCTGATGGCCGACATGCACAGCGAGGTGAGTGCCGTTCAGAAGAAGCTGATCGACCTGGCGACGGCGATCCCTGAAAGCGCGTATGGCTGGCGGCCGAGTGCCGGTGTTCGCACCGTGGCTGAAGTGTTCAAGCATGTCGCGACGGACAACTATCTGATTCCGATCATGACTGGCACACCCGCACCCGCGTCGACGGGCATTACGGGGACGGACATGAAGACGATCGAGGCGTATGAAAAGCGCCCGATGACGAAGGCGCAGGTCATCGCAGAATTGACAGCGTCGTTCGGCCATCTGCATGGTGCGTTGCGCACCACGACCGATTCGAACCTGGCGGAGATGGTCAAGTTCTTTGGGCAGGACATGAGCCGGCAGAAGGTGGCGCTGCTCACGGTGACGCATCTGCATGAGCATCTGGGGCAGTCGATTGCGTATGCGCGGAGCAATAACGTGGTGCCGCCGTGGAGCAAATGAGGGGCTGACGATGTTCTTGCCGACGGCGGCTTCCGATCGCGCCGGAGGCCAGAGCGCTGGGAGAGGGCCGCTGCAAATGCTGTGTCGATGTCAGAGGCCAGTAGACCTCGAACCACAAAGTCTCTTCTTCCGATGAAGCTGCCAACCGGAATCGGCAATCTGGCGGCTGCCCTGACGTTCGTTGCGCGTCTGGATTCGGACCCATTCCCGAGCATCCTGGCGAACGACCTCGCGGATTTTCTCCAAGAGCGGGCGATCAGCGGGTCAAACCCGTATCTGGAATTCGACGAGTTGCTACACTGATTCGTGCCTCGTTCGACTGTAGCGACGATGCGCTGCGCGCGAGAGTAGTGTCTTATCCTCGACTCGGCGAAGTAGAGAAGCACTGTGATTATGGCCAATTGCTCCAGAAAGGCAACGAGCTAAAAGGCTGAACCGAGCGACAGGCCCCGGCCCCACATGGTAGTCAACAGTAGAGCATAATGACGCAAGGGTAGCGCTTGCGTTCACGGGGTATGCACTTACGGTGGCAGTGATGCTCAATCACCCGTGGCGGCGAGTGCGCCCATCACGTCGCTGGCACATTGTAACACGCCGGAAACGTCGTCAGCCAATCGAGCCTCATTTTGATTCTGCCATCCGTCGTCGACCACCTCACGAGGAGACGAGTGAGTCACGGCTTCCCACTCGGTCTCACACGGACTGCGACGACCACATGCGTACATGGTCGTCGATGTGTGACTCGACCGAGCGATATCTAGCGAGCGTATGCCGATGTATCAGGCGCGCGTAGCCGCGCCAGCCATCTTGGCGCACTCTGCCTCACATCGCCTACATGCCTCGGCGCACATCCGGCAGTGGTCGTGCATGGCGGCGTGTCGCTCGCACTCCTCAGCACAGGCCGCGCAGGCATCGGCACACAGGCGACAAAACTCCGCCGCCAGTGGTCCGCCGCGTGCCATGGCCCGTGCCGCCGCGGCGCACGCCTCGGCGCAGTCACGGTCGAGGCGAATGCAGCGCGCCATCTCCTTGACCATGTCCTCGTCGAGACATGCATCACTACACACCTCGCACGCGATCACGCACTCGACGCATGCTTCAAGGCACGTGTGATACTGCTGAGTGTCTGGGCGCAAAAACCTTGCGAGCTCGATGGCGGCCATGGTCGTGCCTCACTTTGAATGGTGACGGACGCAAAACGATCATTTCAACAGCAGGCCCGAGGGTGGGCGCTACACCGAATTTTCACGGCCTTCCAGGATTCGAGACCTGATGCGGATGACCGGCCGCCGCAACAAGTGATCAAGTCCAGCCCACTACTTTCCGTCAGCGTATCACGGAGGAGCATGTCGCGTGGCGACGTCTGACCGCCCGCCGGCAGGGAACGCGCTCGCCTTTCCATCAAAGTACGGGAAGAATCGTGCCAGTGCCTTCATGCCGCATGGAAAAAATGTCCGCTCTCGAGTCCGCGTCACGCGAGCAGTGTGCGCCAATCCGCAGAGGCCCGCCATCCTGGAGATTCGGGTTCGTGAGACGGGGTGGATACGCCCCTTGCGCAGTGGGTTGACCCAGCTGATCACGAGCGAGAAGATGAGCGAGAAGATGAGCGAGAAGATGAGCGAGAAGATGAGCGAGAAGATGAGCGAGAAGACGCGGATAGGACTCCAGCGCGTACGCCAGCCATGCAAGCAAGGCCCAGGGGTGCAAGCAACGTGCGTGCGAACGTCAACCTCGCGAGGAACAGCACGGTAACTGAGCCCATGAGCGCGCTCATTGCCTCATGCGTGAGTAATCCGACCAACGTGGGAGGCCCGAGCGCACCCGTCACAACATTTGGACCGAGCCACATCGTGGTGATGAGGTTCGGCAGCATCCACACGCTCTGGTTACGGAACAAGGCGAACTGCATCATGGCCATCGACAGCGCCGTACCTGCGAGCACCTCGGAGAGGTAGCGCGGTCGAGCACAGCGGACGCCAGCGTCTCGCACTCCATGCAAGGCGTCGAGGCGCTTCCCGATGAGTGGCTGATGCCGCACGTACCGCTCGCTTGCGCTGTGCACGGTGTGGTCGTGCTGGCCGCGCATACACGTGTCGTCTCGCGATTGTGAGAAGAAATCGGAGAGGTGCCGAAGGCGTGCCAACTGCATCAGCACCGCATCAGCTCGCACTGCTGACGAGTGCCGATGAGCCTGTACATGGCCCCGATGGCGCGCTCCATGCAGGTCAGTGAGCATGCGCGTGACCCAGTCGGCGTACTGGTCGCTTGGAATCCACCGCTCTGTATGCGGTTGTAACGGGAAGACCTATCCTTCGTGGAGTGCAAACGATGAAAGCTGGACAAGCCTTCCTGGCCGGAGTGGTCGGCGGTGCTGCCATGTCAGTGCTGATGTGGATGGCGCGTACGATGATGGGAATGCCGGCCAACCTCGAAATGATGCTGGGAACGATGGTAGCCGACCCGAGCACCACGACGTGGCTGATCGGCTTCGTGATGCACCTCGTGCTCTCCGGTGCGATTGCATTGCTGTATGCGTGGGGCTTCGAGAACGTGACGCATCGGTCCGGCTGGCTCACTGGCGTCAGTTTTTCGGTCATACATATCGTCATCGCCGGTGTGTTCATGGGCGTGATCCCGATGATGCACCCGCGGATGCCGGATCCGATTTTGCCGCCCGGAGCGTTCATGTCCAATCTCGGCGTAATGGGCATCGTGGCCGAGGTCATGCTGCATGTGATCTATGGTGCAATCGTGGGCGCGATGTACGGCCCGGTGATCCACCCTCGTCCGTCCTCGGCTGCCAGCCGCCCGCTCGCGTCCGCTTAGGTTCGTCATCTGTACGCGAAGTGTGTGATGTCGGCTCACGTCGACGAGTCACAGCGCGGCGGACCGCGCGCTGCAAGGGGCTGATCTCTGGTGGTGACCGCACCTCACTGTTCGGGTCGTCGTGGAACGTAGGAAATGGCTGCATCACTGCTCGGCGAGCATGTCTGCTTGCGAGTGATGCGAGGTGAGCTGTACTCGCGGCGTTTGGCACGTCGTCGGAGCTTCCGATTTCTGCGGGCACGGGAGTCACCTCGGCCCTTCCGGCGCCATCCCCTGCGATCATTCCATCGCTCAACGTCGCCAACGCGGTGCGCAGCCACACTGGCCGAACGCCAATCGCGGCGAGCGACGTGACGTTCGGCGGGTGCCAAACGACATGAGGACCGCCACATCGCTGGCGGTCCTCATGTGTCTCATCGTGTTTTTGGACGACAAACAGCAGAGCGGGAGACGGGACTCGAACCCGCGACATCAAGCTTGGAAGGCTCAAGTTTAGATATTGCTCCATGTTGTTGCGAATTGAGAAACCCATACAGAATAACGATTCTCATTTTTGACGTTGGCTGACCCTGTTGCTTGACGTTGCTGGCTGACCCTACATATTGCATGAAAGTGGCTGACCCGTTGGCTAACCCCTGTAGACTCCCGCGGCCCCTCCGAAGCCATGACGCCCCCGACGCGTTGCCCGCTCACACCGGCGATCATCGCCGCACTGCCGACCACCGGCGACCGCTATGCC
>CAYMQV010000270.1:0-5449 GCA_964392395.1 uncultured Gemmatimonadaceae bacterium
GTGGTGGGTCCGGAGCTCAAGCTGCACCAGTGCGGTCTGCCCAAGGCGATGGCGCTGGAGCTCTTCAAGCCGTTCATCATCCACAAGCTGGTCGACAAGGGCATTGCGGAGACCGTGAAGCGCGCCAAGAAAATCGTGGAGCGCGAAAGCCCCGAGGTGTACGAGATCCTCGAGGAGATCATCCGCGACCACCCGGTGCTGCTCAACCGCGCACCGACGCTCCATCGCCTCGGCATTCAGGCGTTCGAGCCGGTGCTCGTGGAAGGCAAGGCCATTCGTATTCACCCGCTCGTCTGCGCGGCATTCAACGCCGACTTCGATGGTGACCAGATGGCAGTGCATGTGCCGCTCTCGTTCGAAGCACAGATCGAGGCACGCGTGCTGATGCTGTCGTCGAACAACATCCTGAAGCCGGCCGACGGTCGGCCGGTGGCTGAGCCGTCACAGGACATCGTGCTCGGCTGCTACGTCGCGACCAAGGCTCCGGCTGACTTCGATCAGACGGCGAAGGACCCGAAGAAGTTCAATGCGCTGAAGCATTTCAGCTCGATGGCCGATATCGAGTCCGCGCTGACGCTGGGCAACCTGATTCGCAAGGATGTCATTCGCTTCCTGCACGATGGGCAGTGGGTCACGACGACGGCGGGTCGTGTCCTGTTCAACGTGATCGTGCCGGCGGTGCTGGGTTTCCAGAACCGTGACATGAAGAAGAAGGTGCTCGGTGAGCTCGTGTTCGAGAGCTACCGTCGCGCCGGCCTGGCCGAAACCGTGAAGTTCCTCGATCGCCTGAAGGAGTTCGGCTTCACCAATGCGACGCGCTCCGGCGTGTCCATCGGCATCGAAGACCTGCACATCCCGAAGGAGAAGGACGAGCTGCTGAAGGAAGCGGGTGAGCGAGTGGATCGCTTCCAGCGCGCCTACCAGACGGGCAACATCACCAACGGCGAGCGCTACAACAAAGTCATCGACACCTGGACGCACGCGAACACCGACATCGCCAACTCGATGATCGATGCCATGCGCACGTCGCAGGGCGGGTTCAACCCGGTGTTCATGATGTTCGACTCCGGCGCCCGCGGGTCACGCGACCAGATCCGTCAGCTCGCCGGTATGCGCGGCCTGATGGCGAAGCCGCAGAAGAAGCTCACCGGTGGTCTGGGTGAAATCATCGAAAGCCCGATCAAGTCGAACTTCCGTGAAGGCTTGTCGGTCCACGAGTACTTCATCTCGACGCACGGTGCCCGCAAGGGTCTGGCCGACACCGCGCTCAAGACGGCCGACGCCGGTTACCTGACGCGTCGACTCTGTGACGTCGCACAGGACGTGACGATTGCCGAAGAGGATTGCGGTACGCTGCTGGGAATCGACGCCGAAGCGCTGAAGGAAGGCGAAGACGTGATCGAGTCGCTCAGTGAGCGCATCGTTGGCAGCTTCGCTGGTGAAGATGTGTACGATCCGTTCGAGCGTGACGAAAGCGGTCGTCCGCGCCTGCTCATCGAAGCGGGCATGATGATCGATGAAGACATGGCGAAGACGATCGAGGAGTCGAGCATCGAGAAGGTGCGCATCCGCTCGGTGCTGACGTGTGAGAGCAAGCGCGGTCTCTGCCGCATGTGCTACGGTCGCAACCTCGCCACGATGGGCGTCGTGGACCTCGGCGAAGCGGTGGGGATCATCGCGGCGCAGTCGATCGGTGAGCCAGGGACGCAGCTGACGTTGCGCACCTTCCACATCGGTGGTGCTGCCGCACGTATCGCCGAACAGACGGTGAAGAAGACGAAGGTGCCGGGTATCGTCGAGTATGGCGATCGCCTGACCTTCGTGACGGACAAGGATGGCAAGAGCATCGTCACGTCGTACGAAGGCGAGCTCACCATCAAGGGTTCTGCTGATGCCGGTTATGGCGTCGGCGCTCGTCTGCTGGTGCCGCTCGGCGCCGAGCTGATGGTCGCCGAAGGCCAGGTGGTGAAGAAGGACGACACGATCTTCAGCTGGGATCCATACTCGAACCCGATCATCGTGGACGTCAGCGGACATGTCCGGTTCGTGGACCTGGTCGAGGACGAGTCGATGTCGGACGAGCTGGACGAACTGACTGGTATGCGAGAGCGTCGCGTGATCGAGGATCGCGACAAGAAGCTGCACCCGCACATCGAAATCATCGATGCGAAGGGACAGCGCGTGCGCGACTTCGTGGTGCCGGTCGGTGCAAAGCTGGAAGTGAAGGATGGCCAGCCCATCAGTGCCGGTACGATCATCGCCAAGGTGAACCGCGAGGCCTACAAGACGCGCGATATCACCGGCGGTCTGCCGCGTGTGGCCGAACTGTTCGAAGCCCGTCGTCCGAAGGATCCGGCGACGATTACCGAAATCGACGGTGTGGTGCGGTTCGGCGACATCAAGCGCGGCAAGCGCGAGATCCGGGTGTACCCGGCCGATCCGAAGACCGGCTGGACGGAAGTCGAGTCGGCCGAGCCCAAGCAGTACGAAGTGCCGTCAGGCAAGCATCTCCGAGTGCACGAAGGTGACCGTGTGCGCGCCGGCGACCGTTTGTCGGAAGGCCCGGTCAATCCGCACGACATTCTCGCGATCAAGGGTCCGCGCGCCGTGCAGGAATACCTCCTCAATGAAGTGCAGGAGGTCTACCGTCTGCAGGGCGTGAAGATCAACGACAAGCACATCGGCGTGATCGTGCGTCAGATGCTGCAGAAGGTTCGGATCTCGGAGAGCGGCGACACGGAATTCCTGGAAGGGGAGCACGTCGAGCGCGCGATCTGGCTGAAGGAGAACGAGGGGATCGAACTGAGCGGCAAGACGCCGTCGCAGGCCGAGCCACTGCTGCTGGGTATCACGAAGGCGTCGCTCACGACGCAGTCGTTCATCTCGGCCGCCAGCTTCCAGGAGACGACACGAGTCCTCACCGATGCCGCGATCCGCGGTTCGCAGGACGACCTGCTCGGCCTCAAGGAGAACATCATCATCGGTCACCTCATCCCGGCTGGTACGGGTATGTACCGGTACAATGATGTCGAGATCGACGGTCTGGAGGCGCCACCAGCGCCCGGGAATCCGTATGACGCGAGTGCCTCGTACCTCGAGCCGCCTGCAATCACGCCGCTGTCGATGCCGGTTGCGGCAGCGGTCGACGAATAGGCGAAAGATGGAGTGATGTGTGAACGGCCCGGAGCGAGTGCTCCGGGCCGTTTTGCGGTGCGGAGCCGGCGGTAGTGATCCGCGCGTCCGACGTGATGTGTTTCGCTCAGTCGATCATCGAGGCAACCGGGATACGCAGCTCAGGAAGTACATCTTCGCCGTCCAGTGTGCCATCCGCCGAAAGCGATGAGACTGTCCCGTCGGCGCGGTACACACGGGCCAAACGGCGCAGGGGGTCGACGATCCACACGAGACGCGCACCGGCATCGAGCCAATCGCCAACCTTCGACAGCACCTGGCCCGCGCGATCGGAAGGCAAAAGGACTTCCACGGCGAGATCCGGTGCGAACTCCGGATAGGTGTACATCGGCTCCGCTGGGATGCGCTCGGTCCGAATGAATGCAACATCGGGTGCGCGGACCGTGTCGGGGTTCCGAAACAGAGTGAAGCCGGTTTCCGCCGCGAGGACGCGACCGAGATCACGAGCGTTCGCATGCGAACCGATTGCAATCAGGAGGCGCGCGGCGACATCGCCGTGCCGATATCCCGGCGGTTCGCGGACGAGGATGCGACCCGCCACGAGTTCAGTGCACTTGTTCGGCACTGGATTCGCCTGAAGATCTTCGGCGGTCATGAGTGTGGCCGAATACGGCACGGATGAAATCGACTGTACGGTAGGAGAAGGTGCCATGCGACGAGCGTACACGCTCGCGTCATTCGCGCGTCAACACACGAAGTGATAACACACTGCATGCACCCCCGCGCAAGGTGCACGAATACGATTGCACCATCGCAACCGGTCGTCGCTGCCATGGCGCGCGGATGCCGCGTTCGTGCGGCCAGTCCCCGCATTCAAATGCCACAGTTGGGTCGCAACTCGCCAGGCCGCGCGGTCTGAGTGCATTCTTCATCATGCCAAATCGTACCGTACTGATACTGCTTCAGGCTGCTACAGTCCTCGGGGTTCTTGCCGGCTGCAAGCAGGCGTCTTCCCCGGTTCTGTCCGAGTCGAAGGAAGCTCCGCGACTGCCCACCGGAGTGAGGCTCGACCCAGCCGGCTCGCGAACCGATGTGGGCCCGTTGCCGCTCGAGGCGGTGCTGTCGCCGGACTCATCGCGGATCATGCTGCTGCTGAATGGGTGGCGCCTCCAGGGGGTCCAGGTGGTGGACCCGCGCACGGGCTCGGTGCTGCAGACGGTCGAGCAGCCCGCCGCCTTCGTCGGCCTGGTGTTCAGCACCGACGGGCGGACGCTCTACGCCTCTGGCGGCAATGCCGATGTGGTCTATCGATATGACTGGGCGTCGTGGCGCCTCACGCTGCGGGATTCATTGATCCTGCGCGAGCGCCCCGACCCGAAGAGCAACGGATCGAGCTATCCAGCCGGCATTGCGACCAGTCGTGACGGACGATTCCTCTACGTGGCGGAGAACCTGGCGGACTCCCTCGCCGTGCTCGATCTCGCGTCGGGGAAGGTCGTTCAGCGTCTGGCGGCCGGTCGGTATCCGTATGCGGTGAAAGTCGGCAGCGATGGCACGGTGTTCGTCTCGAGCTGGGGGACGAAGGAGGTGATGGTCTTCGACGGCACTCGGAGTGACTGGCTTCGCCCGGCGGCGCCAATCGTCGTTGCGCGACACCCGTCCACGCTGTTGCTCAGCCATGATGCGTCGCGGCTGTTTGCGACGTCGGCATCGACGGATGCCATCAGCGTGATCGATACGAAGGCCAGAACGGTCGTTGCCACACTGGCCGATCCGACACCAGCCAATCTCGGTCAGGGAAGCGCTCCGATCGGCATGCTGCTTTCACCAGATGGCACAAGGCTGTATGTCACCGAAGGTGACAATAATGCGGTAGCAGTCTTCGCCTTGAGCGCCACCGCCGCAGGAAGCGGGTCGGCTGCTCGCGACTCACTGCTCGGCCGTGTTCCGGTGGGATGGTATCCGTCGGCGGTGCTGCAGGTGGGTGACATGCTGCATGTCGTCGACGCCAAGGGACGCGGCAGCGCCCCGAACCCGCAGCTTGCGCAACCCGGTGCTGCGAGTTCGCGGGAGAACAGGGCAGCGAACTACACCTCGGCGCAGATCAACGGCACCATCACACGCGTCCCCGTCAGCGCATTTCTTCCTGCCTCGCTTGGTGCATTGAGTGCGCGCGTTGCGCGAGCCAACAACTGGGATGCACCCGCGGATCGCAGTGGCATGCCGCCAATCACGCACGTGATCTACGTCATCAAGGAGAATCGGACCTACGATCAGCTGTTCGCCGATATGCCACAGGGCGACGGCGATACCACGC
>CAYMQV010000271.1:0-5448 GCA_964392395.1 uncultured Gemmatimonadaceae bacterium
GCTCTTCTCGCCGCCACTCTGCGCCCAGCGCCCGAAGCCGGCCGACGCAAGCTTGATGCGGACGCCTGCCGTCGGGACGACGCCAAGTTCGTCCGCCACCTCGAGCAGCACATCGAGTTCGGAGAGCTGCTCGAGCACGATGAACACACGATGGCCCAGCTTCTGGCTGATGAGCGCCAGCCGCATGAACTCGTGATCCTTGTAGCCATTGCAGACGATCAGGTGATCGGTCTTGTCCGTCAGCGCGATCACCGCCTGCAGCTCCGGCTTCGATCCGCATTCGAGGCCGACACCATACGGCTGGCCGAATTCGTGGATCTCCTCGACCACATGCCGCTGCTGGTTCACCTTGATCGGAAAGACCGTGGTGTACTTGCCCGTGTAGCGGTACTCCTTGATCGCGGCCTCGAACTCTTCGCTCAGCTGGTGCACGCGCGAACGCAGCAGATCCGAGAAACGGAGCAGCACCGGCATCGCGACGCCCTGTGCCTCGAGATCCTGCGCCAGTTCGAAGAGATCGACTTCGCGATCGGGGTGATCGCGATCGGGTCGGACGACGACGTGCCCCTTGGCATTGATGTCGAAGTACCCGCTGCCCCACCCCTCGATGTTGTAGAGGGCACGGGCATCATCGATGGTCCATGGCACGGTCACGCTCGAAACAGCGTCGGTCGAAAGCGGCAGGGTAGTCATGGTGCGGAATTCTAGGGCAATCGGGGGGATGGGGGTATGCTCAGCGGACGATGTCGTGCCGGTTCCGCCCTCCCGGCCGGTACGATGGGCTGGCATGGCGTGTCACATTTCCATGACACGGCGGTTGAGCGAAACCGGACGGCCTCGCCAGCCGTCATAACCAGCAACTCTCCTGGATGAACAGCCCGCTGCCGACTCCTCCGTCCGAAACCTTGATCCCCGACGCTGTGCGTGCGGCGTTCGATATCGTGCGCCCACTCGGTCAGGGCGGCATGGGCTCCGTCTGGCTGGCACGGGATCGAATGCTCGATCGCCTGGTCGCGATCAAGGTGCTGCTCACCAGCGCCGCCAGCGAAGCGACGCGTGAGCGATTCCTTCGGGAGGCGCGCACCGCCGCCAAGCTGAGCCATCCGAACATCGTCCCGGTTCACCGCGCCGAGGAGACCGACGGGCAGGTCTGGTACAGCATGGGTTTCGTCGATGGCGAATCGCTCGGCGATCGGATTCGCGAGCGAGGCGCGTTGCCACTCACCGACGTGGTGCGCGTGATGCGCGAAGCATCCTGGGCACTGGCCTACGCACACGCCCGTGGCGTGATCCATCGCGACGTGAAGCCCGACAACATCATGATCGACCGCGAGACCGGTCGGACGATGGTGACTGACTTCGGCATCGCGCGGGACCTTCGCTCATCGGATGTCCGGCTGACGGCCGACGGCAGCGTTCTTGGGACAGTTCACTACATGAGCCCGGAACAGGCGGCCGACGATCCGCTGGACGCGCGGAGCGATGTGTACTCACTGGGCGTGGTTGCGTTCCACGCGCTGAGCAACCGGTTGCCGTTCGACGGCACGCCGAACGCGATTCTCATCTCGCACGTGACCAAACCCGCGCCGACGCTGGCGAGTGTGGCTCCGAACATTCCGACAGCGATCGCGACGGTCATCGATCGCTGCCTCGCCAAAGCCCCTGCGGATCGATGGGAGAGCGCCGAGGCGTTGGCGGACGCGCTGGGTACCGCGCTGGACGACCTGATCACCGCCGACCGCAGCGCCGTCAAACGCGGGAGCACCGACATCCTGAGTGAGCGGGATGCGATCGCCGTCTGGCAGCGTGCCGCTCAGTTACAGGCCGAAGCGGCGCATCGGATGGAGCGCAGCATCAACCTCACGGCGCCGGTGGCGAGTGACGGCGCGCGGCAACCGGTACCGGACGATTCGTTCCGGCTCAGTGACGTGGAAGCGGCCGCTGTCGAGGCGGGGATCTCGCGACAGTTCGTCGCGATCGCGCTTGCCGAGCGGAACACGATCATGGAAACGGGCGGCGCGGCGGTCGTTCCACTCGACGATCGCACGGAACGGCGCATCACGACGATGCTCGGCGTCACCGATCGCAGCATCAGCGTGTCGCGCGTGATCAAGGCGTCGCCCAAAGCCACGCTGCAGCTGATCGGACGCGTCTTTACCGCCGTGCCGTATCACCTGAAGGTCCGCGAGACGGTGAACGGTCATCCCCTCGATGGCGGGATTCTCCGGTTCGACATCCCCAGCATCTACAAGGCGATGACCGACGGCAAGACCAGTGCAGTGTCGAGCGCCGACACGCTGATCTACCGGTGCAGTGGCCAGCTGGACCTCAATGTGCTGAACGTCACGTTGAAGGCTCGCGGGGACGCGACCAGTCCCGAGTGCGAAGTCATCGTCAGCGGCGACCTTCGCGACGGGCAGCGGAAGAATCTGAAGTGGGCGTATTGGAGCATTGCCGGCACGTCGACCGGATTCGGCGGCGCGGCGCTTGCCGTTGGGATCAAGGTGATGGGCGGTCTGGCGATGGCCACACCGCTGGTGGCCGGCGTTGTCGCGCTCAGTGCGTTCGCCGCGATGGCTGGCTATCGCGCTGCGTTCCGTCACGCGCTGAAGAAAGCGCGTGAGGAAATCGACAAGATGATCCTTGCGCTGCAGCAGCAGCTCGACAGTCAGGCGCTGTTCGGCGAGCTTCCAACACCTCCGGCACCTCCGCCACAACTCCGTCGCGGCGGGGACGACGACGCCACCCAGAGCACCATGATCTCGTGACCGTCCATGGGCTGGTGGTGTACTCAGCAGTGATCGAGACGGACGACGCGCCCCCGCACACGTGAGCCTTGCATGAAGACTGCCCTGCCAACGCCACTCATCGCCGGCTTCACGGCAGTCATGCTGCTCGGTTGCGGCGAAGCTGCGCCGGGTGTGGCATCGTTGCAGGTCGTCGACGCCCGGGTCGTGGCCGGCGCCACGGAAACGCTGCGCATCACGGCCGATCTGACGAACGGAACGGATGCTGACTTTCAGCGCACCGGCTGCGTGCGTCCGCCAATGACGCTGGATAGTATTGCCGGGACGCAATGGGTGCCGATGGGGGCGATTCAGGATGAGGAGCAGATCCAATGTGTGCGCACCTTCACCATCGCTGCCGGCGCGACGCAGCGCATCGACGCGCAATTCCGGCGCGCCGTCGCATCGCAGAAGTTCCCGCGGGGTACCTCGATTCGCGTGCGTGTGCTCTCGCCGCCGGCGGAACTCGAACCGTTCTTCATCTTCTCGCTGGTGCCCTGAGATGCCCGCCCGACGTCGGCCCCAGCGGACGGCCGGGATCGACGTCGGCGCAGTCGTGTCAGACGCGTATCAGTCGTCTCGCCCAGGCGCGCCGGTAGCACCCGCCTGAGGCGCCAGCTGGTCACGGCCCTTGTGCAGGAACGGAATCCCGTGGCGCATCCAGTCCGGCGTCGGCTCGCCCTTCAGGTGATGGCCGAAGAACTCCTGCATCCGCCGGTCGACGTCCTTCTGGTTCGCGCGCTTCCGCGGATTGTGCCCGTCGTTGTTGTAGTTGAGCAGGTACGCCTCCTTGCCGAACCGCTTCAATGCGACGAACCATTCGATGCCCTGGTACCAGGGCACGGCGCCGTCGGCATCGTTGGACATGATCAGCACCGGCGTCTGAATCCGATCGGTGTAGAACAGCGGGCTGTTCTCGATGAAGCGCATGGGGTACTGCCACATCGAGCCGCCGATCCGGCTCTGTGACTTCTCGTACTGGAAGGCACGCGCGAGCCCGCTCTCCCAGCGAATGCCGCCATACGCGCTGGTCATGTTCGCCACCGGTGCTCCGGCAAAAGCGGCCGCGAACAGGTTCGTCTGCGAGATCATGTACGCGGTCTGATAGCCGCCCCAACTCTGGCCGGCGGTACCGATGCGCTTCGGATCGACGAATCCGCGCGCGATCAGCGACTGAATCCCGGGCACGATCGACTTGAGCGCGCTCTGCCCCGGATATCCATCCTGATAGGCGATGTCCGGGAAGAAGACGAGGTATCCAAGAGAGGTGTAGACCGTCGGGTTGATGGTATTGCGCCCGCCTGGCGCGACGTACGAGTGCAATCCATCGCTGAGTGACTCGTAGAAGTACGTCACCATCGGATACTTCTGCGCCGGATCGAAGCCCTCCGGCTTGAAAAGGATTCCCTGCAGTGTGCGTCCGTCCATCGACTGCCACTGCACCAGCTCATTGGTGCCCCACGACACCGCTTTCTGCTGCGGATTCACGTCGGAGATGACGGCGGTCTGTGCGACACTGGTGCCGACGCGGAGATTCGGGAAATCGTGATAGGTACTCCGTGTCAGCAGCAGCTCTGCACTGCGTCTCGCCTTGCCCAGCAGTCGCCACGAGGCGTCCTCCATCAGCAGCGACTCCGGCGCGGCGGTCACACCGAGCCGATCGCGCATGAATCCGCTCTGTTTCGTGATCTCGTTGAATGCCGAGAGGAGGATGGGCTGCGTCGGATCGATGTAGCGGTCCTCTGGATCCAGATCGACGACCCGCAGCACGGTCCCCGCACGGGTGCCGGCAGAATCCGTCACGACGCGCGCCAGGCGACTGCCGAGCGGGTCGACCTCCCACACATCGAACCGCGAATAGAGCAGCAACGACTTCTCGTCCGTCGTCCATCCCGCCACGCCCCACGGCGCGGCGGTCGACGGGGTGTCCCACGTTTCCTGATCAAAGCGCACACCACGCACGGGACCAGTGACATCGGTCGTCTTCTGCGCCCGCACATCGTGACTGAACCAGCGGCCCTTCTCAAACCAGACGACATGACGACCACTCGGCGAGAGCTGGGCGCCGAACTCCACCTTCTCCGCGATACGCCGCGCGGCGCCGCTGGCGGCATCGATCACGCTGATATCAGCGCCGTCGTCACCCCAGAGCCTGGAGAGGGCGTACGCCCGATCGTTCTGGGCCAGTGCGACCATTCCGTCGTCGCTCAGCGACACGCGCCCCGTCGTATCGCTGCCGATCAGGCGCGTCACACCCGTCGCGATGCGATGGATCGCGAGCCAGGTCCGGCTGCGATCGCGCGCTGCCTCCAGCTTCTGTTGTGGTTGCAGCCGCGTGTCCTGGTAGTGCCAGAGATCGACCTGCGACTTGTCCGCGAGGGAATCTGAGAGAATGGTGTCAGCGAGAATCGGCGCCACGCCAAGGATCAGCGTGCTGCCGTCACGCGTAAAACTCACCTGCCGGTCCGAGAGTGTCCCGGTTGGCGCGAAGGCATCAACCGACACGACGCGACGGCCCGCAGCGCCCTTCCCGACCGGTGCGAGAAACGCCGCGTAGCGCGGCTTCTCGGCCGTGACCTCATCCTTGTCGGAGACGAACACAACCTGCCGCCCGTCGCGGTCGAAGGTGATCGCCTTGTAGTTCCCGGGGCCTTGCATGAGC
>CAYMQV010000272.1:0-5436 GCA_964392395.1 uncultured Gemmatimonadaceae bacterium
CGCGTTGATCCACGAACTTGGCGCGCCAGTCATTCCGACGATCGCCACGCTTGGCGATCGTCGGAATGACTGGCGCGCCAAGTTCGTGGATCAACGCGATCGCATCGACTTCAACACCAGCATCCGCCGCCGCATCGATCTGATTCAGTGCAATGATGGTCGGCAGCCCAAGTTCGAGCACCTGACTCACCAGATACAGATTACGCTCGAGGTGGAGTGCATCTGCCACCACCACCACAACGTCAGGAATCGGCTCACCGTACATCCCCCGCAGCACGCCGAGCGCGATCTCCTCGTCGGGGCTCGCTGGCGACAGCCCGTAACAGCCGGGGACGTCGACGATCGTCACCTGTTCGCCGTTGGGACCGCGCATCGCGCCTTCGACGCGCTCCACCGTCACACCCGCGAAGTTGCCGACGCGCTGACGCATCCCGGTGAGCGCGTTGAACAGGGTGCTCTTGCCGGTATTCGGATTCCCGACCAGGGCCACGCGTATCCGACGCTGACTCGCCTCGACGGGCACACCGGCGCCGGAGTGGGGAGCGAAGGAGATGGACACCGATTTTCAGTGCGGCGTGAACCGCGATGCGCTCAGCGCGTCGGAAGGACGGTGATGCCGGCGGTGATGGCGGGGCTGAGTGCCAACCGCGAACCGCGCACGTCCAACAGCATACACTGGCGGGCATCGATGACATTGATGCTCGCGCCTTCCATCAGTCCGAGTTCGCGCAGCCGACACGCTTCATTCTCGCCGCAGCCCAGCGACACCACCGTCGCGGACACTCCCTTCAGGCAATCACCGAGGCGACACGCCGCCGGTGCCGGCGTGGCACCGGCCGAGAACTGATCGACGACGGGGAGCGAGAAGGAATTCACGATTCAATCTAGTTGAGAATGATTCTCAGGAACACTCAAGAACAATAACTCACACCTCCGGCCTCGGCCAGTGCGGCGCCCCTGAAAGCCGAACAATCTGCTTTGGATTATCTCCCCGCTCAACCCGTAGCGGACTCGAGTATGACGACTGCCGCTGCCATATGATCGGAGTGAGTCAACGTCACGTGTATCACCGAGACGCATAACTCAGCCGCACGTTTCGCCGCCGCGCCGTGAAAGCGCAGCATCGGACGGCCGTCGAGGGGGGAGTTCGCCACCTCGATGTCCTGCCAGTGGATATGCCGAGCCTCCTCGGTTCCTGCCAACGCCTTGTACGCCGCCTCTTTCGCAGCAAACCGGGCGGCGAAATGGCGCGCCGGCTCACCGCGACGGTCACAGTAATGCCGCTCGCCCTCGGTGAAGAGCCGCCGTCGGGCCCGCTCAGGGTGCCGGCCCAGCAGCCTCGAAATCCGATCGATGTCGGCCAGATCGAGCCCGATGCCTCGAATCATGTGTCTGACCCCGGTCGGCGCAGCAGGCGTCGCCACAGCGCACCCTTCGACCCTCTGGAGTCACAGAGCGCGGGGATGGTCGCCGTCCAGACGTCGTCGGCCGCCCGGAACGCGCGCTGCACCGTGCCGGTCCACCGTCGCCAGGTGTCGAACTGACGATCAGGCGTTCCCTGACGCAGGCGGACTGCTGCATGGTCGAGCTGCCTGAGCGCATGGGAGTAGGGTGCAGCCAGCTCTTCCAGCTCCGCCACCAAAGCCCGGCGATCAGCCGCTCCCTCGAACCGGGCGGCGGCCCAGCCGTCGCGGGTTGTCTGCGCGTGACGGATCAGCCGGGTGGCATCGAAGGCGCGCCGCTGCGTCTCGACCGTGCGACTCTCTTCCGCGAGGCGCCGTGCGGTGAGCAGCGCGTCGAACCACTGATCGTGATCGGATCCGGGGGAACTCCTTTCCGACCCAAAGCCCCGCAACGACAGCGTCTGCGCCGGGAACACGCACACCGCCGCTTCGAGACGGTTTCTGAGGCCATCGAGATGCGACGAGCCGGAGAGACGCAGCGTGCCGCCGGACTTCACCGAGAGCGACAGGACTCCGTCCTCGAGCGTCGCTCCGAGCAGATCGTCGACCGGCAGCTCGATCACGGCCGGATCGGCGGTATCGTACGCAATGCGAAGAGCGCCGGCGTCCAGTTGGACCGCCGCATCGTGGTCGAGTGTCCGGTCATGCCACGCACCGTGCACGCGCGCCGGGAGCACTCCATCGCCCGACGGCATCACGCCGCGCGCTCGGCGGCGACGCTCGTGATCGCGGTCACCACCGCGTCGGTATCCAGCAGATTCTCGAAGACGGCGAGTGGGTCATGCTGCCGTAACTCGACCGCGCTGAACCGTCCGGTCTCGACGCCGATGGCGCGGGCCCCGATCGCGCGACCGCAGGTCAGATCATTCGGGGTATCACCGACGATGACGATCTGGGCGCCGGACAGCTCACGGCCAAGCCGTGCCGCGGCGCGTGCCTGCGCGATGGCTGGCAGCGCCGGCCGGACGGGCGCATCCGAGCCATAGGCGCCGACGACGAACCGTTCGAACGCGATATCGACCGCGCGCAGCTTGAGGGCGGCTCCTGCCTCGATGTTGCCAGTCAGCAGGCCGAGCATCACGTCCGAACGCGCCTCGAGGGTATCGAGCAGTTCGTGCACCCCAGGCAGCAGCTGGACTGTCTGCGGCGCCGCGGAGATGTCCGCCTCCAGATACTGATAGTACCGGTCGAGCGCGGCCGCCATCCGCGCCTGGATGATCTCCTCATCGATACCCGCCATGGTGCCGAGCTCGCGCACGATCTGCGGATCCGTCTTCCCGTCGAAGGGATGCTGTTGTGGTCCCGTCGCGCCGTACACGTCCACCATCGCCTGATGCACGCTTCGGCGGCCTGCACCATGTGCCAGCAGCAGCGTGCCGTCGATGTCGAACAGGACGAGGACGGTCATGCCGCGCGTCGCGCGAGGAGCAAACCACCGGTGATGCAGAGGAAGCCCATGAGTTGCCAGATGGTGGGACGGTCATTCTGAAATTGCCATGCCACCAGAATCGCGACGAACGGTTGCAGGTTGGCGTAGAGGGAGGTGCGTGTCGCACCGAGCTTCTTCAGCCCGTGGTAGTAAATGACGTAGGCGATGACGATCGCTCCCAGCCCGGCGTAGGCCATCGCCGCCCAGGTACGCCACGACAGGGCCCGCCACTCCGTCGCGAGCATGTCGCCGCCGGTCAGGACCAGCAGCGGCACGAGCCCACCGAGCAGCGTGATCAATGTGAGTTGCAAGCCATTCACGCGCTGCGTGAGTGGGCGGAGGAGCGTGGCATACGTCGCCCACGTGATCACGGCCAGGGCCAGATACAGGCTGCCGATCCAGGTGCCGCCGTGGCCCAGGGTGGCGTTGTCGCCAAGCATCACCATCGAAACACCAACCACCGACATCATGACCCCCGCCACGAGGAAGCGGCTCATCTTCTCCGTCCTGGTTGCCCAGCCGAGCAGCGCCAGTGCCGCAGGCGATGCCGCGAGGATCAGCGATGCCGACCCCCCGCGAGCGCGCGACAGGCCCATCACGAAGAAGTACTGATAGATACCGTTGCCGATGATGCCGTACCCGAGCATTCTGAGGGTGTCACCACGCGATGGCCACGGCTCGCGCACCACGAGCAGGGTCAGCGCCAGCATCACGACCGCGCCAAGGGCCATGCGCGATGTATTGAAGGCGAGACCAGGCATGTGCGCCGTGCCATACTGCACCGCGAAAAAGTTCGCTCCCCACAGCGCCGCCATCAGCAGCAGCAGCATGTCGATCGTGCCGAATCCGGGCTGGGTCGGCGGTGCGACGGCGGCGAGCGATGGTGCTGCGGCGGTGGCTGGCACGACGGTGGCTGGGACGACGGTGGCTGGGACGACGGTGGCTGGCACGACGGTAGCTGACATCAGCAGCAATCTAGCGCGGCCCGGAACGCCTTCCGGAGTGCGCGGGCGGCAGGTACCATGCGTGCATGCATGTTCAATTCGCGCTGTTCGCTGACGCCGCCAACGTGTCGCAAGAAGGGAAGCTGAATATCCTGGGTGTCTTCGACGCCCTCCACGTCGGCCAACTGCCGTCGGTGCATCCACGCGCGACCTTCGTGGTGCGCCTCAAGGCCGTGGCTGAAGACGAGGGGCCGCACGGGGTCAGTCTCGAGTGGGTCAATCCGTTGGGCGACATGCTCTGGTCGTCGCGCGGCGAGCTGTTGGTTGGTTCACCGCCGGAGGGGGCCGACGGCATCGACGTCCCGCTGCTGGCGGTGGTCGATCTCCCGCTGGATCAGCCGGGAATCTTCACCATGATCGTCGCGGTCGACGACACGGAGGCCACGCGGACCGCGCTGCACGTGAATCAGGTGCTGGATACCGCCCTGCCACTTGCGCCCGCGGCCCCGGCCGGGCTGGTCTCCTAGACTAAGCGTCGCGCCGTGACGAATCGCGCGCTGAGCGACGCGACGTAGTCATCATCCAGATCCCCGAGCCACTCCAGCGCAAAACCGCCCCGTCCGATCGCGACGTGTGCCAGCCGATCACCCGCCAGCGCCACGCCGACATGCGTGATCCGCTGGTCGGACCGGTCCGAGAAAAAGAGCAGGTCGGCGGGCTGCAGTTCCGTGCGCGAGACCAGCGCGCCGCTGAGCGCCTGCTGGTGCGCATCGCGAGGCAGCTGCACGCCGTGGATGCCGAAAATGGTCTGCACGAAGCCGCTGCAGTCAGCGCCCCATGGCGTGATGCCGCCCCACTGATACGACGTGCCTTCAAACCACTCGACGGCGGATTGCGCGATCGCATCCGGGGCAGTGGCGAAGTGTTCCTCCATCTCGTTCAACGGGACCATCTCTCCATCGACGATCTCCTCGTCGAGATCGAGCCACGCGCCCAGCGGCAGCGCACGCAGTCCGTGCCGCTCGCTGCGCGCGACCACACCCATCGACACACGCGGCACGTCTGTCAGTGCGAAGTCAGGTGACGTGGTCGCAATCACCGGGGCTTCGTCCACCAGACGCATGAAATAGCCATCATGCATCCACCCCTCGTAGTCGTCCATGCCGCGGATACGGTGCCAGTGATCATCACGTGACTCCAGCACGTAGACCGGATGACCGGCCAGTCGCTGCGACGTCTGCGCAGACGCGACCCGTGGCTCGGCAAACACTGGCGCAATGGCGCTGCGCACGAAGGCGTGCCCGACAATGGAACTGGTCATCTGTGCACGCTCCGCACCGCGGGGCGTTCGGTATCGATCATTGCGCATTCTCGTCGCCGAAAGTTTTCAACTTGCTGATGAGCGTCATGCGGCTGATACCGACGCTGCGCGCCGCGTGCGTCTTGTTTCCCTTGTACAACGCCACCGCGCGCAGCAGGTGCCAGCGTTCGACCGCCGACAGCAGCGCATCAGCCCCCGGCACTGTCGCATCGCTGGCCTGCAGTGACAGGTGCGCGACGGCGACCGATGGCGTTCCGCGTGCACGCAATTGTGCCCCCC
>CAYMQV010000273.1:0-5384 GCA_964392395.1 uncultured Gemmatimonadaceae bacterium
GTACACAGCTGGGCGATCGGGTGATCATCCAGGCGGGTGCAGTGCTTGGCAGCGATGGTTTCGGTTACGTTTTCACTCGTGGCGCGCACCAGAAGATTCCGCACGTGGGCCGGTGCGTGATCGAGTCGGACGTCGAAATCGGCGCGAACACGACCGTTGATCGCGGAAGCGTCGGCGACACGGTGATCGGCGCTGGAACGAAGATCGACAACCTCGTGCAGATCGGCCACAACGTTCGTCTGGGGCAACTCTGCCTGGTGATGGCGCAGGTGGGCATCGCCGGATCAGCGCGAATCGGTGACGGCGTGATCATCGCCGGCCAGGCGGGTTTGGCGGGGCACATTTCAATCGGTGCCGGCGCCCGGATCGCAGGTCGGTCTGCCGTGTTCGGTGATGTGCCACCCGGCGAGACGTGGAGCGGGTATCCCGCACGTCCCCATCGTCAGTCGCTGCGGGTGCAGGCTGCCGCGCACCGACTGCCGGCGCTGCTCAAGTCGTTGGACCCACGGCGGCGCGACTCATGACTGCTTCGCGCCGCCAGACCGTTACACGATCAGCACTCGTCTCCGGTATCGGCCTGCATCTCGGTCGGCCGGTGACGTTGCGATTCGAGCCCGCGGCTCCAGGCGCGGGGGTCACCTTCGTGCGGAGCGATCGTCCGGGCGCCGTACCGGTGCCAGCGCTTGCGTGGGTCGCCGAGCTGGCCGACCGACGGACACAGCTCGGTGACGGGGACAACGCCTTCCATACCGTCGAGCATGTCCTGGCTGCGGTGGCGGCGCTGTCGATCGACGATCTGCGCATCGTGATGGATGCGGCGGAGCCTCCGATCGCGGACGGGAGTTCGCGCGCATTCATCGATGCGTTGCGCGAGGCCGGGATTGTCGGTCATGGCGGACCGGCGCGGTACCTGCGCGTGCGCACACCAATTCGCGTGGTTGACGGGGAGTCTGTCTACGAGGCCACGCCATCCCCGACGCTGGACCTGGACGTCTCGATCCATTTTCCCCATCCGCTGATCGGAGAGCAACGCATCGTGCTCACCGTGACGGAGGAGTCTTTCGCCCGGGAGTTGGCCGACGCGAGAACGTTCGGTTTCGTCCACGAAGTGGAAGCGTTGCGTGCGGCCGGGTTGATTCAGGGGGCAAGCACGTCGAACGCGGTCGTGATGGATGCTGACGGTCTGGTCGACACGACCTTGCGTTGGCCGGACGAATGTGTGCGCCACAAGGCGCTTGATTGTGTGGGAGACCTGGCGCTGGCTGGCGCCCGCGTTCGCGGGCACATCCGCGCATTCCGACCGAGCCACAAGGGCACGGTCCTGTTCGTTCGCGAGCTGCTCCGGACAGCGAAGGAGGAGACGACGGTGCTTGGTATCGAAGAAATCATGAAGGTGCTGCCGCACCGCTATCCGTTCCTGCTGGTCGATCGGATTCTGGAGCTTGAGGAAGGCAAGCGCGTCGTCGGTCTCAAGAATGTGACGATCAATGAGCCTTTTTTTCAAGGTCATTTTCCGGGACATCCCATCATGCCGGGCGTACTCATCGTGGAAGCGATGGCGCAGGTCGGCGGCATGCTGATGCTGAAAGGTCTCGCGGAACCCGACTCGAAGGTGGTCTACTTCACCAGTCTCGACAACGTCAAGTTCCGTCGCCCGGTGAAGCCGGGTGATCAGCTTCGATTCGAACTCGACGTCGTGCAAGTGCGCGGGACCCTGTGCAAGATGCACGGCGTGGCGCGTGTTGACGGAGACGTGGTGTGCGAGGCCGATATGGCCGCCATGGTGCGCCCGCGATGACAGCCATCGTGATGAGCGAGATTCATCCGACCGCGATCATCGCACCGACTGCGATCGTGGGAGAGCGTGTCACGATCGGGCCGTATGCGTACGTCGGCGACCAATGCGTGATCGGTGACGGCTGCGTGATTGCCATGCGCGCGACGCTGGAGCGGAATGTGACGCTGGCGTCGGGCGTGAAAGTCGGCATCGGCTCAGTGCTCGGTGGTGATCCGCAGGACCTCAAGTACAAGGGCGAGCACACCACCGTCGAGATTGGTGAGAACACGGTGATTCGTGAATACGCGACGATCAATCGCGGAACGACCCACTCGCTGAAGACGAGCGTCGGGAGTGGCTCGTTCCTGATGTCGTACGTGCATCTTGCGCACGACTGTCAGATCGGGAATGGTGTCATCATTGGCAATGGCACGCAGCTCGCGGGGCATGTCAGCATCGATGACCGGGCAATCGTGTCCGGCCTGGTGGCGGTGCACCAGTTCGCGCGCATCGGCCGTCATTCTTTCGTCGGCGGCTGCTCCCGCGTGGCGAAGGACGTCCCACCCTACCTGAAGGCGGTCGGTAATCCGGTCAAGTTGTACGGACTGAACTCCGTCGGCTTGCAACGCAGCGGTTTCGATGAATCGCTGGTGCGTGAGTTGAAGCGCGCATATCGGCTCGTCTTCCGTTCCGAGCTGAATGTCTCGCAGGCACTGGGCCGGGCGCGGGCTGAGCTCCAGATGCTGCCAGAGGTCACGGCATTCCTCACGTTCATCGAAGAGAGCGAGCGAGGGATCGGGTTCTGAACATGCGCATCGGTGTCGCGGGGGCTGGCGGGCTTGGCTTCCATCACGTCCGTATTCTCCGCGATATGACGGGGAGTGCATTCGCTGGTTTTTACGACGCCAATCCTGAACGCGCCGCGACGGTCGCGGCCGAGCTGGGCGTGCAGGCGCATGCGACGCTCGAGCAACTGATCGCCGCCTGCGACGCCGTCAGCTGCGTGGTCCCGACCACTGCGCATCATGCGGTTGGCATGTCGATCCTCGGCGCGGGGAAACACCTTTTCGTCGAGAAGCCCATCGCCGTGACGCTGGACGAGGCCGATGCGCTGGTTGATGCGGCGGCAGCCGCGGGTGTCGTGTTGCAGGTTGGGCACATCGAACGCTTCAACCGGGCTGTCCGGGCGGCCTGGCCGCACCTTGCCGATCCGCTCTTCGTGCAGAGCGATCGACTGGCACCGTATACGCCGCGCGGCGCGGACGTGGCGGTAGTGCTCGACCTGATGATCCACGATATCGACCTGGTGGCAACAATCGTCGGAAGCCCCGTCGTTGACGTGAGTGCGGTTGGCGTGCCGGTGTTGACTGACACACTCGATATCGCGAATGCCCGACTCGAGTTTGCGAGCGGTGCGGTGGCGACGATCACGGCCAGTCGTGTCTCGCGCGACAAAACGCGCAAGCTGCGCATCTTCCAGCGCAGTGGTTACGTCTCGCTCGATCTCGGCACGGGTGCCGGCATGTTCTTCCGAATGCGTGCCGACGTCGATCCGCGCGACCTGGCAGCCCAGGTGACATCGCTCGAACAGTTCGTCGAACCCGTCCCGCTCGTTGCGCCTGAAGGAGAACCGCTCCGGCTGGAACTGGACAGCTTCGTCGCCGCGATTCGCGGCGAGCAGCCGGTCGTCGTCAGTGGTGCGGCGGGTCGAGAGGCGCTGTCGACTGCGCTGCGGATCGTGACGGACATCGACCGGCATGCAACGCGATTGCGCGGTGGGGCGCTGAGGCCGGCGTGACGGCTGTCGAGGTGATGATCGTCGCGGGTGAGCCGTCTGGCGACATGCATGCGGCCGCCATGGTGACGTCGCTCCGTGCGCGGCGGCCGGAGTTGCATCTGGTTGGTGTCGGTGGACCACGCCTCGATGCCGAAGGGGTGGAGCTGTTCGAGCGCGCCGAACGCATCGCCGTGGTCGGGTTCGTCGAAGTCATCAAGCACCTGCCGATCCTGCGTCGGCTGATGGCGGCCTTGCGCCAGAGGATGGACACCGGACGCGTGAAGCTGGTCGTGCTCATCGACTATCCTGGCTTCAACATGCGTGTGGCGCGGGAAGCGAGGAAGCGCGGGATTCCCGTGCTTTATTACATCACGCCTCAGGTGTGGGCGTGGCACAAGAGTCGTGTGCGTGACTTGCGCGAGACGGTGACCAAGGCGGCGGTCATACTGCCCTTTGAGGAGAAGCTGCTGCGGGACGCCGGTATCGACGCCACGTTCGTTGGCTCGCCGCTGATCGATGCCACGCAGCACCCGCTCTCGCGCGAGGCGGCGTGCGCCGCGCTTGGTCTCGATCCGGCGCGACCGGTGCTGGCACTCTTTCCGGGCAGTCGCGCCGGCGAGATCGCCCGGCATCTGACCGACTTCGTATCGACCGCGCGCGCCGTGACGGCGGCGCGTGGCGACGTGCAGGTCGTCGTGAGCGCACCGCCGAGTGTCATGATCGACCCAACCGTCTGTCCGTATCCCGTCGTGCGCGATGCGTCGCACACGGTGTTGCGGGCGGCGACCGCGGCCATGTGCAAGAGCGGAACGACGACGCTCGAAGCCGCGGTGCTCGGTTGCCCGCTGGTCGTGGCGTACCGCACCAGTGCGCTCACATATGCGATTGCGAAGCGGCTGGTGACGCTCCCGAACATCGCGCTGGTCAACATTGTCGCGGAACGCCGTGTGGCGCAGGAGTTCATCCAGGACCAGTTGCGCGCTGACGTCGTGGCGCCGGCCCTGCTGGAATTGCTGGATGAGCGGTCGCCACAGCGCGCCGCTATGGTGACCGCGTTGCATGAGGTACGCGTGCGCATGGGACAGCCCGGCGCGGCGGTGCGTGTGGCGGACATGATCGCCGGACTGGTGGCGTGACCAGCACGGCGGACGCCGGCGACGCGAGATCGATCGCCGATGCGCGCCGCGCCCGATGGCTCTCGCTGGTTGGCAGCTGGATCATCCGCGCGATCGGCGTGACCTGGCGCGTTCGAATGCTCGACGCGGGGCCCGTGGATCGGATGCGTCACGATGGCCAGCCGGTGGCCCTGTTGCTCTGGCACGGACAGTTGTTGCCGCTGCTCTACATCATGCGCTTCCAGTCGATCGCGAGCCTCATCAGTACGCACAGGGATGGTGAACTGATCGCGCAGATTGCGCGTCGGCTTGGTTGCAAGCTCATACGAGGCAGCAGCTCGCGTGGAGCCGACCGGGCCCTGCTCGGACTCGTTCGCAGCCTGAAGGACGGATTCACGGTGGCGGTGACACCCGACGGACCGCGTGGACCGAATCGCACGTTCGCGGCCGGTGCGCTGGTGGCGGCCCATCGTGCCGACGCGCCGGTCGTTGCGTTCGGCGTGCATGCAACGCGCGCCTGGTACCTGAAGAGCTGGGATCACTTCATGATCCCGAAACCGTTTGCGCGGGTGACGATCGTATTCGATACGCCGACGATGGTACCCGGTGACTCCGCCCGCGACGCGGCGGATGCGGTCGCGCTTTTCACTGATCGAATGGAACGGGTGGGAATCCGTGCCGCTGGCTGACGTCGCCGAGTCGATCTGGTATGGCG